>JBEVKW010000438.1:0-49849 GCA_040509495.1 Chitinophagaceae bacterium | reverse complement strand
TAAGCCTGTCCCGCTTGTCCAGTTAATTTCTTTTGCACCCGCAAACTCCCTGTTGAATGCATTCTGGACCGCAGTATTAACTTTTGTTTCATTACCGAATGCGAGGAAACCGCTGATAGCGATTGCGATGGTGAGGATGATCTTTTTCATAATGTTGTATTTGTGTGGTTTACTTTTTGTTTTTTCCGTTACCGTGTTCAGCAACGATGACAGGACAAAAGTATAACGTAACCGCACTGAAGGCAAGGCAATTGTGAAGGATGGAACGCCATGTTAAACAGCGTTAATGAGCGTTATGATTTATTAACCGGAGACGACAAAACGGGAGAATTTCGACGAAAAAGGCCACTGCAATTAACCTTCATTAACGTACGAATGCAGGAACGGACGGAGAAAAATGAAAAGGGCAGCATATTATTTATCAGTGAGAAATAAAACATCGCCTGATCCACTAAGAAGGAGCATATTAACTGGTTGCTCTGTCGGCTTTATCAAGCACCTGTTCAACTATCCAGTTAAAAACAGACCGTTCACTTTTTAAGCCGGTTGGAAGATTATAGGCAATCTTATTTTCTATCTCATGCACCTGCTTCAATGTCAGGTTACCCGATTCGTAACCATAACAATTGATCAGGAAGAGTACCTGGTTGCCATTGAACGGGTCGAATGTCCGGCGGGTTGGTCCTCCGGAATAAATAGTACCTTCTTCATCTACTTCCGGTACCCACCGGTAATGCAAAAAATTCAGATCGTTTTTATAAAATATCATACGAAGTATTATGTCAAAGCCATGGGCTGATTACCTCCTGGCCAAATTATCAACATCATACCTGGAATATCAGGAAGTATTCGGGAAACAAGCGTCTAAAACGTTAGAAATAGCTCAGTTGATCCGGAGCGAACAACATGCAATAACACAGATCAGATCCAGGTAAAGTCACTCTAAGTCTTCAATCACAAAGCACTTACTCTGACCATGAATGCAGAAACGTTATGAGATACCTGGTCTGCCAAACAAACCTGTAAGCCACTCTTGTTCCCTTGAAAATTACTCAGTAATGTTTCAACCTTTTGTTGCAGGGAAGTCTTTAACGCTTCCGCATACCGGATCCTTAATTGCTGAAACACACTTTCATCTTCCTGCCTGTTAAGGTTTTTCACTTTCAACTCGAAATCATACCAAAAGAATAAAAATGTTCTAACGGCGGATTCCCTGAAATTGGCAACTGTAATGTCTGAATTAGATCTCATATTGATTTTATTTTTGTTTTCAAAGGGTATCTTGTACCGTAGCTGGATACACGGCGAATAAGACGCGCCTGGAAATGAATATATCAGCGATGGCAGGGTAACAGAGGAACTGCAACAAGCGTAAAGAGAAGGCAGCTTTATAGAATCACAAGAGGATATTGGAACAGTCGATGACGAATTGGTGAAGAACTCTTCTGTACTTCGATGAAGATAAGCTTTAAAAGCGGTCTTTCCCGGAAAATATCAACAATGACGCGCAAAATTGACAACGGCTAGCCCATTCCCGGGATCTGGGTAACCCTTCTCTCAATCATTTGCACCATGCCGGGTTTGCCTTTTTCCCATATTTGCTCAAATTCTTTCTCCGTTATAAAATCTTTTCCGTCGAGATCAAGATCATCTATTGATTGATCGTATAGTGTAGTATCATCAGCAGCTGGCTGTTCTGAAGATAAGTACACTTTTTTATCCGGAGTTAATTCGATCTGTCTCACCGCCCTCGCGTTATGAAAATGAAGATAAAACAGCGTATTCTCCTGTTCCCAGTATTTTTTGATGAATTGATCTTCCATAACAGATGTTTACATAAATCGGCTAAAAGAATGCCGTACTATAGCGGCATTTACCAGTGAGTTACATTCCGGATGGGCATTAATTTGCCGATCATCGATGCGCGAGCCCGATTTCCGGCAATGCCCGCCCCGTTACAAACAGAAATATACTTCAGGCCGGTAAAAAACGAACAACAAACGGGTTTGGTGATCGTTTTGATATACAACCACCGACTCAAGACCGAACAATTAACATGAAAAAAAAGACTGTACTCATCTGTGATGATGATCCTACTATACTGGAAGTACTCGATTTGATCTTTAGCAGACATTACAATACGATCGCAGAACCTGATAGTTCAAAAGTTCTGCAGCTGATCCGCACTCATTCTCCCGATCTGTTACTTGTGGATCTATGGATGCCGGTTCTTTCCGGAGATGAGTTAACCCGATTGGTGAGAGAGGACGAAGCGGGGAAAGATATCAAGATCATCGCTATGTCTGCAAGCCCTGACGGTTCCCAGGTATCGCTAGATGCCGGCGCAGATAGCTTTATTGCAAAGCCATTTGAAATGCGGGAATTAATGGAAGAAGTAAGCAGGTTAACGGGTACATTAAAAAGCTGAGCGTTCCAGCCGGTCCTGGAACACCGGTTCACCCGTAGGCCAATACGCGTTCAAGCTACTTTTCCCGGAGTGTCTGCACCAATGCTGTAACACAATGTACCATTGGCATCCACCTGTAAGATCACCTCGCATCCTCCGAAACGAAGTTCATCAATCATCAATGCCTGGTATTCATTATAGGTGATGACCAGCTGTTCCTGCTCTTTCGCGGCCTGCAAATGCTGCAGTATAACGAACCGAAAAATATCTATATCGATCATCGGCTGATAGATTGATCCAAGTGGAGTAAGTGGTGCTGAACCATCAGTGTGACGGATAAAAAGAGAGCGGAAGTATCTGCGCCATGTTGTCATTTCAGGAAGATTAGCGGATGATTGGATAATTTTGACTGATCAAAGCTACCTATCACGATTGTTTCCACCTGTAGTGCATATTAGGAAAATAGCTGTCGGCCGATTACTACAAAACCGGGGCCTGTGACCTTAATTCATCATTGGAGAGAGAAAATGTTTTCTACGTAACTGCGGATATATGAAATACTTGCCGGTTTTTCGATATACCCTGTGAGACCGAGTTCCTCTGCCCGGACTGATACATCGGGCGAAGCGGAAAAAAGCACTACGGGGATTGAGGTCGCACCAGCATATTTCATCAGTGGGGAATCGGGTTCAAGAAGACCGGCAAAATTATCTGCCAGTACCATGTCGGGTTGAAAACGCTTCAGCTCGCTTTCCAACGAAAAAGCATCCTGCACGCCCAGCAATGTATAATGTTTGCCCAGGATGTGCTGCACAATGGCTATTAACTCAGGATCGTCATCAATGTGCAGAATTCGCTTCATACTGTAAATATACATTTCCATAAACGCTCTTGAATGGATCTGCACTCAATCACAGTACTTTCTAATTTACAGCGCAACTATTTCAGGGTTTTCCCGGATGTTATGAGCAAGGTCACATGTAACAATTGTCTGTTCAGAGGTAGATTGAAAACCTGGTAGCTGCGTCATTGCTGTTCACCTCCACTCTTCCGCCATGTGCTTTCGCGATCTCTGAAGTAATATAGAGTCCGAGACCTAATCCTTTCTGATGTGCACGCACGTCACCGCGAACAAACGGTTTGAATAAAGCTGACTGGATCACAGGTGAGATAGCATCGCCTTCATTGGTCACAGAAATAAATAATAGTTCATTTTCCCTGCGGCCCTCCACTAATACCGGTTTGTCAGCCCGTCCATATTTTAACGCATTCCCGAGGAGGTTGGATAGTGCTTGTGCAACCCGGCGCTGATCCACTAACACTGTTCCGTCTACCGTTACATTCATCCTGATCTCCCGGCCAGGATAAAGCGATTGGAACTCATTAACCACCTGGAGAAAAACAGGCTGCAGCATCACCTCTTCGCGGATAATGCTGATCCCTCCTCCAAGTTTGCCGCTTGCGAAATCCATCATGTTATCAACAAGTCCACGAATGCGACCCGCACTTCGCTCTACAAGTTGTGCAAGCTGTTGCATATCGCTGGTCATTTCATGTTCCAGTAACAATTGCGAGCCATTCAGCACCACGCTGATCGGCGTACGGATATCGTGCGCAAGAATGGCAATGAATTGCTCTCGCAATTCTGCGATGGACCTTTCATCGGAGAGGGCGGCTTTCGTTTCAGTTAATTCTTCCATCGCTCCAAGATGCTGTGAAAGCAAGTCACTGAACAATTCAAACATCCCTTTTACTTTAACATTGTCCAGCACTGCCGGGCCCGGATCGATCGCGCAGAGTGTTCCATAGAATTCACCGCTCTTTAAAATGATCGGCACGGAAATATAACTTTGGAGACCATAAAGTTTCGGTGTATGATGATCCGCATATTGTACGCTTTCTGCAAAATGATCAATCACGATTGGCTGTTGATGTTGCCTGATCTCATTGCAAAGAGTTGTTTGAAGCACCAGTTCATCTCCTGGCTTCAACTTGAAATCGATCTCGTCACGAACAGCGCATGCCAGCCACTGTTTATCCGTTACACGGGCGATGGCGGCGAAGCCCATACCGGTCGTACGGCAGATCACTTCAAGCATTTTTGCAACTCCGGGAATACGGTTGATCCTGTCTACTTCTGATGCGATGGTGGATGTGAGCATGACCAAAGTTAGCGGATTATTTCGATGCCGGAACGGTGACGGAGCGGGCAAAAATCAACGACCGATGCCAAATGAAACTGTATTTCCCGTCACCAACCTCCCGTCACTGATACGGAGTCATTTACGCCTTAGAAGTTTTTTTATAAACACTCCACTGGCTGCCATTCTCTGATTTTAGAACAACTTTCGAATCAGCCTGTTCAAGTGTGATGTAGTAAGTAGTACCCTCGGCATTGGACAATTCGAACAGATCGGAGATCCAGCGTCCACCGTATTCTTTCTTCAGTGAGCTTTGCAACGTCATTGGAAGATCCAGGGAACTGATATTTCTTGCCAGGCCAAGCATTTCTCCTTCGAAAGAATAAAAAGCTGCCACATGCTGCCCGTTATAAACAAATGAAGCTTTATAAAATCCTGTTCCGCTCGTCCAGCTAACCTCTTTTGCACCGGCAAACTCCCGGTCAAATACTATTTTCACTGCTGTACTGACATTTGTTTCATTAGCAAATGCAAGGAAACTACTGATGGCAATGGCGATGGTAAGGATGAACTTTTTCATAATGTTGTATTTGTATGGTTTACTTTTTCTTTTTTCCGTTGCCGTGTTCAGCAACGATGACAGAACAAAAGTAGATTGCAACCGCACTGAAGGCAAGCTAATTGTGAGGTATGGAACGCCATGTTAAACAGCGTTAATGAGGGTTATGATCCTTTAACGGTTGAATGAAAACCCGGCCGCTTTTGCCATTCTGAGAACAAATTGATTAACCTTCATTAACCTGCAGCCTACGCCGGCGCCCAAAAAACGGGATGACACCGGGAAGCCCTGCACTAAACAGCGTGGTATCCTGAAGAAAACAGGCCCACTTTTCGTGTGATCCACCGGGAGAATACACGGAAGCATGTGACAGTAGGCTGGTTCGGGTGACGACAAAATATCCTGACTATTTTGCAACGCCGTTGTCATTCCCAATTATACTGATTTGCCTAATTGATCTATCTTCACCGCCGATGAGATTATTCGCCTGCTTCATGACCATGATAATCTTTGCGGTGAGCCTTGCTCCCTGCAAGGATTTGTCTGCTGGTTTGAAAGACAGTAAGGCGTCTGCTCAAATCGTTCAGGATGATCATCACGAACATGAAGATGGTTCTGATGACTGCCCGCCATTCTGTGCATGCTCCTGCTGCGCGGCCCATGGTTATCCTAAATCAGGGATCAGCAGTCCGCAGGGTATTCCTCCATTTGCACCGGCTTATGCCGACCGTTACACGGGCTCACTGATCTCTATTTCTCTTCCTGTCTGGCAACCGCCCCAATTAATGGCATAAGCGACCATTCCTTTTCAGCTACCCTTCGTAGCCAGGTTTTCTGTTACCATTTGTATCTACTGACATGTTGGCTTTATGATCGATGATCATCAGACCATCAGCCCAGGGCAGCACGTAATACCAGAGGATATGCATTCCTGGGGGGATGCGCATACCCAGGTTCATACTATGTACTGATGCTGATTTCCGTTCTGTGCAGCGATCGATTCCACATACAGATACAATCACCTTCTTACACATCATTGAACTGTCATGCTCAATAAAATAATAGATTTCTCTATCAGGAATAAACTCGTCATCGGCTTCCTGACGCTTGCATTGATCAGCTGGGGGCTGTGGAGCGCGGGCAAACTACCCGTTGACGCGGTACCCGATATCACGAATAATCAGGTACAGATCATTACCTCCACTCCTACGCTTGCTGCCCAGGAAACTGAACAGCTTGTTACTTATCCGGTGGAACAAAGCCTTG
Organism: Chitinophagaceae bacterium; assembly: GCA_040509495.1. Taxonomy (GTDB): domain Bacteria; phylum Bacteroidota; class Bacteroidia; order Chitinophagales; family Chitinophagaceae; genus Terrimonas_A. The sequence continues at coordinate 43,476 of JBEVKW010000438.1, read as the reverse complement.
CGAATCTCCCCGACCTGGAAGAAATGCGATCTATCTCCAGGTTCGGCCTGTCAGTGATCACCGTAGTTTTTAAAGACGATGTTGACATATACTTCGCCAGGCAACTCATCATCGAAAAGATCAAGGAAGCAGAAAAAAAAATCCCCAGGGGCATTGGCACTCCCGAACTGGCCCCGGTCAGCACTGGACTTGGCGAGATCTATCAATATGTAATACATCCGAAAAAAGGATCGGAAGAAAAATACTCTGCTATGGATCTGCGAACGATGCAGGACTGGATCGTGGCGCGCCAACTATACGGCACTCCCGGCGTTGCTGAGGTCAACAGCTTTGGCGGATTACTGAAACAATACGAAGTAGCCCTCAACCCTGATCGTTTAAAAGGAATGAACATCACCATGCCGGAGATTTTCACTGCCCTCGAAAAAAACAATGCCAATACAGGGGGCGCCTATATTGATAAAAAACCGAATGCTTACTTTATCCGCGGCATTGGACTTGTCTCATCACTGCAGGACATCGGCAATATCGTCATTAAAACGGTCAGCGGAATTCCGGTACTGATCAAAGACGTTGCAACAGTTCAACTGGGAAGTGCCGTCCGTTATGGCGCGGTTACATTCAATGGCGAGAAAGAAGTAGTAGGTGGAATAGTCATGATGCTGAAAGGCTCAAACAGTGCTGCCGTTGTAACCCGTGTGAAAGAAAAGATGCAAACGATACAACAATCGCTTCCGGCAGATGTGATCATTGAACCTTATCTCGACAGAACAGATCTTGTTAAACGGGCAGTCGATACCGTAAAAAGAAACCTGATAGAAGGTGCATTGATCGTGATCCTGGTGCTGGTGCTGTTCCTTGGCAACTTACGGGCCGGGTTCATTGTTGCATCCGCCATTCCCCTTTCCCTGCTGTTTGCGTTGGGAATGATGAATACTTTCGGTGTGAGCGCAAACCTGATGAGCCTTGGCGCAATAGACTTCGGCCTGATCGTTGACGGTGCCGTGATCATCGTGGAAGCCACGCTCCACCATCTTGCAGTACGCCATTCAACCGGCAGACTGACACAACGACAAATGGATGACGAAGTATTTGCATCTGCTTCAAAGATCCGCAGCAGTGCCGCATTTGGAGAGATCATCATCCTGATCGTGTACTTACCGATCCTGACACTGGTAGGCATAGAAGGAAAAATGTTCCGACCGATGGCGCAAACCGTGAGCTTTGCAATACTCGGTGCATTGATCTTATCGCTTACATACATCCCGATGATGTCAGCGCTTATCCTTCCCAAAAAACCGTTGAATAAAAAAACGCTGTCGGATAAGATGATGAACTTCCTGCAACGCATCTATACACCTTTGCTGCGAAAAGCTGTAAACATCCGTGTGGCCATTGTCACCGCAACATTGATCATCTTCATTATCGCATTATTTATTTTCTCCAAACTGGGCGGAGAATTTATTCCGCAGCTGCGTGAAGGCGACTATGCGTTCCATTGTATCCTTCCGCAGGGAACATCGCTTACGCAAAGCGTTGAAACATCAATGCAGGCAAGCAGGATCATCAAATCATTCCCCGAAGTAAAAATGGTGGTGGGAAAAACGGGGTCGGCAGAAGTTCCCACCGACCCGATGCCTCCCGAAGCAACAGACCTGATCATTGTTTTGAAACCACAGCAGGAATGGACAACCACAACAGATTATGATGAACTCGCAGCAATGATCAAAGAAAAGCTGGAAGTGATCCCCGGCGTGTTCTTTGAAGCCAATCAACCTATACAAATGCGGTTCAACGAACTGATGACGGGCGTTCGCCAGGATGTAGCGGTGAAGATCTTTGGAGAAAACATCGATACACTCGCCAGCCTCGCAAGCCGTGCCGCCCTCGTGATCCAATCTGTAAAAGGTGTCACTCCTCCACAGATGGAACGTACAACAGGATTACCGCAGATCACCATCGACTATGACCGTGCACGTATTGCCGCATACGGTATGAATATCGAAGACATCAACAGTACGATCAGCACGGCCTTTGCCGGACAGGCCGCCGGTGTGGTTTTCGAAAACGAGCGAAGATTTGATCTGGTTGTACGCCTCGATAGTGCAAACCGCACCTCTATCGATGATGTGAGCAACCTGTTCCTGGCAACTGCAGAGGGAAAACAGATCCCCCTTTCACAGGTTGCCTCCGTTACATTCAAAGAAGGGCCCGCGCAGATCAGCCGGGAAGATGGGAAACGAAGGATCGTCGTCGGGTTCAATGTTGCCGGCCGCGACGTGCAAAGCGTCGTCCAGGAGATCCGGCAAAAGCTGACCAACGCAGATCTTTTACCCTCCGGCTATTATTACACGTATGGCGGAACCTTTGAAAACCTGCAGCAGGCCTCAGCCCGTTTGCGAATCGCAGTTCCGATCGCACTCGCATTGATCTTCCTGTTGCTCTACTTCACTTTTCGCTCCCTGCGCGAGGCTCTGTTGATCTATACTGCTATCCCAATGAGTGCCATCGGTGGAGTGTTCGCATTACTCCTCCGGGGAATGCCGTTCAGTATTTCGGCCGGTATAGGTTTTATTGCACTGTTCGGTGTGGCTGTATTGAATGGGATCGTCCTGATCAGTACATTCAATCAATTGGAGAAGGATGGCATGAATGATCTGTTTCAACGGGTATATGAAGGAACAAAAACACGCCTTCGTCCGGTACTGATGACCGCTATGGTTGCTTCACTTGGCTTTATACCGATGGCTCTTTCAACAGGCGCAGGCGCAGAAGTACAAAAACCACTCGCTACCGTCGTGATCGGCGGACTCGTCAGCGCTACTTTCCTCACGCTATTCGTATTACCCCTGCTCTATATCATTTTCTCGAAAAAGAATAAAAGCAATATGAAAATAACAGTGACCCACTTCCTGGTTGCCGTCGGGCTATTCATTACTGTATCATCGGAAGCACAACAGGAGAGTAATTCCCGTGTCACTATCCAGCAGGTATTAACTGCCGCCGGGAATAATTTGCAACTTGGCATAAACAAAGAACAGATCCAGCGGGGCAAAACACTGGTCAACACATCCAGGGCTTTACCCAAGACGGGCGTGTTCGTCGAGAACGAGGATCTCCGTCCGGGTGATAAAAAAGGCATCTTAAAGATCGGGCTCTCCCAATCAATTGCCTGGCCTGGCTTATATAAAGCGCAACGTAATCTATACCAGGAACAACTGGAATACGCCGAACTTAATACAGAAGTTGTAAATACAGACATTAAACGCAATGTCAGGTCTGTTTACTATCAACTCTGGTATCTTCAGGACAAACAGCACCTGTACCGCAGACTGGATAGTATTTTCAACTCCCTTAGCCAAGCGGCAGTATTGAAGGTGAAGACAGGTGACAGTCCCGGCCTTGACAGCATCGCGGCAAATGTCCGCAGGAATGAGTTGCAGGCAATGCTGCAGCAGATCGCAACAGATATGGAGGTGCAGCAACAATCGCTGATGCAATTATTAAATACCGATACCAGTTTTCTCACACCCGGATCTCCGTTGGAAAAACTGACGGCACCTGTATACACAACCGACTCAGCACATCCGCTGATGATACTGCAAAAGCAGGATCTTGCTATTGCCAATGCCGGTATCGCCGTAGTAAAGAATGAAAACCGGCCGGAATTTTCAGGACGTTTTTTCAGCCAGCGTTTATACGGACTGAGCGACCCATTCTCCGGATTCTCTGTATCTGTTGCCGTTCCCCTGTTCGGCGCAGGCGCAAATCGCAGCAGAGTAAATGCGGCACAGGCAGAAGCGAGGATCCAACAAAAACAATACGAATACGGTTTGCAGGTATTCAAAACCGATCTGATCCAGGCAGAAAAAGAGGTTAAAAAAAATAACACGATGCTGAGTTTCTATGAAACGACCGGGCTGCGTCAGGCTGAAGCGATCATCAAAGCTTCCTCTCTGGCCTATCGCGCCGGCGAGATCAGCTTTGCAGAACTGGCTCAATTTCTCTCACAAGCTATCGACATCCAACGTAATTACCTGGAAAGTCTGAATGCCTATAATCAATCCGTGATCCGTCTTTACTACTTCAACAATCAATAAGCATCAAGGAAAATGAAAAACAGATCAATCCTGCTAATGTTCGCGGTCCTGGCATGGCTGCTTCCATCCTGCGGAAACAACAACGGCAACACTCCGGCAAACTCCACAGAAGAAAGCCATACAAACGAACATGCAAACAGCAATACAACCACGCTCAGTACTGAACAGATAAAAAGTATCGGTATCGAGATCGGCCCTATAGAGGAAAAACAATTAACGGCATCGATCAGGGCGAATGGTGCACTGCGTGTACCTAATCAGAACAAAGCATCCGTGAACTCTTTATACAGTGGCATCATCAGGTCATTACTGATCCAGCCGGGAAATATCGTTAAAAAAGGACAGGTCATCGCCACTATTGCCAACCCCGACTTCATCCAGTCGCAGGAAGAATATCTCAGCATCGCCCCGCGCATCATCCTGGCGGCACAGGAATACAACAGGCAACAGGAGCTTACTGCAGGCAATGCGGGTGCGCTGAAAAATCTGCAATCTGCTGAATCTTCCTTAAAAGCGCTACAAACGCGGAAAGCGGCATTAGAACAACAGATCCGGTTAATGGGCATCAATCCTTCAGCACTCGAAAATGGCAAACTGATCTCCACCCTTTCTCTTCGTTCCCCTATCTCAGGTATCGTGAGCACAGTATCCGTAAAGATCGGCAGCTATATTGACCTCGATACACCGGTTGCAGATATCGTCGATAACAGTCAGCTTCACCTTGACCTCTTTGTATATGAAAAAGATCTGCCCAGACTGAAAGACAACCAAAGCATCCATTTCACGCTCACCAATAATCCCGGTAAGGAATATGATGCCGAGATCTACTCACTTGGCTCAACGTTTGAAGATGAAAGCAAAGCGGTAAGTGTGCATGCTACGGTAAAAGGAGATAAAAGCGGGCTGATCGATGGCATGAATATCACCGCACTGATCAGCCTGGATAAGATCACAACACCGGCTGTACCGAATGATGCGATCGTTACTTACCAGGGGCAGGATTATATTTTCATGGTGGCCGGACCGCAACGAGCATCCGGGCATGCAGCAGTAAAAGACGACAAGGCAGATTCACACAGCCACACTGAAGCAACCAACGAAGCATCCGGAGAAATCATGTTTGAGAAAATACCTGTAGCCAAAGGAACATCTGAAGTAGGTTATACCCAGATCACCGTGCTGAAAGCTATTCCTCCCAATACGCAGATCGTAACAAGAGGTGCATTCTTTGTACTGGCCAAGATCACCAACCCCGCCGGCGGGGATCATGGTCATTAGTAACGGCCCCTTGCATTTCTAAGAGATAATTTTTTTAGCAACACTCAAATTTTTGCAATGGAAGAAAAAACAAAAATAAATCTCCATATACTTCTCCCACACATCCCCGACGCAAAAGATGCATGTGTGCAGCGCATCATATCCCAAATGGAGTCCACCAAAGGAATTGAACGCGTACATATCGTTGACGAAAAAGACAGCCCAGAAGCGCAGCTCTGCTTTCACTACGATCCGCAGATCATCTCTATCGAAAAAGTGGAATCGCTTGCGCAGAAGGCCGGAGCAGCACTTGAAAAGAGATATAAGCACATCGTTATCGAGGTGACAGGTTTCCGTCACCAACGACAAACCAAACTTATCGAAGCTGCCCTGAAAGCTGAGAAGGGTATTTTATCCGTTAGTGCTGCTTCCTCCGGATTTGTTTCCGTGGAATTTGATGCAAATATCACGAATGAAACCGAAGTATCAGGTCATCTGAAGGAACAGAGGCTTTACACCTTTCCCCAACCTGCCGGAAAGCGATCAAAAATTGTGCGATTGGGAAAAAATGGATCAAACCGATCTGAAGCATCCATAGCTGCTGGTAAAGATCATCGTCACGATCATGATCATGATCAGGAAGAAGGCCATTCACACGGAGGATTGTTCGGGAAAAATACTGAACTTCTATTCAGCCTGATCTGTGGAGCACTGATCGGCATCGGGTATGGATCGTCGTTTATTGACGGGATCCCGCCGCTAGTTTCGTCTATCCTTTATATGATCGCTTATCTCTTCGGCGGGTTTTACACGGCCAAAGAAGCCATACAAACAATTGCCAGAGGCGGTTTCGAGATAGACTTTCTCATGTTGATCGCTGCTATCGGGGCGGCCATTCTTGGAAGCTGGCAGGAAGGCGCACTGCTGCTTTTCCTTTTTAGCCTGGGCCATGCCCTTGAACATTACGCAATGGATAAAGCCCGCAAATCGATTTCTGCATTGATGGACCTCACTCCAAAAACTGCGTTATTGAGAAAAGGAAATGACACAAAAGAAGTGCCTATCGAAGAACTTAAGACAGGTGACGTGATCATTATAAAACCCAATACGAAGATCTCTGCAGATGGTATTATCGTAAAAGGAAATGGCAGTGTGAACCAGGCGCCTATAACCGGAGAAAGCATTCCGGTGGATAAGTCTGCAATCGACGATCCTGCTATCAGTACAGAACAAACCGCCGGGCTGGATGAACGGCATCGCGTATTCGCCGGAACGATCAATGGGAATGATCTTCTTGAAGTTAAAGTGACAAAAGCGGCCACCGACTCAACATTGTCAAGACTGGTAAAAATGGTGAATGAAGCGCAAACGCAAAAATCGCCCACGCAGCAGTTCACGGACAGGATCGAACGCGTCTTTGTTCCCACCGTGCTGGTGTTGGTCGTATTGCTTTGCTTCGCCTTTCTGGTGATTGAAGAGCCATTCAGTAAAAGCTTCTACCGGGCAATGGCAGTGCTGGTAGCTGCCAGTCCATGTGCCCTGGCAATCTCCACACCGAGTGCAGTATTGAGCGGCATTGCCCGCGCAGCGCGCAGCGGTGTACTGATCAAAGGCGGCAGGCCGCTGGAAGACCTCGGCACATTGACCGCTCTCGCATTTGATAAAACAGGAACGCTTACAGAAGGGAAACCCAAACTCACTAAAGTAGTGTCATTTGATACTTCCATCAGCGAAAAAGAACTATTGAAAATAGTCGTAGCGGTAGAAGCGCTTAGCGATCACCCGATCGCCAGGGCGATCGTACGTGACGGCACAGATAAGCTGAATGGAGAAGCTGTTCCCCGCGCCCATGATCTGGAAGCTGTACTGGGCAAAGGTATCAAAGCGGCAATCGGGAATAACGAAGTCTTTGCCGGCAACCTGGCGCTGTTTGAATCACTGGATGGGAACAAACCTGCTGACAGGATCATTGGATCAATCCGCGAAGCCGAGGATCAGGGTCATACCACCATGCTGATCCAGCAAAACAAAACCTATATCGGCATGATCGCCGTGATGGATACACCAAGAGCTGAAGCAAAAGATACGCTGATGAAACTGAAGCAAACCGGGATCAGGAAGATGATCATGCTTACCGGTGACAACCAGAAAGTAGCTGAAGCTATTGCCGAGCAAACCGGCATCACAGAAGCGAGAGGCGGACTGTTACCCGAGCAAAAGGTTCAATGCATAGAACACCTCGCACAACAGGAAGGGAAAGTGGCCATGATCGGCGACGGGGTGAACGACGCGCCTGCAATGGCCAAAAGTACGGTTGGGATTGCAATGGGAGCTGCAGGAAGCGATGTGGCACTGGAAACAGCAGATATCGCATTGATGGGCGACAAACTGTCGCTGCTTCCTTTTGCAATCGGGCTGAGCCGAAAGGCAAAGAAGATCATTCGCCAGAATCTCGTCATCAGCCTTGGAATGGTGGCCCTGCTGGTACCCGCAACGATTTTCGGATTTGCCACGATCGGTCCGGCAGTAGCAGCTCATGAAGGATCAACACTTATCGTCGTGATCAATGCACTGCGATTGCTTGCGTATAAACAAAGGTGAATAACCTGAATCGAATTGCACTGCACAGAAAGCAGGTAAACTTACGGCCGCGGGGAGCAGCAGGCGATTGCAGCATGACCGATCCCAATGCCCCCGGCCAACTCATTTCCTTTCGATCACTTCCTGTTCAACAGATATGCCGGCTTTTCCGGATCAGAAAGATCCAGTTCTATATCATAGATACCTGCCTCAACGGAAATGTCTGCCCCATTTAATTTCAGCAGCCCCGGCAAATCACCTTTTCCATAATTCATGTTCCAATCATTATTGAACCTGAATTTAAGCACGCCAGACCTTAGCTGAATATCTTTTATATACCAGGCGTTTTTACGACCGGCCGTCAACAACATCTGTTCATCCGGCTTATCACCCCAACCTGCATTGGTTGCACTGCCAAGAATACCCCAGGCAGGCGTATATCTTTTACCGGTTAACACCCGCTCTCCCTGGCGAAGGATAAGTGTATCACTCTTCCTTTTACCATTCGATCTAAACTCCAGATATGCATCCGCATCGGGTGCATAAAAATAATTTACATTTTCTGCAAACAGGGTTGTTTTGCTTTGCCCGCTTGCCTGGGCTATAAGCCTTCCCGCTTCCTGGCTGATATGAAGAGAGAAGGATCCATCCATTCCATAATAACCTTCATAGTCTGACAACACGGCACTATCTACGCTGACACTGAACGGGATCTTGTATGGATGTTCAAAGAGCACATTGCAGATCATTCGCGTCAGCGGATCGAGATGTGCATTTTCATTATTGGTAAGCAGTACTATGCAGACCTGGTCAGTGGGGATCATTGCGAAATTACTTTTGAATCCAGGACCGCCACCACCATGAAAGAACATTTCTTTCTCTCCGAAACGCCCGACCTGCCAGCCAAGCGCATAACGCGCGTTAAGAGAATCCGGAGTCCAGGCTTTGGCCAAAGACGACTGACTGATCAATTGAAAAGATTGAAGCGCACGGTAATAGCGATACATATCTTTTACAGAACTATAAATTGCACCGGCGGCGTAAGGACCCGGTGGGTCAATATCAATCGCTTCTGTTTTGAACTTCTCAGAAAAAGTCTCGTACCCCGTCGCCTTATTCACATGCTTCATCGTTTTGAAATCAAACCCGCTATTATTCATTCCGCAGGGAACAAAAATATATTTTTTCACCGCATCTTCATAAGACATGTCCGTCACTTTGCTGATGATAAAGCCAAGCAGCCAGTAACCGGAATTGCTATAACTCCACCCTTTTCCCGGTGGAAAATCGAGTGGCTTTGACGAGAGGAATGTTACGAATGCGTGTTCCGACTGATCCTTCATATCGTTTCCGCGCGTGTAATCATAAACACCTGATGTATGACTGAGTAATTGCTGGATAGTAATGCTATCTCCATTGGGAAAGGAAGGATAGAAACGACTCAGGCGATCGTCCAGCGCGATCTTATGTTCTTCCGCCAGTTTAAGAATCACGGTTGAGGTGAACGTTTTTGTAACAGAATAGATCCTGTATAAAGTATTTGCATCATTGCGAATGCCGGCCGCTGTATTTTTCCAGCCAAAACCACTTTGATAAATGACCTTATCACCGGCTGCCACAAGAATGCTACCATTAAAAAGATCTAGTTTTTCATATGCCTTCATCAACCGATCCAGTACGCCAGGTTTGTCAGCCAAAGAACCGGTCTGGGCAAAGGATTGCCAGGTCAACCCGCAGGTCAACAAAAACAACGTGAGCTTTTTCATTTTACTTGATTTGTTTATCGAATGCAGAAAGGTAAGCGGCACCGATAGGCAACTCTTGTTTCCCTATCCATACCATTTTCCTGTCTGTTCTGGAGATGTGTTTAAACGCAACTATGTAAGAGCGATGTATCCGGATAAAATGACTGGATGGCAACAGCGCTTCCGCCTCGCTCATCGTAAGCCTTGATGCGATCTTCTGCTGTGATGTAACAAACTGCACATAATTTCCATTACTTTCAGCATAAAGGATCTCAGCGAGCTCAACTCTCACCTGCTCATACCCGCTTTTTATGAATACGGAAGGAAGTATAGCTGTTGCTGACGTCTGCTGCCTGGATTGATATTGCGCATATGCTTTATTACACGCCGTTAAAAAACGGGACAGGGAAAAGGGCTTCAGCAAATAATCAATGGCATTTAGCTCGAACCCTTCAACAGCGTGTTCGCTATATGCAGTAGTGAAAATGATCATCGGCGGCACAGGTATTGTTTTAACAAACTGAACACCGGAAATATCCGGCATGTTGATATCAAGGAAAACCAGGTCTACCTGGTTGTTATTGATGAACTCCAGTGCCTGAAACGGATCTGTAAAATATCCTTTCACCTCTATGAAGATCACTTTCTGCGTCAGCTCCCTGATCACTTCAAGCGCCTTCGGTTCATCATCTATTACGATTGCCTGCAACATAACTTTAGTTTGAGGTATTGCTGTTCAGGTGAATGGTCAATTTCACGCTGAACTCTTCTTTATTTTGTTCAATGATCAATGAATGCCGCTGTGGATATATCAATCCAAGGCGGGCTTTCACATTCTGCAAACCGATTCCCGTTCGTCCTCCTTGCTGATCTGCCCGTGGGTGATTACTATTCCGCACCTCAAAGCAGATCATTGACGCGGTATATTCCATCCTGATAAAGATCCATGATTTTTCTTTCAGACTGATCCCATGCTTGAACGCGTTTTCCACGAAAGGGATCAGCAGCATTGGTGCGATCAGTTGATCACTCCGCACATCTTCCAGATTATCTTCCACCTCGATAGACGGTATCGAAACTATCCTCAGTTTCTGCAGGCCAATATAATTCCGGAGGTAACCGATCTCTTTATCGACCGGTATAAACTCCCTCGCATTATCCTCGAGCATAAACCTCATCATATCTCCCAACTGTTGAATGCCTTCAGCAGTTCTCTCCGAATCCCGCTGGAGTGCAGTGGCATAAAGTGTATTCAATGCATTGAAAAGAAAATGTGGATTGATCTGCGCACGAAGCAATTGAAGATCGGCATCTGACTTCGCTAGAGCAGCCTCCATACCTTTCAACTGCAGTATTTGTTTGCTTCGTTGGATATAAAGCAGCCAGCTGAGCGGTGTGACCGCAAAAAGAAGAAACGCCCAGTACACAAAAAAGAAGAAGAGCGGATCATCTCCCTGAAAAAAAAGAACAGCAAACAGTGACAAGGAAAACGTCGCCAGCAGTAATCGAAGCAGAACGGACCGGAAAAAAAACGAAGCGTCGCCTTTGAAGGGAAATATCCAGAACGTGGTAAATATATAGACCAGGAATACAGGGGTTACACAACCGAGGTACAGGAGAAATTCATCATGCAAAGGATTTACCAGGATCATCACCAGGAGGTAGAGAAATATAAGGGGCGTGATATTATTCGTTACCATCACCCGGAAGTCGCTCTTTCCTGAAGGTCGCCGGATCAGCCAGCAGAAAATTTCGCGGAGACCCGCCACAGCCGTCAAGATCAGCACCAGCGCGATCGCCCGCGTAGATCCGTAAAAAATATTCGTCATCGGCTGATCGTTATAACCAAATATGGACAAAAACCTGTGGCCTCCATAATTGAACAGAAAGGGTTTTGCTATCAAAGACATCAGGTTCATACCAAACGCAAGCAGGAAGCCGGTCGCCAGGATCAAAGCCAGCGCCATCAGTATTTTTCCGGTGATAAAACGCTCGACATCTTTGAAAGAGATCCTGCGGATCTGCGGAATGATCAGCAGATTGATACAGAGATATGCACCAAACAGCAACAGTACGGCTCCCATCTGGGGGAGAAATACCTGCTTCCAGTAGGTGAACGGGAACCCGTTATCCCGGAAGCCTTTTGCATAATCGATCTGTATCATTCCACGCGACGCGTCATACAATTCCATCAGGTAAACGCAGACCTGGGAAATGACCAGTACGGTAATAAAAATGAGTTCATGATCCCGCCACCTGATTTTCATCGCTGCTGATTTTTCAACAAGATTAATTGATCCTTGCGGCCGCTGCGAACAAATGTGACAAAAATGCACCGAAAGGGATGAAATAAACGAAAAAGTGACGAAAGCAAGGGATCACCAAAATGACCGATGGCCAATGAAGATATCATCACCTGAACGTCCTTGCTTATAGATTTTGCCTTACCTTTCCCGCGTGAAACAACCCTGTCCTAAAAAGTTCGCCGGAAGCTGTCTGACGCTCTTGATCCTTTCCTTCCTTTCTTTATGCGCAACAACGCAGGCACAGGAGCAACAGGCCGATTCCAATGCTCGCCGGCCATCCTTCATCAGGCGCCAGATCAACCGCGTGTTCAATGATACAGCTGATGAGAACCAGCCAAGCTTCACTTATTATCCATCACTGGGCTATTCCCCCGAAACAGGTGTTGAAATGGGCGGCTCGATCCTCAAACTTTTCCGCGCCAAAAGAGATATCAATAACCGCCTCAGCGAGATCAAGGCAAGCGGCTTTTTTACATTCAAAGCCCAATATGGGGCCATGCTCGAAAACGCGATTTACGGTGATAAAGACAAATGGTTCTTTCTCGGCCGTACAACCATCCAGCGTTTTCCATTATTTTATTATGGCATCGGGGCTAATGCAAAACAAGATAACTACGCGGTTGTGGATGCCAATAACATCATCCTGCGTCAGCGCATATTGCGTAAAATAAAGAAGAATTTTTTCATCGGGCCTGAAGTCGATTTCCAGGCATTATGGAATGTACGCTTCAAACAACCTCTACAACAACCACACATATTACCTGCGGGGAGCGAAGGATCTACCAATCTCGGCCTGGGGCTTGCGCTTGTATACGATACCCGTCACAATGTGCTGAATGTGCGGAAAGGCTTGTTCGCAGAACTTGCCTTTCTTCAGTATTCGCCGGCCTGGGGAAGTGATTTCCGGTTTAACGTGATCAATGCAGACCTGCGTTCTTACCACCGGCTCAGCCTTCGCAATACAATTGCCTGGCAGGTCTACGGAACTTTTGTAAATGGGGATGCACCTTTTAATCAACTAGCGTTGATGGGTGGCGACCTCCTGATGAGAGGTTATTACCAGGGCCGGTTCCGGGATAAGAACCTGATCGGCACACAAACAGAGTTCCGGATGCTTCCGTTTGCATTTCATAAAAGATTCGGCGCGGCACTGTTCGCAGGAGCCGCGGTAGTGGGACCAAAACCAGGCCAACTGCGTATCGCAAATATGCGCTATTCCGGCGGCTTCGGCATTCGCTACCTGCTTTTCAAAAAGAAAGACATTTTCTTAAGACTCGACATCGGATTTACTTCTGAAGGATCAAGCTTCTATTTCCACAGCGGCGAAGCGTTTTAAGCCACCAACCACAGCCGCAATGAACGTTTCAGGCTGCTTAACGATTGGTAACCGTCATTACTTTTTTTCGTACACAACATCAACCAGGAAACTCAATGCTTCCCCGATCTTTGCGCGCCCTTCCGCGCTTTTAAGATCCAATCCACAAAACACACTGCCATTTACCGCTGCATACAGGTTCAGATAATACACACCCGAAACAAGGATAGCCATCACAGCCCGGAAATCTTCCGCCTTCTCTCCAAAATGCGGGTCAGTGATCCCCTGGAACAATAACTCACCATTACTCTCCTGCTCTGCTGTCAATTTCTTCAGCGATTTCCGCTGTTCCGATAATCTCCATAACAATACTTTCTGAAGCTCTTTGTTTTTAAAAACATAATCGAACTGAAGCAACAGCATTTCTTTTGAAAAAGATCTCCCTCCATCAGTGATCTCACCCGCAGGATGATCACTCTTCACATTGCTCCAGAAATCCTGCGATCGAACATATTCGTCCATCAACTGATCCGTTCCACCAAAATATTTATAGATCAGTTTCTTGTCCAAACCCGCCGTAGCAGCAATATCATTCACCTTAAGCGCCTGATATCCTTTTGTTTTAAGGATCTTCCCGACTGCATCCAGGAACGCCTGTTTACTTTTCTCTTTGCTCCTTTCACGTGGCTTTGCGGCATTCTTTTTCATATATGAAAGTAAAAATTTATTTCAAAATCGAGGATAAAAAAAATTAGGTCACCATTTGGTGACTTTTACTATCTTTGCCCTTCCTGTTCAATTACCCTTTCCTCGAAAATCCGGCATTTCATCAATAACTACTATAAGTAATTGTCTCTTATGACCACGCTATTAAAACTTGCACAGATCGTATTGTGGCTGATACCCGTATTCTGTTCCATTATACCTGAAGATGGATACGCTTAACCCGCAGAAATAGTCACCTGTCATTAAATCCACCGATGGAGAACCGGCCCGTCATTACGGGCTATCCGAAATGAACCACCGAAAGACCACGTATACACAGATCCCATGAAACTGATCCTTGTCTTATTCTTTTTATCCGTACCCTTTTTCAACGCCTTTACCCAAAAAATAGCGCGTGAAAAACTTGACCGGTTGATCAGTTATATTGAAGCGAACAACCAGGGTGTTGGTGCTGTGTCGGTGTTCAGTGAAGGAAAAGAAGTGTATCACCGGTCCTTTGGTCAACATGCGATCAACAACCTGAAATTTAACGCCCACTCCAAATACCAGGTTGGCTCCATCACCAAAGTATTCACTGCTGTACTGATCTGGAAATTGATAGAAAGTGGAAAGCTCTCCCTGGCAGACAAACTATCCGCCTTTTATCCGCAAATCCCTAATGCGGAAAAGATCTCCATCAGGAACCTGCTGGAACATTCAAGCGGCATCAGGCGGGATTACGGGCATAAGTCCGGTAATAAAAAATGGTTGCTGGACAGCCTTGTTAAAGACCAGGAGATCATCGACGAGATCACACGGCAGGGTGTGGAATTTGAGCCGGGAGACAGTGTTGCTTATTCCAATTCCGGGTTCTATCTATTGAAAAACATTGCGGAACAGCGATACGGGCAGTCTTATGGCAAGCTGATAAACAAGCACATCATCAAACCAACCGGTCTTAAAGATCTTGCATCAGCTGATATGACACCGGGAAACCTGTTCAGTTCCTACGCCTACAACTATGCGGAAAATACCTGGATGCAAAAAACAGATTATCTATACAGGAATATTATCGGCGTCGGCGACATTGCTACCACACCTTCGCAGGTGAATAAATTCCTTCATCAGCTTTTCCAGGGAAAGATCCTACGCCGCGAAACCGTATTACAAATGTTACCTGCAGGGGAGGAAGAATTTGGGAGAAACCTTACGGCCGTGAACATTTATAAGAAAGTCCTGTATGGCCATGCCGGTGATACAAAAGGCTCCCATTCCCTTGCCGTATACGATACTGCGAACAACATTGCCATCGCCATTTGCATAAATGGAGAACGTTACCCTTATAACAATTTTTATGCAGACATTTTAAGAACGATCTACACGGAACAGGACAACCTTCCTTATTTCGCGTCCGCGCAGGAGATAAAAGAATATGCCGGAACCTACACCGATAAAACGTCCGGACTGCAGTTAAGAATATACCTGGATGAACAATACGGTCTTCTGTGTGAAGATGTGCGGGAAGAGGTATCCTTCCCACTGTCACCTTACGCATTTAACCAGGTGCGGTTTGATCTCCTCGGCATCAGAATAGAATTCCGGACAAACGACCTGACCCTCTTTCAAAACGGGACAAACACGATCTTAAAGAAACAGCAGTAAAAGCTGTCGTATATCCGGCTAAGTTGTTTGTTCTTTCCGGTTACGGATATTTTTTTTCTTTTTTCCCCACCATATACAAAATCCAGTAATGGGCAATGACGCGGCAATCAGCGCAGCGCAAAACACAAGTATTCTTGTAGGCAAGCCGCCAATGCCACCGGTATGAATATCGTACGTCATCCGGTTTGCCTTCTCGCCACCATTGGCATCCTCATATAATCCCCAGTTCACCGGCTTAAAACGTTCGCCTGTATACTGGTTGAAATAAAGATTATCTGTGCGCGTAAACTTTCCCTCATCATGATACATCATTACCTGGTAAGAAGCTGAATCCGTTTCCGGCAACCGTATTTGGTAATGTTCAAACGTTGGATACGCAGCATTGGCGATGGACAGGACCTGGTCGATCATAGAAGAATTCGCTGCCGGATCATCCATTCTGTGCGACTTGAAAACCGGCGGCTTAGGCCTGGTCTTACCGCCGCTGAATACCCAGTATTCTGCCGCCGTCACATTCTCGAAGCTCCAGGCAAGTCCGGTTACCAGTGTAAAGATCAGTATCCAGCTTGCATAGAAGCCGAGTACATTATGCAGATCATAATTCAATCGCTTAGGCGATGCATTCCATTTCACTTTGAAACTCGTTTTACGTGCGCCACGATTACGCGGCCACCATAAAACGATCCCGCTGATGATCATGACAGTAAAAATGATCATGCTAATACCGGTAACTGTTTTGCCGATATCCTGTGGCAACCACAAATACATGTGGCCGCGAAGGATAAACCGGAAGAACTCGTTGTCCATATCCTGCACCTTCAATACTTCGCCGGTATAAGGATTCAGGAACACGGCCCAGTAATATGCTTCTTTGCCTCGTTTGATAAAATGTACAACAACGGATTCATCCCGGGCTTTATAGATGATACGCGTTGGCTTCTTACCCGGTAATTTTCCTGCAGCAATTTCTTTCAGTTGCGATACCGGGAGATAAGGCCTGGCCTCTTTCTGAATGATCAGGTGGGATTGTGTAAGCTTTGATAATTCCGGCTGAAAACAATAGATGGCACCGGTGAGGGACATTACAAAAAACACCAGCCCGGACACTAGTCCGAGCCAGAGGTGGATAAAACCCACTATTTTCCTTAGCCGATGTTTAGAATTTGAACGAGACACTGCTGATAAAATTTGCTGGTTTCTGAGGCGAGCCGTTATTGTTCCAGTACTCTTCATTCGAAAGATTATTTCCCTTCAAAGAGATCCTGAATTTAGGTGCATCATAAAAAATGGTGCTGCTCAGCAATGTATAAGCGGGAATTTTGAAAGAGTTGGCCGCATCAAACCACGAGGCGCCTGTATAATTTATGCCGCCGCCGATTCCGAGTCCTTTCGCTTTTCCCGCAGGCACGGTATAGCTCATCCACATATTACCGATATGATTGGGGCTGAAAATAACATTCTTGTCTTTCAACGCTGCAGTTGAGTTTACATATTTATTTTCGTTATAGCCATAACCCGCAACAATCGTTAGTCCTTTAAATGGACTTGCAATAACTTCTGCTTCCACACCGCGGCTGCGCTGTGTTCCATCCTGCCGGGTAAAGTTCAGCCCGTTCACCAGTTCTGTTCTTGTGGAATTCGTAACATCTATATTATAAAAACTTACGCTGCCATTCAGATGTGTATTGAACAGATCGAATTTCACACCTCCCTCCCACTGATTGCCGTATTGAGGTTTCAGCTCAAGGATCGTATTGTCGGGCTGCGTCACTGGTGCGAGGTTAACAAATCCATTCATATAGTTACCGAACAGGGAGATCCGGTTGCTGATGATCTGATATACCAGGCCAAACTTTGGAGAAACGGATGTTTGCTCGTAGGCGCCGGTATGGATCCCTGTGGCGGGCGCATAAGTTCCTTTTGTAGAAAAACGATCTACACGCAGGCTTAGCATCGCCATCAGGTCTTCCGTAACATTTACTACATCAGAAACGTACACGCTTGCGTTCTTTGATACGGTATTCGTTGCGGCGAAACGTGTGGCTGAAGCGCTTTCTAACGCTGGTACGCTCATTACACGCGTCGGACGAAGGATATTGATCGTATCGAAATTCACCGTTGCACGGTACAATTCATTGTAGTTGTAATTATAATCGATACCAGCCACCATTCGATTGCGGACTCCGGCGATCTTGAAATCTCCTATAAAATTCTGCTGGATCTCGATATTGCCAAAGGTTTCCGGTGTCTGATTTCTCACCACACGGGCAAACATCGAATCGTTGATCATATTCAACGCCGTCCAGTAAAGATCTTTATAGAAACCTACTGAATACAAATAGTTGGTCTGAGATTTCCATTGATCAGATATTTTATATTCTATCTGTGCCTGCAGGTTATTGATACCGTTGTTTACATCTATACTGTTGTTGATATAAGACTTCTTATAATCCAACGGGAGATCTTTGAAATTGCGTGCGGTGATATTGGCAAGATTTCCTAACCCGAATGAAACAACGGTATAATTACCCCTTGTCATCTCCATATCCAGTGTAAATTTCAACCGGTCATTCACCTGGTAAGAGAAAGTCGGTGCAAATGTATAGTTCTTATTAAAGCCCTGGTCCTGGAAACTTCCTTCCGATTGAGCTGCAGCATTCATACGCAGCAGCATGGTCTTTTCTTTGTTCAACGGCGTATTGATATCCGCGGTAATTCTCCCAAACTCATAACTGCCGGCGGCAAAGCTGATCTCACCACCGAACTGGTCATACGGGCGTTTGGTAACATAGTTGTAGACACCGCCGAAGGTGACGTTCCGGTTGCTGCCGAATAAAGTTCCGGAAGGACCTTTAATTGATTCGATCCTTTCGAGGATAGCGGGGTTCAATGGCACGATCGCACTTGTTGCCATACCATTCCTCATCCCGATAGTGGTGGAAAAACCACGCATGCTTAAACCCATTGAACCGCCTGCTGAAAAGTTCGGCACCGCACCGGGTATATTGCGGAACAGGTCTGTACGCTCAATGATCACCTGGTCTTGCATCAATGCACGGCCCACGACATTATATACTTGCGGATTTTCAAGGTTGCGCAACGGCATACGCGCTACGTATTCACTTGATTTGAAAACAAACTTACTTTTGGAACTGGTCACCGTCACTTCCTGGAGCTGACTGTTGGAGATCGTGATCTGAAGGTCGATATTCGCGGTTTGATTTTCCCTGATCTCTACCGGTTGACGCAATGTTTCGTAGCCGACAAGCGAGACTTCCAACTGTTGCGCTCCTGCGGGAATCTTATTGATGGTGAAATTTCCACCTTCATCGCTGATCGCATTGCGGTCAGTGCCGATCACAATTATTGAAACAAATGCTGCGGGTTGATTGTCACGGGTAGTAATACGCCCTTTCACAGAGCCGGTCGATAGCGTCTTCTGTGCAACACCTATCATCGGAAGTAATGCAAAGAACAGGTACAGGATCCTCTTCATAACAGTCAGTAAATTTTTTGCAAATTTCCTGCATGTTCATTGCGCTACGTATACGCATAAGGAAAACCCATTTACTAAATCGGGAAAACTGCTGAATTTCAAACGACTGTTCGGCCGATCCTGGTCTCCTGACAACCCTATGCACGCATCATTCGTAAACAATCTTCAACAATGAAACGGCCTGTCTGGGCAACTTAATATTTATCTTCAGTTCTCCATTCATCACTTTCCGGCTGACTGGCTTTTCCAGCATCTCCAGTTGTCCTGCTTTCTCGAGCCTGCTATATTCTTTCGGAGTTGGCGATTCAGGAGATCCCATCTTTTTCCACACTTCATAGGAATTACTATGTTCCTGGTCGATCCGGTAATGATACAGTTTCACCTTCTTTGCGGGGATGTTCTTCATCAACAATTCGACCGACGCTTCACCTTCTGAAATATCATCATCATGATAATTCCACAGCATCACCGACGCGGCCTGTTTATCCGTGGAAGCAAGTGCATTTACATCTGTAGCCGTTCCTCTCACTCCGGATTCCAGTATTGATTTCGCATCATATCGCAGATCTCCTGAAACGGTTATACGGTTTCCTGACATCATTCCCAGCATTCTGAATACATTCAGCACAGGCTTGTCAACACCATTGGTAGCAAGATCCCTGAACCCATAAAACCATGGCTGGTTTTCGAATTCAAAAGACCAGTTCACGGCACCGATTATGTTGGTACCGTAAGACTCATCCAGGTCCATGATCCGCGCAAGTGAAGCAGCCGTATAACTGGAATACATTGTACCATTCCGATAGGCATTCTGCGGATCGGTTTTCATACCGCAGGCGGCACATCCTTCCGGATCGGATTCACCGATAATGATGGGAATATTTTTCAAGGCAGGAAAGGAGCTGATGATCTTCAGATGTCTGTTCACGTCTTTCAGCTGATTACTCATACCCATTCTTACACGGTTATTGGTGAATGTTGGCCATCCTTTGGCGTGGAAGGCGAGAAAATCGAAAGGCGCGCCGGTCTTACCTGTAGCCGCGTTCTTTTCACTGAGGCAATGCACAATGAATTTTCTCATGAATTCTCCGGCCCCGCCTGTAGCATGCGGGCCGCCCATTTTTGCCGTTGGCAACGCGCGCTTTACCGCGTCTGCCGCATAATCATACATTTTGCAATAGGTGCCGATCTTATCTTCGACCATCAGGTAATATCCATCGGCTTCATTCCAGAGCTCCCAGTACCAGGATTCCACTTCTTCCTTTCCATAGCGGTCCACACAATGCCTCACCCATTGATAGATCAGTTCCGCCCATTTATCATAATCCTTCGGCGGATAAGCCCATCCCGTACAAATCTCCTTGTAATTGATCCCCGGTTTCCAGTAATGCCGGTAAGGCGTCGGATTGGTAGACAATGCTTCGGGCATGAACCCGATCTGCGCAAGCGGTTTCATCTTCCGCTGGATATAGGTATCAAAAATGGAATCAACGATCGTCCAGCTATATACAGGATTCCCGTCCTTATCCTCCGTATACATATTGGTGGAACCCCATTTTAAAGCTGCAGCTCCATCACCCGTATTCATCAGGTTATGCGCACGAACATATACGGGCACAGGGCTCAGGGCAGATAACTCGGAGAGTAGTTTCTTCCCATCCTTCATATAGGTATAGTTCGGTTCATCATAACCAAACCACGCCCATATCGGCTTAAGCGGAGAGCGTTGCTTTGTCAGGTCTACCTCCATGGAAACCTTCTGCTCCTGGGAATACAACTGGAAACTGATACCGGATAATAAGAAAACGGATAATAGAATATTTCTCATAAACAAGCGGATGAACACCATTAAAGGAATAGCGTCCGGTGAATTTAATTCAATTTCCGTTTTCTTTTCGCGCAATGTAAACGAGTGATGCAAGCGGACTAAAATTTTCATGCTGAAGAACATCTTTATAGTTTCTTCTGCTATCCCCCATCAACCGGTCGATACACGTTACTAAAGAAGATTGGCTTTGCTGCCTCCGCCACAGTTTACCGGCGCGGCGAAGATTCCTCCAAATAAAAAACCCTTTCGCCACCACGAAAGGGTTCCAGCAGCTGAGACTGCTAACAAGCCACCATTTATGCAAACTTAACCAGCTAACAACGAATAATCCGGTTACCAGACAACTATTTTAACAATTAAGCATATCCACCTGCTTATACAAAACAAAACACTTAATTTTTACTTCTGGAGTGAATCTTCCTGGGTATCATTTGGCTTATCCATTAGCGATTCAGCGTCCTGTTGCAATGCCTGGAGCTGTTCACACGTCTTCTTTGACTCTTCCTTTAATTCACGGCTCTTCTCAATCAACTGATCAATTGTTGTTTTATCCGGTGTTACAGATGACGATGATCTATCATTCATAATAATGCATTTTGAGTGAATGAGTAAAGACGGCGATACAGTAAACAATAATGAAGCCATGCACGTCTTCTGTACATTAAAATGATCACAGAAACTGTTGCGTTCAGGAAGCATGACGGTAGTGGCCATACATATGATCGTCAAAGGGAAAGTGTAAGTCATTCCTGTTACCGGTTATGTTTTCCGGCAGATAGAGGCTGATTTACCAAATTCAACAAGTAAACTGGCAAGAACGATTGAACAGTCAATCTTTTAATACTCCTTTACCGGGGAATACGCTCCAACCCGATCTTCCAGGTATCTGTTCTGAAAGGAGATGCGGGTAACCCGGCTGTATTGTACAATCCCGGCTCTACAGGATTATTGGCCCAGGCATAACGCACAGCGGTTGGAACTTTTACTGCGTCACTCCATACTACGATCGTATTTTTCTCTATCCTTGCATGCGCCGGCACGAACCGTTTATCATCACCTGCAATCATAAATTCTTTTAACGACGCTGGATCCTTTGCGGACAGCCTTCCGGTATTATCCCTGAAATGCAAACGGATCTTGTTTCCTTCGACCGTTTGATGATCATATACAGGTCCATCAGCCAATACCTTTTGCCGGTACACTGTCTTCAACACCTGCAGTGCAAGGCGTTCGCCCACTGGTTTTTTATTTTTTGGATGAATATCACCCGCGTCTCCCACATCGATCGTTGTTACAACGCCTGTTGACGGAAGGCGAAGGGAGTTCCATTGTGCTTCGCGGATGATCGCCCATGGAGCCGTAGCCGCGCTACCCGGCGCATCATAATTGGGTAACTGGATCGTGACAAAAGGAAGATCCGGCTGCTTCCACGCTTTACGCCAATCATTGATCAGCAGCTTTAGCATCACCTCATATTCGTCTGCCCAGTTTGCATTACTATCCCCCTGATACCAGATGATGCCGCGATTGGAAAAATTGATCAGTTGATGCGTCATTGCATTATAAAGCGACGAGGGAATATCATTCGGATGCAAAGCGAGCTTTGCCATTTCAACAGAATACTTCCAGTCACCCGCCAGATCGATTTTCTTTGCCCCGGTCTGAAAAAATAATTTTGATGCAGGCCCCCATATACCTCCATTCCTCGCTTTATTAGCCACCCTTACAAGGATCATATTCTTGCCCGCTTTTAATACGCCTGCGGCAACCCCATGTTGCCTTACAAAATCCCGGCTGTCTGGCGAGGAACCAACTTGCTGCCCGTTCACATATGCAATGCTTTGGTCCGCGATCCTTCCGAGGCTCAGTGATCCATCTTTTCCAAGATCATCGGCAGCCAGGTAGATTTCTTTTGCAAACCAGATCACACCATCCGTATAATCAAGACCTGCTTTTTCCCAAAGCGTCGGCAATTTCATGCTGCTCCAATTGTCGTTCACCTGAGGCAGGTTGACTTTTGCTGTATCCCAGATCTCTTTTGCTGCATTGTAAAAACGGATACCCGGGAAGTTGTTCCGAAGATCATTTTGCAAGGTTGCCAGAAAACTTTTTTCATCCTGGCCATCAATAGATGCATAGATGGGCCGAAGACGTTCAATGGTATCCATCGAGGGCTTGCTGATAAAGTCCTCAATATATGTACCACCATAACTTGTATGTATAAGACCGATCGGAACTTTTAATTTTTGCTGAAGATCCGCCGCCATATAATAGGCAACAGCTGAAAAGTTTGGCGTAGTTGCCGGTCCGCAGATCTGCCACGGTGCTGCACCCTGCATATCTTCTTTTGGACTAAAGCTTATATCTTTTGGAACGGTGAATAACCGGATCATATCGTTGGCAGACGAAGCAATAGCCTCTGCCCCTCCTGTTGCGTCCTTCAACATAAAGGCCATATTGCTTTGACCACTGCAGATAAAAATATCTCCCAGCAATATATTCGACAGGGCGATCTCATTCACCTGTAATTCATAGGGCCCACCGGCTTTACCGGTCCTGATCTTTGTGAGCCACCTTCCATCTTTATTTGCCGTGGTCGTATAGGTTTTACCATTGAATTTAATGGATACGTTTTCTCCCGCATCAGCCCAACCCCATATTGCTGCAGATGAGTTGCGTTGGATTACCATGCCTGATGTAAAGAGCGCGGGCAACGTTACCTTCGCATGAATGATTACCGGCGCTATCAATAATAGCAGAAGAGAACTGAATAATCCTTTTCCGGGATATGACATATACAATCGTGTTTTGTAAAAGAATCAGCCGTAATGATGGATACGGTCGGGAACCGGCCATCCAATTAAAAGTAGACAATAAACACAGCAAAACAACAAACGTGTTAATGGCTTCCGGTAGCGTTCCCGGCAACGTTTACTATTTTACCGGCAACGATCCCGGCGTCAGTTTTCACCCGCTTTATTCAAAAAGAAACAGTAAAAATGCCTGAAATTTTGAAACCATATAATGGGCAAGGAGCAAAGCGGGAAAACTAAAACAATAGCGATTACTGCGGATCAATGTAACAGTCCAACCTCCACAATACTTATGCAACATACCCACGTGCAGTTATCGACGATGAAATGTTCAGTCCTGCCTGGTGCAAGCTCCGGGAGGTTTGGCTGAAGGAATAGCAAAGCAATATCCGGCACAGTCTTCTGTAGGGTAGCAGATGTTTGAAGACAAAAAACCGATGAGCAGTGTTGCAGTTTTCATGAAGGAAGGAACAGGATTGCACCACTTCCGTTTGGGAGGTGCATTAAAAGGATAAAGGTCAACCCTATTACCGGTTGACCTTTCTTATACTTCAATAATATAAAGTCCGGGTGAAGAGGAAAACTATCGTCTTCCGGCGAAACTTGTGCTGTCGAAATAAATATCTTTCAGATGACCTTCCTTTGTTTTGATCCGTACAATATCATAATGCCTGGACGCCCTCTGCACCTCCGATCTTTTCACCAGGCTATACCCGGGATACAAATTTTTAAGCCATTTGTATTCTTCGTCCTTGCCTTCTCTTTCTGTTGTAACCTTCAGCATAACGGCATTGCTGAAGGAAGTACCGCCATTTAACAGATCAGCTCGGGTGACGGTCGGCGCAGCCTTTACAGGTGCTTTTTTAGGAGTGGAACAGGAAGCAAAAATGACAAGCAGAACAAATAGTGTATGAGCTATTTTCATGGTAGCGGCGTTGCTGTTTAAGAAAAAGATTTACTATCCGCATGCAAACAATATACCTTTTTCTTTTCCCCGGATATTTAGTGATGGTTTTTTCATGCTATCCCGGTATTCTGCCGCTTTTGTTGCTTTTCGGGGAGGCTGCGCCACACAGTAGACAGTCCAGCGTGCAACTGCTCAATTGTCCGGATTACGCATCCGGAATATTGGGCTCTACCAGTCTCGTCAACTTATCCAGAGACTCCTGCCAACCCAAGTAGCACATTTCCGCTGGGATTACAGCAGGAATTCCTTCCTGGGTGATCCTGATATCTGTTCCGGCGATATTTTTCTGCAGCGAAACAGTGGTGATCATCTCGCCGGGCAGGTTGGGATCATCAAATTTATCAGTGTATTTGAGGAATTCGTTTTCCTTGAGCTCGACATATACGCCGCCAAAAGAATGACTATTGCCGGTGGAAAAATTCTGGAATGACATCCGGAAGGATCCACCCGTTTCTACATTCATTTCATGAACGGTGCAAAGAAAGCCATAAGGAGGCAACCATGAAGCAATGGCCGCAGGCTCTGTAAATGCACGATAAATTTTCTCCGGGGATGTCTTGATCACCCGGTGTAGTGAAACAGCATTATTTGACATAAAATATTTTTTGGTCCTACTCGTCTGGCTTTTCGGTTCCGCCCGTTTTTTGAGTGGTCGCTTCTCCACTTCCGTCCTATGCCATACAAAGATGATAAGAACATTTCATACCGTGGCAGGGAGTATCAGACATTCAGCGGGCCGTTTGCGACTTGAGGTTCATACCTTTTCAAGCTGTCGTAAATGACATATAAACTGTCGCCCACACACCCCATAATACTGTTTATTCATCATAACTTTAACCCGTATCAAGGTCAGGGACAAGATCATTGAATTAGCCATTCAACTATGTTCCTGAACAAATAATATTGACACGACCTGTTTAATTTATATTCTTATGGGCAAAGTAAAAGTAACCGCATTTACTATTTCGCTTGATGGATACGGCGCGGGGCCGGACCAGACGCTCACGAAGCCAATGGGCACAGGGGCTGAAGATCTGCATACCTGGATGAGGAGCACCAAAATGTTTCACCAGATGATCGGTAAGGAAGGCGGAAGTGAAGGGCCGGATAATGACATCGCCTTTAATTCGATGGAGCAGTTTGGCGCATGGATCATGGGGCGTAATATGTTTGGACCTATCCGCGGGCCCTGGCCGGATAATGAATGGAAAGGCTGGTGGGGTCCGGAACCGCCATATCATGTTCCTGTATTTGTGCTGACCAATCATCCGCGGGAGCCGCTCGAAATGAAAGGAGGAACGACGTTTTATTTTATTACGGATGGTATCGCATCTGCCCTGGAAAAAGCAAAGGCAGCCGCAAATGGAAAAGATATCAGGATCGGCGGTGGCGTATCCACCGTCAGGCAATTTTTACAGGCCGGTTATATCGATGAGATGCAACTGACATTATCGCCGGTACTGCTCGGGCAGGGCGAACATCTGTTGAACGGAATTGACCTGGTTGCTCTCGGCTTTAATGAAGTGGAAAAGATCAATGGGGAAAAGGCAATGCATGTTGTTTTAAGAAAGAAATAATCGCTGCTTACCGCCACATTCTTTTGCACATTGATGAACATCCACTCATCCATGTGCAAATGCATTTTACATACTTCTACGCAGGAATAACCGGCGGAGGATGTTGGATCAGTTGCGAACGGCGGCTGACCGACACGTTAACACCGTGACCTGATCGGCAGGAAAGATAGCATCCGCGCTTATCCGTGCTTATCCGCGCAGTGTTAAATAATTATTACCTCCGCCTATTTCCCCTCTCCCTTGCCCACTTTTGCAGCATGAAAACATTTTCTGCCTGGTCGCGGATCCTTGTTAACTGCTGGGTTTGCCTGGTTATATCACTTTCTGCCGGGGCACAAACCAATTCGCTGATTGTTCCCGTTAGTCAGCCTTATCTATCCAGCCTGCATGCTGATTCGGCCTTCAACCTGCTCAAAGAAAAAATGAATGCATATATACAGGAGAAAGATGAAGTGGGCCAGGCGCATTGTCTGCAACAGATGGGACAACTGCTTTTTCATCTTGGCAGTTATACCCAGGCTGTAGATCACCTGTTGCAGGCAGATAAGATCCTTCGTAATCAACAACCCACGTGGCAGGCAGCCAATCTTAATATTCTTGGAACGGTATATTATTATAATCAGCAACCGGCACAGGCGCGTTCGCAGTTTGATGAAGCTCTCGATATTTATAAGAAGCAAAACAATGAATCAGGCATAGCCGAAACGTACGGCCTTATCGGTCACATGTTTGAGAAACAATTGAAATATGATTCTTCCTACCTGTTTCAACGCACTGCACTTTCTTATGCCCTGTCAGCAGGAGATACGATTGTTACCGCCAAGATCTATGAGAACATCGGCAGCATTTACGAAGACAAAGCCATGTACGATTCAGCGGAATATTATTTCGCGCTTTCACTTCGTGCATATCAGCATTCCGGTCGGGTGATCGAACAGATCGAAGTGATCAATAACCTGGGAGACGTCTGGAGCAAGCGCGGGAGGTACGACAAAGGAATGGTTTATGCCAGGCAGGCTGCCGCTCTGGCCATTCTCACCGGTGAAAAATACCAGTTGCAAAGCGCCTATCGTGATATCGCTCAAAACTTTGAAGGCATCAAACAGTATGACAGTGCCTATCACTACCTTGAAAAAAGCCGCCAGTTGGTACAGTCCATCTACAGCCTGGAAAACAGTTACCAGATCGGCGTGCTCCAAACCTTATATGATACAGAAAAAAAGAATGCGCAGATCCTGAGCCTGAATGCAGCAAGAAAAGCCAATAAGGTATTGAGCTGGGCAAGCATCATCGTGCTCATCCTGATCGCATTGCTAGCCGCCGTGGTGATCAACCATCAAAAGCTAAAGATCCGAAACGAAAAAGCGATCAATCTTACCCGGAGTAAAGTGTATGAGACGGAAAAAGGTCTGATGGAGTCTGAACTAAAGCGGCAACAACTGGAGGAGAATTCTTTGAAGGAACAGCTCGATCTCAAAAGCCGCCAGCTTTCTTCCCATCTTCTTCATCTTATCCAAAAGAATGAAGTGATGGAAGAATTGAAGCAAGGCCTCGCTACGATCATCCGGGACGATAAACGCGATCAGAAAAAACAGGTCAGGCAGTTGTTACAGAAGATCAATATCAGCTTCACCCAGGATTCATACTGGGAAGAGTTCCGGCTGATCTTCGACAAGGTACATCCTTCTTTCGTCACCAGCCTGCAGCAAAAATATACTGGGCTGACGGCTGGGGAAATGCGGCTCATGACATTGATCAAAATGAACTTAAGCTCGGGAGACATGTCCACTTTGCTGGGTATTACGCCTGACAGCCTGCGGGTGCAACGCTATCGCCTGAAGAAAAAGCTGAATCTCGGGCAGGATGATTCGCTGACTTCTTTTGTACAGACCGTGTCTTAACGCCGGCAGCGGAATATCGCAAAGGGCGCAAAGAAGGCACTTAGTGGCTTAACTAATATCGCCCGCTATATCTCTCTTTGCGCCCTCTGCGATACACCGCTGCTCAAAACGGAGGAAATATTCCGGCAACATTGGCGTAATAATTCCTTAATGTACGTTTCTCCGCTTTCCAATCCGGTGATTATCAAACAATAAAACTCGATTGATACATGCTTGTTGCTGCTCTGTATACGTCCCCAACCGGCATGTTGCCTTATTGTTCACGCCCAGGATCAGCATCCCTGCTTTTTCATTTCAACATTTGCGGACGAAAATGTTTTTTATGAAAAAACTGATACTTCTTCTTTCCACCATCGTGCCGGCACTGATCGCGTTCAGTCAGTCGACTGCCGAAACAGCTTTGCTGAAGGGCACTATTTCCGATGCAAACAACCGGAGTAAGCTCGCCGGCGCCTCTGTCAGAATTGCCGGAACTACTAACGGCACTGTAGCTGATCTTAATGGGCAGTTCACCTTGTACTGTCCGCCGGGAAAGGCTGCTGTTGTCATCAGCTTTCTCGGCTATCGTGACACCACCTTGCAGATAACCGTTCAGCAAAACCAGGTAACAACGCTTTCCGTTTCTCTTTCAAGTGATGCGGCTCAGTTGGGAAATGTAATGATCACCGGTTTCCTACAGGGGCAGGCCAAAGCACTGACTCAACAAAAAAATGCGGATAATATCCGTAACATCATCTCGTCAGACCAGATCGGCCGGTTCCCTGATCCGAATGCTGCAGAGGCTTTGCAGCGTGTTCCGGGCGTGAACATCGAACGCGATCAGGGTGAAGGCCGTTATGTACTGATCCGTGGCCTTGCTCCGCAATTCACCAACATCAATATAAACGGAGAACAGATCCCATCACCGGAAGCAGATGTCCGTTTTGTGGCACTCGATGCGATCCCGAGCGACCAGCTCGCGTCTATTGAAGTCAGCAAAACACTTACACCGGATATGGACGGAGACGCAGTCGGCGGATCCGTAAACCTCATCACCCGTACTGCCCAGAACAAGTTCACTCATATCAATGGCTCGCTCGCCGGCGGTTACAATCATCTCACAGGCAAACCAAATCTGCAGGGACAGCTCCAGTTTGACCAGCGCTTTGGCGCAAAAGAAAAACTGGGCATCATGGTGAATGGCAACTATTATCACAACCATCTCGCCAGCGATAACTGGGAGTATGCTCCGTCGGATAATGAGCTTGAATTACGCGACTATGAGTTAGTCAGGACCAGGGCCGGCTTAAGCTCAACGATCGATTACAAATTCAATAATCGTCACGAGATCTACTTCCGGTCTATTTACAGCCGGTTCACCGACCGTGAATGGAGAAGAAGATATGTATTCATCCCGGAAGACGATGAAATCGAAAAACTGACGAAGGATCGCTTCGAAGCACAATCCATCGCCTCTTTCAATCTCGGTGGCAAACACAACTTCCGCAAATTTTACCTTAACTACGAAGGACAATATTCACAAGGACGGCAAAATACACCTTATGACCATGAAGTTGGATTTATCGCAGGAATGCCTTCGGACTTAGATGTAACGGGTGGCAAATACCCTGTATTGAATGCTGCCGGTTTCAACGACAACAGCAATTACGAGTTTGATGAAGTAGCTTATGGTCATACATTGGCAAAAGACCGCAACATTACCGCCAAGTTCGAGATCGGTATTCCTTATAAAACCGGTAGCAGCAGCGGTACCATCAAATTCGGTGGAAAAACAAGATTCAAAAAGAAAAGCTATACCATCAACAGCGAAGCATATGGCAGCGATGGAGGTGTACCAAATGCAAACGAGTTTGATGAAGATCCGATCAAAGACAATGGAACGATCCTGGGAGGCAGATTCAATATGGGCCGGCCGGTAAAGGTATCATCCTTCAACCGCTTCTTTAACCAGAACCCGGGTTTATTCGAGCTGGACGTGGAATCCAAATCAATTGACGAAGCACTTGAATCATTCCAGGCAGAGGAAAACGTATACGCGGCATTCTTAATGGCAAGGCACCAATTAAAGAAAGTACTGCTGGTTGGTGGAATTCGTTATGAACGAACGAATGTGAAGTACAATTCAAAAGATGTGGTGATCGATCCTGCAGGTGATCTCCAGGAGATCATCCCTGTAAGCGGCTCTTCTAATTATGACTTTCTGCTGCCACAGTTACAGGCCCGTTTTGAATTGGGTAAAATGACCAACCTCCGCGCTTCGGCTACTTATTCCTATGCCCGTCCAAATTTCAGCGAGATCATTCCCGCCCAGGAGATCAATCGCGAAGATGAAGTAGCAACGATCGGAAATGCGGATCTTAAACCGACAAAATCATTAAACCTTGACCTGATGCTGGAACATTACTTTGGTAATGTAGGTATCGTGTCAGCAGGCATCTTCCACAAAAATCTGGATGATTTCATCTACCGCAGGGTATTATTCAATTCACCCTATCCGTTAACCGGCACACCGATCATTCCCGCAATTGATGTGATACAGGCACAGAATGGCAATGATGCCAACCTGACCGGTGTGGAAGTGGCCTTTCAGCGCAAACTGGATTTCCTGCCGGGCTTCCTGAACAAATTCAGTCTTTATACCAATTACACCTATACACACTCAAAAGCGAACCTGCAAAGCCGTACGGCTGATCCTACCAAGCCGAACGAGATCGAAAGCCTGCGCCTGCCGGGTCAGGCCACGCATGTTGGCAACATTGCACTGGCTTTTGAATCGAAGAAGTTACTTGTGCGCCTGGCAGCGAACTTCAACGGAGAATACCTGAGCGAGATCGGTGGAGAGCCTGCCGAAGATCTTTATGTGAAAAACAGGATGCAACTGGATCTCAGCGCAAGCTATGTGATCAGCCCACGCTTCCGCCTATTCGCCGAAGGCCTTAACCTCACCAATCAACCATTTGAAACGTACATGGGCAACAAAACGGTGATCAGCCAGCGTGAATTTTATTCATGGTGGATGCGCTTCGGTTTGAAATTCGATCTCCACGCAAAAAAATAATCTAAACGAACTTTTTATGAAATCAATTCAACTGTTTATATGCAGCCTGCTGCTCGTGTCAGTATGGAGCTGCGATAAAAAAAATGATGACCTCGTTATGCCCAATACCGGCGATAACTTTCCCCAGGTGATCCGCTTTGATGACGAAGGCGACGGAGATGCCGAGGATGCTGATGAATTCAGTTTTAAACTGGTACTGAATGATCGTCCGGATGCGTCTGGCGAAAATCCTGGCGGAAAGATCACCCCTTTAAAAGAAGATGTAACAGTTCTTTTTGAGATCAGGGAATGGGAAGGATTCGATAACCCGGCGAACTATATCAAAGGCATAAAAGCATTTTATGAAATTGACGACTGCACCAATTCAGATGACAAGGGCATTGATCTTAACGTAACCTTCAATACGGCCACAGGCAAAGGTTCGGTTCGTTTTCCCAAAGACGTGGAAGAAATTGAAGTGGTTGTCGAAACGGATGAAGATTTCTTCAACGACAATGTTCTTAATAAAGATGAACGCAGCATTACGATGGCCGTAACAGGCGTTCAAACTTTGAACGGAGCAAACGTAACCTTCAACAATGCACTCGAATTCAAATACGAAGTGCTGGATGAGGAAGGAGTACATGGAGATTGGGAACTGGACCATGAAAATGCAGACCAGTTCGCCCGCTTCAAAGTGTTATTCGGAAAAGTGAACGAAGATATTGCCGCACTTGACGCCGATGAGGTAGACAAGATAGAGATCAGCATCGAATACAATGAAGTGAAGGTAGTAGTCGAATTAAAAGAAATGGAAGAAATAGAAGAATGTGATGGCCCTGAAATGGTCAATAAAGTGATCGAGCTGGAAGCCGATCTTGAAGATCTTTCCACCCTGACCGACGAAGGCGATATTGAATTTGCAGGCGAAGTAGAGCAACCCGATGGCAGCATCAAAGAATATGTTTACAAAGGAGGATTTACGATCACCGCAAATGGAATCCGGTTAGTACTCAAAGGAGAATACGACGATGAAGAAACTGATGAAATTACTTTACTGCTAAAAAAATAATACAGAGATGAATTTGCCGATATATAAAATAGCCACATTTTCTTTTTTAACCGCAGCGCTGATCTCCTGTGGAGAAACAGGCAACAAAAATACTACGGTACCCACAGCAGAACAGCCGGCTGTTCTGCAGCCTGTTATTGTAACGGACACCGTACCAAACGACTCTGATGACCCGGCGGTCTGGATCAACTATGCCAATCCGGCGGAAAGCCTGGTATTGGGAACGGATAAGGATTCAAGCGGCGGTCTTTTTGTTTTTGATCTTAAAGGAAAACTTGATACAGTCAGATCCGTACGTGGATTACAGCGGCCAAATAATGTAGATGTCGAATACGGGTTAATATTGAATGGAAAGCCTGTTGATATTGCCGTCACGTCCGAACGCTTTACCCACAAGCTGCGGATCTACCGCCTTCCTGATATGAAACCTGTTGACAATGGCGGGATCGCCGTGTTTGAAGGTGAAACACAACCTGAATTCCGCGACCTGATGGGCATCTCCCTGTATAAAGATCCGGCAGGAAATATTTACGCCATCGCCGGCAGGAAAACAGGACCGACCGACAATACATATCTCTGGCAATACCTGCTAAAGGATGATGGAAAAGGAAATGTAAAAGCGGCACTTGTTCGCAAGTTCGGTAAGTACAGCGGTAAAAAAGAGATCGAGGCGATCGCTGTCGACGACAAGGCAGGCTACATCTATTATTCTGATGAGCAGGTTGGTGTTCGAAAATATTATGCAGATCCGTCAAAGGGGAATGAGGAACTCGCCTTATTTGCAGACACAGGTTTTGCGGGTGACCATGAAGGGATCTCCATTTATGCTACGTCCGATACAACCGGATTCATCATTGTGTCTGATCAGCAGGCAGATCAGTTCAAAATATTCCCGCGTGAAGGAGCACCCGGCGCTCCGCATCAGCACAACGTGCTTCGCACTGTAAAAGTGGCGGCTCATGAAAGCGATGGAAGCGAGTCTGTCTCCATTCCATTGGGGCCGGCGTTTCCCCGGGGCATCTTTGTAGCAATGAGTGACAACAGAACCTTCCATTACTACAAACCAGAGCAGATACTGGGAGATTCATTGTTAAAGAAATAAGGAAGAATGCGTGAGAAACGTCCGGCAGATATGCCGGACGTTTTATTTTTTGCACCAGTTCCGACCAGCCTTCTAATTTACCGGGAAGGCCATGTCAAGGCTGTCAGGCGTGGATCATGTAATGCTGGCGTCATTCAATGTCACCATCATCAATTACCATCCGGCTTACTCAGCAAACGCAGTGAGCTTTGCGGCAGTTGCCAGTTTTCATATAACATAGGCTTCGCCGGATCGAAATCAGCTGAGTCTTTCCGGAGTTGTGTTGACAACTCAGGGATCTTTCTCTTGATTTCCATCACAACACAACGCGCCAACTCATATGCACCATAAGCAGTAAAATGAGTATTATCCTTTAACTCGTTCGGCTGATCAGGAAAACTATTGGCAGGAAAATGCACAAATGCTTTCAGCGATCTTTCAGGCCCCCATGCTTCATAGAGAATCTTACTCATCGCATTCAGATCTATTAAGGTAACGAATTCTTCTGCCGCCACCTGGCGCATCGCCTCCGGGTAATCTCCCAATGTATTCTCAATTTTTCCCGTTGAATCAAAACTCCGTCGGTGCATGGACGTCACCAGTACAGGCACCACTTTCCTGGCCTTCGCCTCGGCGATCCATGACCTCAGCGTATCCTTGTAACCGGAGAACGCATCCAGGTGATTACCTCCGGGCTTTTGATCATTATGCGTAAACTCAATGAACAGGTAATCACCTGGTTTGGCCCGTGACCAGATCTTCTCCAGGCGTCTCTCCCGCGCAAACGCTTTTAACGTTTCTCCCGACTCTGCATAGTTGGCCACAGCGATCTTATGGGGCACCAAAAAGGCCGGGATCATTTGCCCCCATGCAGCCCACGGTTCATCAGGCTGATCAACTACAGTGGAATTACCTGCAAGAAAGATCGTCCTGGCCGCGTTGTTTTTCCGGACCTCCATTTGCTGGACATACGGCGCAGCATTATTTAATTCGATCGTCAGCTTATGATCCCAATGCCTGTAATTCCGCTCCCGTGGCTTCAACGCAACTACTTTATTTGATGGCCGGATGATGCTGTCTCTTATATGCACCGTAAACCATTGTGTGGTGGTTTTTCCGGGAGCTGTCTCCACTTTCTCCAGCATCAACCGCCTGTTCTCTACTTTTACTGTTGCTACAGCTCTTTGTTTATCCTTTCCAAGGACCAGCTTCACATCATAGTTCCCTTCAGGCAAATTCACTGAAAAATAAAGCGGCGTGGATCTGACAGTACCTTTCACTGCTGGCGATGCGAGAGAAGTATCCGGCAAACTTTCCCGTTCCCATCCATACCCTTTTACCGGATCATAAATATCGCGGGGACTTACATAAGTTGCTCCTTTGGTTTTCAAAGAATGGCTGAAAACAAAATTGAATGCAGATTGGGCAACACCAATCACTGGCGTGACAGACAAGGCTGCTATCCATATGGTAAAAGTGATTATGTTCTTCATCAGCTGTTAAAGGAGCCTGAACGCTTATTTACTTATTATCGAAGAATTCGTTGAAGAAAGTGTTACACGTCCTTCCTTCAATTTGTCTGCCGTAACGACCAGTTCTATGGAACCTGCCGACTCCCCGGCCTGTACAAGAACGACCAGCTTGCCATTGAACACCTTCATCGTTGGTAAATGAAATTGCTCAAGAGAAGTTGCATCACCATTGCAGGCAGCGCGATATTTTCCTGCTCCTTTTACTGAAAACTTCAGCTGATTCGCGGCTTGGGGACATTCATTTCCATTCTTATCAACGATGGAAACAGTGACGAAAGAAATATCTTCACCGTCCGCCTGTATGGTTTTTCTATCAGGATCCAGTTTGATCGCATATGGTTTACCCGGAGTAGAGATCGTTTTCTCAGCAGCTACTTTACCATCTTTACCGTAAGCAACTACTTTCACCGTCCCGGGTTCATATTTCACGTCCATCCACATCAGCCGGTAACGATGTTGCGGTGAGGTATTATTTTTTTTCTGAACACCCATGCTCTTTCCGTTAATGAACAATTCTGCGCTTTCGTAGTTTGTATAAACAAACACGGGTGTTATTTCACCTTCACGGCCTTTCCAATCCCAGTGTGGCAAAATGTGCAGTGTTTCTTTATCCTTATTCCACCTGCTCCGGTAGAGATAATAACGATCCTTGGGTAGCCCGGCAAGATCATTGATACCGAAATACGAACTGCGGGAAGGCCATTGATCATCGTAAGGAGTTGGCTCGCCAAGATAATCAAACCCTGTCCAGACAAATTCTCCGATCACCCACGGCTTATCATCCTGCAATACAAAATCATCTTCCGGCAAATTTGACCAGCTGCAATATTCGAGATCATAGGAGGACGATTGATTATCCGGATATTGCTTCTCCACGTGTTTTTGAACAGGGAACTTGTACACACCTCTCGAACTTACTGTTGACGCAGTTTCAGAACCGAGGATAAAGCCCTGCGGGAACACGCGATAAGCTTCCTCATATAAATGTGTGCGATAATTCAACCCGGGAATATCGAGCAATGCACCGAAGCCGGATTGCAAAGTCGCTTTCACCTGGTCCATACCAACGGTAACTGGCCGCGTAGGATCTTCACGATGAAAAAGCTCCTGCAGCCATTTCGCGCGCTTCACTCCTTCCGCCCCATGCTGATCCGGCACTTCATTGCCCGCGCTCCACATGATGATCGATGGATGATTTCTCGTAGCGCGGACAAGGTTTACCACATCCTTTTCTGCGTCTGCAGTAAAAAAACGTGCATAGCCATTTTTCACTTTTGGTTTTGCCCATTCATCAAAGGACTCTGCAAGAAACATGAAGCCCATTTCATCGGCCAATTCCAGTTGCTCGAATGATGGCATATTATGGGAACTGCGGATCGCATCACATCCCATTTCTTTGAGAATGCGCATCTGCCTCCTCAAGGCAGCTGTATTCACGGCTGCACCTAAAGGGCCAAGATCATGGTGAAGGCATACTCCTTTGAATTTGCGGGTTTTCCCATTCAGACTAAAACCGGTGGACGGACTGTATTCAATATGCCTTATCCCGAACCGCGTTTTCACTTCATCCTTCAGTTCGCCGCCCACATACACTTTTGAAACTGCATAATACAGGTAAGGTGATTCCGGGCTCCATAGCTTTGGCGCTTTGATCAGGAAATGCTGATCAAACTCTTTTCCAAACCTGATATCGGTTTGATCAGCCGTTAACTTAATGCCGGCGGAATCGAAGATCTCCGTAACAAGTTGCACCTTCTCACCCGTTACCGCTGTTTTGATATTGACCTTTGCCAGCTCAGCTGTTACAATTGGAGTTGTGACGGTAGTTCCCCACTGATCGATACTTTCTTCATTTTTGATGATCAGGCTTACTTTACGGTACAGACCTGCTCCCGGGTACCATCGTGATGATTCACCCAGATTATTCAAATGCACTGCCAGCACATTCGCTGCATCATTCTTTATGTAAGAGGTGATATCGAAATAAAAGTAACTGTACCCATAGTTCCATTGCCCTACTTTCTGGTCGTTAAGATAAACAACAGGTTCGCTCATCGCTCCTTCAAAAAGCAGGATCACCTTTTTGTTCTTCCCTGAAGCCGGAACGCTAAACGTTCTGCGGTACCAGCCTTCCCCGATATAGGGTAGCGATCCGGTCCTTCCTGTTTTTTCCGTGGCCACCTTTTCGTTATTCTGCGTTACCGCTACTGTTTGCTTATCAATCTCTTTATCAAAAGGACCATAGATAGCCCAGTCGTGAGGCACAGAGACGGTCTCCCATCCTGTATCGTCATATTGTGCACGGTAAGCATTCGCGTCAGCGCTTCGCGTAAATCTCCAGCCATTTTTCAGTTCGATCACTTCGCGGGTCTGCGCCCTTGTTTCCCTGGAAAAAAACAGCGCCAACAGGATGAAAAAACTGATCCTCTGCAGCAATCTCATAAAATCATTTTAAATGTCTGCGTAAAAAACGATACTGATGCAAGTTACGGGTAAGTATCTTCCGGGCCACCGCTTATTTTCGGCAGGAATTAATACCGTGTTATGCACCATATTCCGACTGATGACCTGGACCAGTCAGGTCTTCGTCAGTCATTAGTCATCCGCAAATATGAGAGGAGCCTTTATCAAGGCCGGTCACGTCCAATAAATCGTTCTTTGCCCAGGAGGAAGGCTACTGCCCTTGCGATGTTCCTCTCTATACTTTCGGGTGTTTTCAAATTATGGATATAGCGAATGATCTCGTGTTGCAGCGAGGGTCGTAAGGAATCGAAAACTTTCCGCGCGGTGGGATTGGCGTTTAAAGCGCTAACAAGTTTAGGATGCGGCTGAATGCTCCGGTCTGTTGCGTCAACTGAAATTGCCACCCTGATCTTCTCACCGATACGCTTAGGTGAATTCTTCAGCATGGCGGTATTGATGTATAATCTCCATTCGCCCCGGTACCTTACGAGAGTTTGCTTATAAGGCATATCATTGATCGCGCCGGAAACAGGGATTGGTCCTTTCTCCCTCCCGGCAGTCTTGAAGATCGAAGCCAGAACAGCAGCAGGCACAAAGACAAAAGGATTGGCCCCAATGATCTGCAAGTCTGCAGTAAATTTCTTCACGAATAATAGGTTTAAGCCGAATATACAATCTGCGTTGTATCATAGCTATTGCTCATCGATCGGAATAGAATGGAGATCACCACCTTAAAAATTCAGCTGGGGTCAGCGGCGTCGCTACGGTAAAGATCATTGGGCTGACATAAGGCTTCCCTGCTGATGACGTTACTGTATGCTGACTATGGTTCAAATATCGATTGACATTGAATTAGTCTATACAGACCTATAATGTCATTTCCCGGCCTGGCTTAAAATCAGCCATCAGCCGTTGGTCATCGAACAATGATACAGCGATTACCAGCAAGGTAAGTCAACCGGTTCGCTGATCACTTTTTCACCAGTTCAACCCTTCTGTTTTTCGCCTTTCCCTCTTCAGTTCCATTATCACCGATCGGCTGCTTTGATCCAAATCCTTCCGAACTCAAACGAGATTTATCAATCCCTGCGGCAACAACCGCTTCCAGGACAGCTTTTGCACGGTCTTTTGACAACTGCAGGTTATGCGCATCATTCCCGGTGTTATCCGTATAACCATTGATGTTTACTTTCAGGTCGGGAGTGCCCGTTAATGCCTTTGCGATCTCAGCAACGGCATCCCTGCCGTCAGGCTTTAAAGTAGCTTTATCTGTATCGAAGTTGATGTAGAGTACCGCTTTGCCTTTTTCGTTCAGTTCCTTGCTGATCTCGTCAGCTTTCAGCAGGGTGATCGTTTGTTTGAATCCTTCCTGCTGAAGAATATTTATCCGGCCATAGGCATTGTTCGACGAAAACTGAATATATACATCGCCGCCGTTGGTTCTGCGGATCACATAGGTTTTGATATTCTCCTGCGCATAACCAATAGATCCATCTTCGCCAAGATAAGACGCTCCGGGACTGTAACGGGCGTATTCCTCATTGGTGATGGTACCATCAAAGATCTTTACACCACCGGCAGCCTTAATGGCGTCATCATAACTTTTATTAAAAAACGCTTCGGACCAATCGCCTGTGTTTTCTTCTGAGACATTTGCTTTCCATACACGCCCTTCAAGCGGAATCATTTTACCTTCGATCGCGAAAAAGAGCTGGTCAAACTTCCGCTCAACCGGCTTGTTCATTGATTTCAGACCTTCCGGAAAACTAAAAAAAGGAAATGCGCCAAGCTCTTTGTCCGAAACAGGGATATCGTTGATGTTAAATGAAGAAGTGGAAGTGGCTGGTGTTGCATCTTCCTTAGGAGTTTCAGCAGTTCGCTGTGCAGTATCTGTCGTTGTCTCGTTTTGTTTTCCTGCATTGTTACAGGCAACAGCGAGAGACAGGCATAAAAAGCCGGAAAATAAAAGGGGAAGTCTCATAACGATGTTTTTCGTGGTAATGATAGGTCCAAAAATACAGATTAATCAGCTAAAGAACACGGCCGGATCTCTGTGACCAAGTCCTACAAACAGTGAAACATTAATATCTTATTTAAACCGTGATGATCACTCCCGCCATTAAATACACCTTCCGGATTAGAACCACATTAATTTACAAAATATCCATCTTTTAATTATCATTGTAACCGAAAACCAATTAACCACACACGTTTTACCTGAGCATTCAGGAATATCCAATATGCTTATCTATTACCTCGATGGCGCTGCGCCATTAAAAACCGATATCGTCAACGTTCATCCTGTTTTTCGATTAGATCATTCCTTTGCTCCCTCTGTTCGAAGGGATGGATAAACGATCTGTCTTACCTGGAGCATCCATCATTCCAGCATTCATTTTTTCCCACATCCATATTCTGAAAAATAGCGTTTGACCATGAAAAACCAGTACTCATTACTGCTGCTTTTTTGTTTTGCCTTTCTTTATCCGTCAGCATTTGCACAGTCGCCCCTGCCCAATGCAGTGGTACCTAATAACTATGCTGAGGTGATGGTAAAATCCGGTAACACCGTTTATATGGGAGGTCATTTCACCATGGTTGGCAACTCTGCCACCTATGGATCCTGCCTTGACGCGGTAAGTGGCATGCCGGACATAGCTTTTGCTGCACCGAATGGATCCGTCACCGCCGTCATCGCTGATGGAATGGGCGGTTGGTATATCGGCGGCAATTTTACACAGGTTGGCGGACAAGCACGTAATCGCGTGGCAAGATTGAATGCAGATGGTTCATTACACCCCTGGAGCCCGAATGTTGGCGGAACGGTTAATGCATTGCTTTTAGAGGGTAGTACCGTTTTTATTGGTGGATCATTTGAGAGTGTAAACAGTACGATCGCGACCAAGCTTGCGGCGGTGGATGCCATCACGGGTGCATTGACCTCCTGGCCCTCTCCCACCCTTGATGGCGAAATAAACGCGCTCGCTTCATCCGGGAATACGCTTTATGCGGCAGGAACCATCACTACTGCCAATGGTTCGGCACGAGGGCGGGCCGCTTCATTTAACATTACCACGGGGGCGTTGAACAGTTGGGATCCGATCGCAGATGCAGCTGTCAATGCGATCGCGGTCATCGGCAGCTCGGTCTATCTCGGAGGCGCTTTTACAACGGTAAACAGCACGGCTAGATCACGCCTGGCAGCTATTGATGCATCAACGGCAGCTGTTCTTCCCTGGGACCCGAATCCGAATAATACCATTAACGCTTTTGCCGTCAGTGGAACCGATCTTTATATTGCCGGAACCTTTACACAGGTGGGTGCTGTAGCCCGCGGGCGCGGTGCGGTGATCAACGCTGCAACCGGTGTGCTGGGGAATTTCAGTCCAGTACTGAATGCAGCAGCAAATTCCATCGCTGTCCATAACGGGGTG
Organism: Chitinophagaceae bacterium; assembly: GCA_040509495.1. Classification (GTDB taxonomy): domain Bacteria; phylum Bacteroidota; class Bacteroidia; order Chitinophagales; family Chitinophagaceae; genus Terrimonas_A. The sequence goes on along the minus strand of JBEVKW010000438.1, from coordinate 2,605 downwards.
GTTTACCTGGGTGGGGCATTCAACATGGCAAACGGAACGGCAACCGCCAACCTTGCAGCACTTAATGCTGCCACCAATACCGTTCTTGATTTCAGCTCAAGAGGAGCGAATGGTGCTGTACTGGCGCTGGCCGCCAATACCGGGAAGATCTATGCAGGGGGATCTTTTACGGTTCTCAAGAATCAAACCCGTAACCGGGCTGCCGCTTTTGATGCAACTACCGGGCAATTACTTCCCTGGAACCCGGACTTGCAGGCGTCCGTCACCGCCCTTATTGTATCCGGAGACACGGTCTATCTCGGAGGCACCTTCACTTCAGCAGGAGGTGTATCGCGCGAAAGGATTGCAGCTGTGAACACAACAACCGGTGCTCTTCTGCCATGGGCAACTCCCCTGATAGGAAATGGCGGAGTAAACACACTGCTCGTAGAAGGGAACTCTTTGTTTGCCGGAGGAAGTTTTACAACAGTGGGAGGAGCGGCCCAGAACAGGCTCGCCAAATTCGACAGAACAACAGGTAATCTGCTCGCATGGAATCCTAACGTTGGAGGAATAATACAAACAATGTTGATCGATGGAGATGATCTTTATATCGGCGGTCTATTCACAACTATCAGCATGCAGGGCCGCCAAAGTATCGGGGTAGTCAATAAAAATACAGGAGCGGTCGGAGCCTTTAATTCTTACGTGGGTGGCAGCATCAATGACATGGTGCTGAAAGATGATATTCTTTATATAGGCGGCACGTTCAACCAGGTGGGAGGCGTTTCCAGAAGTTTCCTCGCCGCGATCAATAAGCTTACAGCAGCAACAACGACCTGGGCTCCGTCAGTAGGCAACCAGGTCAATACACTCGTTATCTCTGGCGACAGGATGTATGTAGGCGGTTCATTCACCACTATTGCCGGAGTAACACGCAACCGCGTAGCCGCGATCAATATCAATACACTGACCGCCGAAAGCTGGAACCCTTCCGTTAACAATCCTGTATACTCCCTCCTCCTTGATGGCACCAGGATCCATATGAGCGGTTCTTTCACCGTGTTGGGAGGCGCCGCAACTTCCAGGTTCGCAACGTTGCCATCACTGGAAGTATTACCGGTCAGGCTGACTTCATTCAATGCCACAAAGATTGCGGGCAATAAAATCCGGCTCAACTGGGTGACTGCATCCGAACAAAACAGCAGCCATTTCCGGATCGAACGCGCTGCCAGTACGAACAGCTTTGTTCATATCGGCAGTATCGCTTCTGCAGGCGAAAGCAATAGCAACCGTTACTACGAATTCATTGATGCTTCACCTTTGAATGGCCATAATTTCTATCGCCTGGTGCAGATCGATCGTGACAGCAGCCGGACTCATTCCAAAACGATCAGTGTATTGAACAACGCTACTGCAGTATTAAAAATTTACCCGAACCCATTAAAGGGATCAACCCTGACTGTTGAGTTGAATACCCCGGCGGCAGGCAGATTGTTTTACAGCATCACCGATCATGCAGGGCGGATCGTTCATGCAGGATCGCCCGTGGAAGCCGTGCGCGGTGTGCAACGTCTGCAATTACCGGTTCCGCTGTTAGCGCCGGGCGGCTACATACTGAAGTTGGATGGCGTTGTAGAAGAACGGCTGCTCTTCCTGAAATAAGCTGAAATCCTCAAGCAAAAAACCGTTTGAAAGATCGACTGATCCTTGTTGTCAGTCATCTTTCAAACGGTTTTTTATGTGCGACAGGTCGCCAATGTTGATTATTCCAGATTCGTCACAGTGATATGCTCAAGATTACTGTCATCTTTCCAGGATGGACCAGAGACAGTGATCTTCTCGCCTTCTTTGTATCGCTTGAAATGACCACCGCTTTTTTGCAGGTTGACAATGCTGATGGTAGCTACAAATTCTTTCCCCGTTGAATCTTTCAGGGTAGCCATATAACCGTCTTTGCCATTTTCAATCTTCGAGATCACCCCGGTAACTTTTAAGGTGTCCGGATCTGAAGGCAACGCAGTGGTGTCCTGCGGAACCGTTTGTACAGTATTCAACGTATCTCCGTTCGCGGAAGATGCCGGATTGGATGATGATTCACAACTACTCACTATTAATGAAACCACAGCCATGCCCAGGATAGTTACTTTCTTCATTTTAATTCAATTCTATTGGTAAAAAAAATTTAGTTAATGATATAAAAATGATGCCAGCCCTTGATCTATTGCATAAAACCAATCGTCACCAGCTTTACTTTAACATTCCAGGTGGTTTTGTTAAAACCTCGTAGCTGAAAGGACGGTATCGATCAGCATACAGCTATTATCGCCCGGAACCGGCGGGCCACCTAAAAGAAATTGGTTTGACGGCCGGTTACTTACAGTGGATCATGTGTCAATTCAGCATTCCCGGCTTTCCTAAAGCCTCAAAAAAGCAAACCGGGAAAATTGTACAAGACTCTTCGACCAACGTCCATTCCCAAACGCCCCGATCCGCTGCAATTTTGTGTTATCAAATCAACATCAACACAGATAAAATCAAACACAATGAAAAAGTCAATCTTATCGCTGATCTTCCTTACTGCGCTGTTCACACAGGCTGGTTTCGCACAAGAGAAAAGAATACC
>JBEVKW010000437.1:0-8453 GCA_040509495.1 Chitinophagaceae bacterium | reverse complement strand
CTATTTTGACGTATGAAGTATTAAGAATTTACGAAGCTTTTCGAATATCAGGTTTATAAATTAAATGCTCCATACCTCCTTGAACTTGGGATTGCCATTAGCAAGAAACTCTGGATCATGTTGAAAAGTTGGGGATGGTCTATAAAATGGCTTGGATTGAATTGTTTCGGATGAGGAGGAGGGAACCTTCGCCAGTCGCTCAAAAGATTTACCGCCCTCAGCGTGTCAACTTGTCACCATTTTTCACTGCCTAAAATCCCGTCGAACTTTGGACGACCAAAGGACGACCAAGAGACGAACTAACGACGACCAACAAGCATTGCAAAAACATGCGAAGTTTGACCCTGAATGATTATCATCGGTCACACATCAGCTGGCTTCGCGTGCCAGAGTGTCGTATCTGAGGAGCGTTTATCGCTTCCAGGCGTGCTGACGTTTTTGTCCCGATCAGACAGCTATCGCTTAAAAACGTGTAAGTGGACGAGTGATAATAACCCGTTTGCAGCAAACTGGCAAGCCTGATTACATCAGGCGAGGGACCGAAGTAAAAGCAAAAACTTTAAACGTTAAACCATTAAACATTTAAACAACCATCCCATAACTTTTACGCTTGATCCGGAGTAAGAGACATCAGTTTCTTTCTTTTCAGGCTCGCTAAAATCTGTGCTCACATCTTCATCCCCCAACTTTTCAACATGATCCGAAACTCTTTTCCGATTATCAGCATTTTGTGAATGAAATAAATGGGGAAATACCGATGTCCTGATCGATGCTATTAGAGCTTGTGAACAGGGTGATAGCACGCCGCTGCCAGAGAAAGAACTCAAAAAGTTGCAGGCAAAGCTGGAAAAAGTGACTCCAGATATGGACGACTTTGGCAACAATATCGGCTCTTATGTCTTAAATGCTTGCATTGCTGTGTACCACACCCTTCAATTCCTGATCGACAAAGATCCATTCAATATAGTAGATGCTGGTACTGCATTAACTGATACTATTGACTTCAAAATCCAGGAAGATAATGAGTTGACCGACGCTGAGATTAACAATTACCCTCTCGTGAAAGAAATCGTGAATATTTATTGAGGGAAACGAAACCGCTTTGAGCTTACAGTTCTATCAAGCTGATAATAGTTTCAAATAGCTGGTTCAATAATTTCCAGCAAGGGGAACAAGCATGACAAAAAGGTTTCAGAAATGAACCCCTTTTCTTATTTTCCCAATTCTCAAAAAAGATGACTTATGACATACGAGCTGGAAAGAGCATCTGGACAGAAGACGATTATGAGCAAATGGAATGGCATGACAACTTCGCACATAAGATCGTAATGCACAAAGATCTATTGCTTGACCTGGATTCCATTTTTAAATGGAATAAACCTGAGGTTGAGGGCATGGGTTTTACATTTTGGATTTCCCCTGCGACATTATGCTTTCACAAAACAAAAGATCTGAGCCTTGATATTGATGTATTTTTTGATGGAGCATTCGAAATTGAGGACATAGAAAAAGTTGAGAGTACGGAGGGAATGCATTGGACGATAATAACGCAACATGGGGAAATATCTTTTTTAAGCGAAGGGTACACCCAATTCATCCGGCAGCATCCAACGCTCGAATACCGTCACTTTATTCCCTTTGGCGACAGAGGCCGCCTTTCGGTAGAATTTACTACTTCTCAGCCGAATCCTTATGTCCTTACCGAACAAGCAAAGAGCAAAGATCAAGGGAGGCCGATCTCTAATCATTCAAAAAATTACCACCCCATCCTGATAATCGTCAAGTAGTTAAGGTCAATGATGGAGTATATTATGCTCCCTGGTTGGAGTTTTTCAACAGTCTTTTGCTGCATGACCTCAAATTCACAAACACAGCTGACGAATAATCGGTTTTTTGAAAGAAGAGAATACATTGTTTGCAGTGCGAAAGCAACTCTTTGTCATTTCGGATGCACAAGTGCATTTGAACGATATAAAAAACCTACTCGCCTTTAATGGATTTGAAAACACAAGAAGAAATGATTATCGCCATTCAGAACCTGGATTGATTCTGGAAGATATGCACGACGAAAATGTACTCCTCAACTCCAAAACATTATTTTTTATTGATACCGTGTTTTACACAGTTATACCTGACCATAATAGATAAGTCCCTTCGCAGACAAACCGCGATATAGTTATGAACTCAAAATTTTACTTCCACCTTCAGGGATCATGTTGATAACTTAAGCTATTAAGCAAGTTTGCTTTCGCAGTTTCAATATGCAGGCAATTATATGCCGACGATGAAAATTTTGCAACTGTACATAACTGGGAGATTCAGATGTTTTACTGGATGCGATTGCTTATTGCCAACAGGAATTAACAAAGTCGCCGAGGCGGCCTTTTTTTAAAACAATTGATCTATTACATAGAACCAAAAACACGTGTTGGAAGAATTTCAATTTCTCTGCGAAGTTTTCTTCGTCATTGCTTCGGCAAAGTATAAAAGTGCACAATGTTTTTACCATTGCTGAATTATAATACACACCTGTTCATCCCTTAATGCGAATTCCCTAGCACCCCATGGGCGAAGCGTAACCTCTTTGAGATTTGGATGAAGAAATTCAGGGTGAGATTTAGAAACCTTGTCATAAATTTCTTCAATATTTTTAGTGACAAACCTGAACTCGGGATTATGTTCTTTAGCAAGCTTTGCATGTTCAAAAAGATAAATGCTTAGTCGATCTTTATTCAATACGCAAAAAGGTTGGTCAGATTTTATTTCGTTATGTCCAATAATAAACCCTAAACAGTCGACAAACATTTTCAAACCGTTGGTAATATTCACATAATAAACGTTCGGGACAAGTTGCTCAAAATTCATTGTTCTTTCTTTACTGGAAGTGTTTAATGTAGTTTCAGCTGACATATAAATATACTCAATGTTAGTTGTTCCACATCTGAGCGCAATTCCCTCCAATCCATTGAATTTCAGCAACATTTTACGAATGTGGAATTTATACCTTTGTTTCGGTAAGCGACAATACCTCCGGCGCTGACAAATAAGTCTGGCGCGTTTTCATCAAAACGAATTTCCAGCTTCGGCCCATAAAATGGTGAATAGCCCGGATAGTTAAACGCATCAGTGGGATTTAAGTTCTCCCATCAATCCAGGCCTCAAAAAAGTTGTTACGCGGATAGGATTTTTTTCGCTAAAGCCGACACGAATTGCGTGTAAGAATTATGGACAGCTTCAAAAACGGTAACCTTTAAAGAGTTGGCTGTCTGTTTTCAAGAGACGAAAACACCGTTCTATTAAAGTTAAAATCGCTGCGCCGGAAATTCAATTTTATCTTTCTTTTCTGTTTTATTTCTGGCTGCTGGCTTCAATCTTGATAGGTTATAACTATGAAAAGCATCCTGGTATTACTATTTATCGCCTTCGGTCTGACAGTCTCAGTGGAGGCGCAGACCACCAGCCGGTTAGAGGTGAAACTTAACAAAAGCATCTTTCAATCCGGTGATTCGTTGTTTGTACAAGTGAATTACAAAGACAGTAGCGACCAAACAAGGAATCAATCCCTAGCCACACTTGAGCTTATCATTGAAAACGAAGGAGGCCAGCGCACCCGCCTCCGCTGGCCGGTGATCGAGGGGCAGGCCACCGGCGCATTATTCTTACCAGACTCCTTACCCCGTGGAAAATACACATTGCTGGCGGGTTTGCAGCAACGCTTTTTCGAAGTGATCGGCCAGGTAAAAGACGCCAGGAACATCGGCAGCATACAAGCGATGCTCCTAACCAAAGCTGGCGACTGGGCTGAGCAGGAAGTAAGTGTTGCGCCTGACGGTGCTTTCGCTATCCGTAACTGGCTGTTTGAAGACAATGCATTGTTGGCTTTTCATGAAAAAGATAATAAGCAGTCACTGAATATCAGCATCAGTAGTCAGCTTGATTCCAGCTATCAGCCCCTTGCGGTGGCGGGCCGGACATTTTACATCGGTAATCCTCCAGCAGCGGTGCGGTCAACATTGGACAAGCCCGTTGAATCTCCCGAGGCACTATTTACAGACCGGGGAACTTTACTGCCAGCGGTCATTGTAAAAAGTACTGCCAGGACTCCGGCGCAACAGTTCAATGAACAATACGTCAGTGCGTTGTTCCGGTCGGGAGACGAGCGGTTAATCAGTGTGATGGATGATCCGAGTGCGCTCGGCTTTACCAATGTTTTTAATTACCTGCAAGGCAGGGTTGCTGGTCTGCAAATCGCCCCAACAGGCGCTGCCAGGTGGCGGGGCGGCCCGGTAACGTTTTTCCTGGATGAGGTAAGAGTATCGCCCCAACAGATTGCTAACATACCGATGACCGATATTGCAATCGTGAAAGCATATCCTCAACCTTTCTTCGGTGCTTCCGGTGGCAGCAGCGGCGTTGCCATTTATACCCGCCGCGGTGGCGAAGCTAATTATCTGCCTGCCAACAGGCAGATATTCAGAATTAGAGGCTACACGCCATCCGCCACGGCCTTGGACATGAACAAGCTAAGAATGTAATGACAGGATAAGGATAATTTCAGGCCGGACCAGCGTATTTAAAAGCTAAGGTTCAAAGAGCGAAGTTTCAAAAGGGTTTCAGAAATGAAATCCTTTTCTTATTTTCCTAAATCGCAAAAGGTGATTCATGCACTACGAGCTGGAAAAAAATAGATGGACAGAAGATGATTATACACAGATGGGTTGGCACGACAATTTTGTGCATAAGATCGTTATGCAGAAAGACCTTTTGCTGGATATCGACTACATTTTGAAATGGAACAGTCCGGAGATAGAGGGGATGGGGTTTACGTTTTGGATTTCTCCGGCAACTTTATGCTTCCGCCATATAAAGGATCTGCGCCTTGAAATGGATATGCTTTTTGATGGGCCACTGGAAATACAAGATATCAATCGACTTGAGACTTCGGAAGGGATACGCTGGACTATTATGATGCAAACCGGGACGATATCTTTTTTAAGTAAAGGATATACTCAATTCATACGACAGCAGCCAACATTCCAATACCGGCAATTCATCTCTGTTCAGGAAAGAGGCGGCCTCTCAGTGGAGCTTACTACCGCACAACCAAATTCTTATTTATATTCTCAACAATATAAGGAGGACAGAGGCAGAGCGACCGATCAGTATAATCATGCAAAGGATTGCCACCAATACGGGCTTTCGTTGAAAACCCTTCACGAAAAACGAGAGACAGGTCAAATTTCTACCAAAGAGTATTTAATTCAGAAAAGGGAATTATCCAACCTGATCAAGGAGTATCAGCTTTTGCTTAAGGGCACCATGTTTGAGATGTGATAGACTTACTGCTGAATTTCAGAAATCCTGAATGAGCTGTCACAGCAGCGCTACTTATACATCAGGTCAGTTCGCTTTTGTCCTTTTGCTAATTCTTGTTCAATTTTGACAAAATCTTAGTGTTCATTCTTTCACCTGCTTTGCGTTTTGTGATCACCCAAATACAAAGTGTATTTGCGCCTGCAATTTTACCAGCTTCCCACTTGAACTCATTGATCAGCCAATTCTTTTCAAAAAATTGTCGCGGTAAGTAAGCCCAATAGTCAATTCCACCCCGTTTATTACTACACAGTTCCCTTCTATATATTGAATAGCCTCCGCGTTCAGGATCGTAGACCGATGGATCCTTATGAATTTCGAACCGGGCAGTAATGATTCAATTTTCCCCATGGTCATATAAGTGATATAGGTCTTGCCTGTTACATGGACTTTTAAGTAATCGCCCATTCCTTCGATATACAGAATATCCGAAAAATCTATTTTGATCAAACGTCGGTCTACTTTCAGGAAGATGCTGGATGTTTCTGCCGCATTCACTTCATGGTTCCTGACAGTGCCAGGCTTTATAATTTTATGTACCGCTTTGAGGAAACGCTCAAATGTGACCGGCTTTACCAGGTAATCGGATGCTTCGATTTCGAAGGCATCCACTGCAAATTCCGGATGTGCCGAGATAAATATAATTTTCGGTGGTAGCTTAAGTGATTTGACAAAGTTGATTCCCGTAATGCCGGGCATTTCAATGTCAAGGAATATAACATCTACCTGGTAACTATGAATTGCCGTAAAAGCTTCCAGGGCAGATTGGTAGCTGCCCGCGAGGCTGAGTTCGGGTATCTGATCGATGTAAGAGCTCACCAGTTGCCTTGCTAAAGGCTCGTCATCCACTATAATACAATTTATCATCTTAAATCAATGACCAAAGTTACAATAAAGCTATTATCCTCTTCGAATATTGTCAGCTCATGCCGGTTTGGATAGAGCAATTCCAGTCGTTTCCTGACATTCTTAAGGCCTATTCCTCCGTATTGGGAATGTTGTCCTGCCGGAAGATCCGAAGGATTCGATGTTTGAAAAATGATCTCGTTCTCATCAACAGATAACACGATCTTGATCCATTTATCTTTAATTTCCTGGTTCAACACATGTTTGAACGTGTTTTCAATGAAAGGCATAAACAAGAGCGGTTCTATCATCATCTGTGAAAAATCGCCCTGCGTTGAAAACTCAATGATGTCTGACGGGGTATGCCGGTAACTTTCTAACTGGATGTAACTCCTGATAAAATCCACTTCTTCTGCCAGTTTCACTTTTTCATTATTGCTTTCATAAAGAACATATCTCATTATCGAGGAAAGGTTTTTGATCATCTTAGGTGTTTCCGGTGATTTCCGCACACTCAGTGCATACATATTATTGAGTGTATTAAAGAAGAAGTGAGGTTGGATCTGCGACTTCAGCTGAGCGAGTTCCAATTTCAATTTCTCTGTTGCCACGGTACTTAAGCTATCCTGATTTTTAAAAAGAAGCTTAACTACGTAAAGTGATGTGGCGGCTAAAAGCACTAAACTCGTATAACCGAGTGATTGATTAAAGTATCCTTTGGTGAAATCTTCTGGATGAGCACTCAACAGATTATTCCGATAGCCCTCTGGTACAACCGGAAGATGAATAACGACGATACTGCTTAATCTGGATGAAAGTTCATAAAGCATCAGATATACCGGAAACAGGATTATACCTAAAACGTACTTTCCGCTTCCTATTGTACGAGGCAGGTAGAGTCTGTAAAACAGGATGATAACAGGGAGTTGTAATACATTAATCAATACCAGGCTCAGGGTGAATGATAGATCATCAAAAATCTGAAGACCCACGGCGAAAGGACTGAAAATACCGATAAAAAATAAATAGATAAGCTCTGCCACTCTACCTTTTTGATCATAGCGTAAGCTTGAAAACGAAAATTTCATGGATTAATGTAAAAGGTTTTTCCGGGACGGTTACAATTTTTAGACGAAACCCGTTTTTTGCCGGGTGAAATTGACTTTATGGATTCCAACCGGTAAAAATAAGCGTCCGGCCAAATTAGTCATACGAAAAGTACCATGACCCTACATTTGGGAATGAAAAGACATCATCTCTTAGTACTTATTCTGAGTTTATCGACAGTCTCAATTTTTGCTCAAAACGGACGTAAATACCGCGAACTAGCCACATTGGCAAAAACATGGGGATTGCTGAAATATTATCATCCAGCTATCGCCAGCGGGAAACATAATTGGGACAGCATCTTAATCGTTTCTATTCGGAACATCCTTGCTTCAAATACAAATGGCCAGGCAAAACGAGAGTTGCAAAGTCTGTTGCATATTGCCGGGCCGAATAACGCTGTGGAGTACATACCCGGGTATGGTGACCCTATATCAGCAAAAAACTACGACATCTCCTGGATTGAGAAAGATAAGATCCTTTCCAGGGAACAAAAACAGTTCCTGCTTTATACCACCAAGCATCCTTTTAAAGGAATTAATTTCTACGCCCAACCTAACATTAATAATGATAGCACAGTGTTCACACCAAACGAAAACCCGTACAAGAGGATGCTGTACCCGGATACGAACTATCGACTGCTGGGACTTTTCAGATTTTGGAATGTGATCAATTATTTCTATCCCTATAAATATGCAATAGGAAAACCCTGGGGGGCGGTTTTGAATGAGCTGATACCAGTTATGATAAGCGCGAACGATACCCTGTCTTATCATAGATCAATAGCGAAGATGGCTGCCAGTATTAACGATTCCCACGGATCACTATGGCCAGGTGTGTTTGAATCTTTTACTGGAAAATACGCCCCGCCATTCAATTTTATGCTGATAAATGGAAAGGCTGTTGTAACGAAGTTGGTAGATAGTGTTTCTTGCATAAAGGCGGACATTACCGTTGGCAGTGTGATCTCTTCCATAAACCACCTCTCCATTAAGCAGAGAATCAAAGACAATCTGGATTACGTACCTGCATCGAATTACGGGGGAAAGATCAAAACCATGCACTCGTTCATCTTAAATACAGACACTTCGTTCGCGCTGTATTCGTTTGTGAATCCGGGGGGAAAA
>JBEVKW010000436.1:0-3524 GCA_040509495.1 Chitinophagaceae bacterium | reverse complement strand
TTATAAACTTTTCTTTTAAGAGAACAATGCTGACCGCAACCCGATATTTTTACTTTTTACTTTTTACTTTTGAATTTTGAATTTTGAATTCTTCAATGCGGTGCCACAAACACCTCTTCCATCTCCTCCAGCGTCTTCCCGCTTGTTTCTTTCACTACTTTCCAGCTGAAGAAGAAATTGCAGAGACTGAAGATGGCGAAGATCCAGAACATCATTGCCGGGCCGGCTTTTTCGAGAAGCCAGGGAACGAACTGGCCGACCATCCACACAGCTACCCACAGCATCAGCGTGCAAAGTGCCACTGCTTTTACACGGACAGCGCCAGGGAAAATTTCGTTGATGATGATCCAGGTGATAGGGCCGAGTGAGAACGCGAAACAACAGATGAATACCAGCATCAGGATCAGTAACCATGGCCCCTGTGTGTTGTTTGTATAGAAAAGTACGCCGCAAAGGATCAGCGATATTACAATGCCGGTGAGGCCTATGGAAAGAAGTTTTTTCCTCCCGATCTGATCAACCCATTTGATCGCGATGATCGTTGAAAACAGGTTTACCGATCCGATGATCACCTGTGATAACAATGCATTGCTGCTGTCCATTCCGGCTGCTTCAAAAATGCTGGGTCCATAATAGATGATCGCATTGATGCCGGAGAATTGTTGGAACACTGCCAGCAGTATCCCGATCAGTAAGGGAATTCGCATTTGCGGCGAGGATAAGGAAATGCTTTGTGGTGCCGATGCGTTCTGCGGCTTTGCAGTGGCTGCTTTTTCTATATCACGGATCTCTTTATCGGCAAGCTCCGGTGTGCGCACCGTGTGCATAATGTCTGATGCCTCTTTCATTCTGCCTTTACTGACAAGCCAGCGCGGGCTTTCAGGGATCTTTACAAGCAGAAATAAAAAAGCAGCGCTTGGGATCGCCATTACAAAGAACATAGGTCTCCAGATCTCTTCCGAAGTGAAGCCCATATTAAAATGTGCAAGCAAGGCATTGGATAGATAGGCAAGCAGTATTCCAATAGTGATCGCGAGCTGGTAATAGGCGACCATTCTGCCACGGCTCGCAGCTGGAGCAAACTCAGCAATGTACATAGGAGAGATCATGGATGCCATTCCGACACCGATGCCCCCGAGCATTCGGCTGATGATCAGTATCGTTGCTGATGGGGCAACTGCACAGCCGATGGCAGATAAAAGAAATGTCCATCCTGCAATAAGGATGGTTTTTTTTCTGCCGATGCGGTCGCTTAGCATTCCGGTGATCAGCACGCCAAGGATACAGCCGACCAGGCCGCTGCTTACAAGCCAGCCTTCCATGGTGGCATCGAAAGAAAATTGCGTTTTCAATGGTTGCAAAGCGCCGGAGATAACAGCGGTGTCAAAGCCGAATAGTAATCCGCCGAGTGCAACGGTGAAACAGATGAACTGTGTGCGGCGGGCAGTGCTTGAATCGTTAGATGTTTGCAATGGTGTGTGTTTTTGACAGTTTTTTAAATAATCTTGTGCATAAGGAACGCGGCGGGCGCAACGATACGCAGCGGACGCGGCGATAACAGCCTTGGAATATATTTTATTTCGCCGCGCTTGCCGCGTATCGTTGTGTCCACCGCGTTCCTTATGCGCAAGGCAATCTTAAACAGCTTACGCATTCGTTCTTACAAATGCCTTTATCGTTCCGCATTCTTTTCCTTCACTTTCGCCATGCGGCCTGATCGTATATGTTTTTACATTTTCCGGAATGATAAATGTTTCTGCATAATGCACCACAAAAGGAGCAAATGAATCATCAGGACTTTCCACGATCGCTTCGCGACCTTCAACAAGGTTCAAAACGTTCACACTTCCGTTGGTGTGATGTGTAACGGTTTTGCTGAACCAGTGTCTTCTCGTTTCGATGAATTCACGTTTGTGCAGGCCGGTATATTCTTCTTTCCATCCGTCACCTTCGGCCACTGTTTTAATTGTATTGATGAGTTCACGTTTGGTGAAGTCAGGCGTTCTTGTCCAGTCGAGCACTTTAGCACCGCGTTCGATATTGATCGGGCGTGGTTTTCCATCGAGTCCCATACGTCCCCAATCCCATAGTTTGAATGTGAAAATATAAGGAGTGGCGCTGATCTCCAGCACCATTGCGTTCTTTCCGGAGCAGTGGATAGTGCCCGCAGGGATCAGCACGTGATCATGTTTTTTTACTTTCCATTCCTGCGCATAATCTGTTGCTTCGAAATGGGTTCCTTCTGCTTGAGCAGTGCGCAGTCCGTTCAGCATTTTATCAGGATCTACATTGTCTTTGAAACCGAGATATACCACTGCATCATCTCCGGTATCAAGCATGTAATAGCTCTCATCCTGTGTGTAGTTCATGCCGAAATGTTCACGGATGTATTCCGTTGAGGGGTGTACCTGCAGGCTAAGGTTTCCACCCTGCATGGTGTCAAGAAAATCAAACCGGATAGGAAACTCATCTCCGAATCTCGCCTGTACGGCTTCTCCCAGTAGTTTCACCGGGTGAGCAAATACCAGGTTGATGCTGGGGATCTCAAAGATGATCTCGCGGAAGCGGAACAGTAAGCTATTCTCTTCCGGAACGCAATCGAATGCCCAGGCGTAGTTCTTTTCATTTCTGTCGAGATCGCAGTATTCTTTGATCCATTGGCCACCCCATGGGCCGGGGTCAAAGAATGGTACTACGCGGAAAGGTCTGTTCACTGCAGACTGCATGGCTGCGTTCAGCGATGTTCCATCCACTATTTTAGGTTGTTCCGGGATGGTTGTGTCAATGACATAATCCCATTTGCTCATCAGTGTTCTTTTATGCCGGTCGCATACTCTCCAGTCGACAAAGAACGCCTGCTTATATTGAAGCGATGCTTTTTCTGTTCTATTATTTAAGCCGAGATTGGATACCTGATTTTTTCGGAACCGCAATTGTATTTCCCATCTGGGCATGTCGAGATAAAGCAGGAGGTCTGGTGCATCTGCGAATAATGCAGCACCAGGTCCGTATATGTAAACCGTTTCATGTTCGCTTTCCTGCAGTAGCATACTTGCATGTTGCAGTTTTTTTGAATCAAAGAAATCGATCATGTTCAACCGCGTGATATAACCGAATACTTCGTCATTGGTAACATCAGGGAATATCATTTCCCGGATGATTTCTTCCGGTTTCAGATAGTCGGCCGTGAAGTAAAGATCTCCGGCAAGATGTTGTTGTAAGTGGGATATGATCTCTTCATCATTTACCCCCTGGTAGCAATCCAGCACAACGATCTTTTTGCCCGGCGTTGCTGCAATCTTTTTCCTGATCAGTGCTGTTACATTTCCCCAGCCCTGTGCAACAGACAGCGTGTTGGAATCAAAAGAAATGTGTGGCGTCTTGTCGTAATTCGAAATAACCTTATTCATGTGTTTTAAGTTCAACGGGGTGCGGGGGAGAGGGGGTGAAAGTTTAAAAGTTTAATAGTTTAAAGGTTTAATAGTTTAAAGGTTTAATAGTTTAGAAGCTTAGGGGGCATGCTC
>JBEVKW010000435.1:0-33283 GCA_040509495.1 Chitinophagaceae bacterium | reverse complement strand
CATGAAAAAAAGATTTGTCTACCTGTTATTGCTGGCGTGCGGTATGAGCCCGCTCTCCTTCGCGCGGCAGCGTTGCAGTGACAGTTACGTGATGGAACCAAAGGGGCAGAAGGCCGGTGAAGCGGATGTGGCTGTAACAAAGAAAGGTTACGATCTTTCGCCTGTCGGTTTCTTTGTATTAAATATGTAAATACTCTTCACCTAATAATTTATTTTAAATGATTAAGATTACTGATCTCGAAAAGATCTACCGGACCGAGGAAGTTGAAACTGTAGCGTTGAACAAATTATCCATTGAGGTAAAAGAGGGAGAATTTGTGGCAATCATGGGCCCATCTGGTTGCGGCAAATCAACCCTGCTGAATATTCTTGGCCTTCTCGATGATCCTGATGCAGGCAGCTTCGTATTCGCCGGAATTGAAGTAGCAAAATTCAATGAAAGAAAGCGGGCAGATCTCCGCAAAAGAAATATCGGTTTCGTGTTCCAGAGTTTTAACCTGATCGACGAATTAACCGTTTTTGAAAATGTTGAGCTTCCACTGATCTACACCGGCGTGAAAGCGGCTGATAGAAAAAAACGTGTGGATGAAGTGCTTGATAAAGTGCAGATCATGCATCGCCGCAATCACTATCCCCAGCAACTATCAGGTGGTCAGCAACAGCGTGTGGCCGTAGCCAGGGCGGTTGTAAATAAACCAAAACTGATCCTTGCGGATGAGCCTACCGGTAATCTAGATTCCAGTAATGGTAATGAAGTGATGGAAATGCTGACCGATCTGAATGAACAGGGCACAACCATCATCATGGTAACGCACAGCGAACATGACGCACGGTACAGCCATCGCATTATCCGTATGCTCGACGGGCAGACTGTGATCGAAAACATCATGATCTAGCATTTTACTCTACCTTTTATTCTCTTCAAAATGATCAGGAATTATTTCAAAGTAGCTTTTCGCAATATCACCCGGTACAAGGGCTTCTCATTGTTGAACGTACTTGGACTTGCTGTCGGCATCGCGTCATGTCTTATGCTGTTCCTCGTGGTGAAATATGAGCTTAGCTATGATAAATTTTTACCTGGTTATGAATCAGTTTACCACATCATCACTAAAGACAAGGAAACCATTGGTGAAGAGTACACGTCTGGTGTTCCTTTCCCTTTGTATGATGCAATAAAGGTTGACATGCCGGGTGTAACGGCCGGCTCTTTATTTTCCAGTTTTGGCAGCCAGATGACTGTTCTGGGAAATGATCCCAATGCACTTGTCGGCAAAAAATTTATTGAAGACGGTGGTGTATTCTATGGAGATGGAAACGTCTTCAATGTATTGCAATTCCCCTGGCTTGCCGGCTCTCCGGCCGTATTGGACGAACCCAATATGACCGTTCTTACACAAGGTATCGCCGATAAGTATTTTGGCAGCTGGCAATCCGCCGTTGGTCAATATATCCGGCTGGATAATGCTATTACTGTAAAGGTGGCTGGAATCCTTAAAGATGTTCCGGGAAACTCAGACTTTCCGTTCAAAGTGGTCACATCTTTCGTCACAGCCAAAAATAACTCAGGAGTAAGCGGATATGATGCACGATGGGGTAGCACAACGAGCAATTACCAGGTTTTTGTCCGCAAGCCCGACAATATGCCCGAAGCTCAATTGGCTACAGCCCTGGCTGCATTCAGCAAAAAGCATTTTCCTGATGCACCCGGAAAAACAAAGCGCGAGGTGTTTCTTCAATCACTCAGCCAAATACATTTCGATACGCGCGTAGAAAATTTCGGTGATCACGTTACGAATAAATCAACGCTCTGGACCTTATCGCTGATCGGTGTGCTGATCATTACAATGGCCTGCATCAATTTCATCAACCTTTCTACTGCCCAGGCCATCAACCGTTCAAAGGAAGTCGGTATCCGGAAAGTGCTGGGCAGTAACCGGATCAGCCTTTTCTGGCAGATGATGGGCGAAACGGCGATCATCGTTTTTATCTCCGTTGTACTGGCGCTGGTGATTTCGCTGATCTGTCTTCCGTTTATCAGCCATGTTGCGTCCATCAATGATAAACTAACTGTTTTCACACCATCTGTTATGCTGTTTACCCTGTTGGCTGCGCTGGTGGTAACCTTCCTTTCAGGTGCTTATCCCGCACTTATTCTTTCGGGCTTTAAACCAATGCTCGCGCTGAAGAATAAGATCACTTCCGCCAGTATAGGTGGCATCTCCCTGAGGAGAGGATTGGTCGTTCTGCAATTCTCTATTTCGCAGGCATTGATCATCTGCACGATCATTGCGATCAGTCAAATGAATTCCGTGAAGAATGCGGATCTCGGATTCAATAAAGAAGCTGTGTTGGTGATGACTGCTAATGCAGACAGTGTGATCTTCTCCAGGCAAAGCGCATTCAAGCAGGACCTGCTTGCCATGAATGGTATAGAGTCGGTCAGCTTCAGCAGCGATGTTCCATCATCGGAAAATAACTGGTCCGCAAATTTTGCTTATGACCATAAAGCTGACGAAGACTTTGATGTTTACATGAAATTTGCAGACGAGGATTATTTTAAGACATTCGGACTCCAGTTCCTCGCAGGCAATAAATACGGACGCAGTGATACTATCAAGGACGTAGTGGTGAATGAAACGATGGTAAGTAAACTTGGCGTGAAAACTCCTGCAGATATTATCGGGAAAGAAATGCGTGTCGGCAGAAATAGCTGGAAGACCATCGTTGGCGTTGTGAAAGATTTTAAGACTAATTCTTTACGGGAAGATATCAAGCCGCTGATGATCTCAACGAGACAAAGCTACTATGGCTGCACGAATATCAAGCTAAAAACCAGTAACCTTGCCCAGATACGGGAAAGTATTCAACGATCCTGGGATAAGTTCTTCCCTGAATATGCCTATGACAGCTACTTTATGGATGAATCGATCCAGGGCTTCTATCAGCAGGAAAACCAGCTTTCACATCTCTATAAAATATTTTCCATCATTGCTATTTTGATCTCCTGCCTGGGATTATACGGGTTGGTATCTTTTATGGCGGTTCAGCGGAGAAAGGAGGTTGGCGTACGCAAAGTACTTGGCGCATCTGTTGCACATGTTGTGTATCTTTTTTCAAAGGAATTCACGATCCTTATTCTGATAGGTTTTGCCATCGCCGCTCCGCTTGCCTGGTATGTCATGAATCAGTGGTTGGGAGATTTTAAATACCGGATAAATATCAGCATCTGGATCTTTGCGCTCGCCATGTTGGTTTCTATCGTAATTGCATGGATCACGGTTGGATATAAGTCAATAAGAGCTGCACTGGTCAATCCTGTGAAGTCACTCAGATCGGAATAAATATTACCACACATAGAAAAGGTGTCGACTGCGGAATATGTAAAACATTTTCGCAGTACATCCTGGCGTCTTGCTTATAATGATAGTTATAAGCAGGGCTGTCTGTTCTTTACGTAATATTTAAATAATTCTATGTTCAGAAGCTATCACAAAACTGCCTTCCGCCGTCTTTGGAAAAACAAGCGTTTTTCCTTTATCAATATCGCCGGGCTCGGCGTAGGTATTGCAGTGTGCCTGGTCATCTTACCCATTTTACAGTTTGAACCGGTCGCGGGTGTTTCCGCCGCATCCATCGCCCTTCTGACGCTCAGTGTGAAAGCTGTACGCGCCGCATTGGCAAACCCGGTAAGATCATTACGTTCCGAATAGATATAACAAAGATAAAAACTAGCAGATGATCAAAACTTATTTTAAGATCGCGTTCCGTAATCTCTGGAAGAACAAGACCTTCACATTTATCAACCTTGCCGGCCTGACTGTTGGGCTGACCTGCGTGATATTGATGGTACTATATATCCAGCATGAACTCAGTTATGACAAGTTTCAGAAAAATGCGGACAGGATCGTAAGGGTAACAATGGAGTATAGCATGGGCGGAGGTGAACCCCGTAAGATTGTTGTGACGAGTACTAAAGTATTACCCGCCTTCAAAAGAGTTTTTCCCGAGATTGAAGATGGGGTGCGATTATCGGGAGGCCGGCCAGGCCTGATCAAATACCAGGACAAGGTATTCATCGAACCCGGTTTTATTCATGCCGATTCAACATTCTTTTCTGTTTTCTCCTCTTTCAAATTATTGAAAGGTACCGCAGACCAGGTGCTGAAAGCCCCGAATATGCTTGTGATCAGTGAATCTGCCGCAAAGAAATTCTTCGGAAATGATGACCCTGTTGGAAAAACATTGCAGATCGGCGCTGCTCAGACAAATTATCTTGTTACCGGCGTAGCGGAAGATTGTCCATCCAACTCTCAGATCAAGTTCAACTTCCTCGCTTCGTTCTCAAGCCTGGGACCAGCACAGGAGAATACCTATTTCAATGCTAACTATATCACCTATTTCCTTTTGAAAGATAAAGGTGCTATAGCATCGCTTCAGCCCAAGATAGCACCATTCATGAAAAAGGATATGACGGATGCGGACATGACATTCCATCTCGAGCCATATACCAGTGTGCATCTTCATTCGGAACTTGACGGATACGAACCAAATAGCAATATCAACTACATCTACATCACGGGTGGAGTTGCATTGCTGATCCTCATCATTGCCTGCTTCACGTATGTGAATTTAAGTACTGCAAGATCAATGGAACGTGCGAAGGAAGTGGGGATCAGGAAAGTGTCAGGTGCATTCAGAAGCCAGGTATTCTGGCAGTTTATCGGTGAGTCTTCGATCATTACCGCAATATCCCTGATCCTGAGTTTTGTACTCGCGGCCATATTGCTGCCCTCCTTCAATGAACTCGCAGAAAGGTCGTTATCCCTGAACGGACTATTCAGACCATCCATCCTTGTTATTGCCTTATTGATCCTCACAACAATCTCATTGCTTGCGGGAAGTTATCCTGCGCTGATCCTTTCCCGTTTCCAGCCGGTGAAAGTATTGAAGGGCGCTTTCAGGAATTCCTCTTCAGGCACATGGATCAGGAAATCATTGACCGTGTTCCAGTTCACTGTATCGGCTTTCCTGATCATCGCAACATTTGTATTGCAGCGGCAATTGAATTATATACAGACTAAAAAACTGGGATATGACAGGGATCATATTGTTGTATTACCAATGGATTCGCGGATAAATGAGAAAACCGAGCTGTTCAAAACAACTATAAGAAAGAATCCTGAAGTGCTGGCTGTTTCAAAATCGTATAACACACCGATCAATATAGTGGGTGGTTATTCAATGAGCAATTCTCCCTCGAATGAAAATGCCATGTCCGTCAAAGCAAATCCCATAGATGAGGATTATATCAAAGTGAATAATCTCGAGATCATCGCCGGCACCGATTTAAGCCGCCAGGATCTGCTGGACATCAATACCGCAGAGGATACAGCTAAAAAACCTTATTTCCATTATGTTTTGAATGAATCTGCGGCGGCAGCCCTTGGATGGAAACCCGAAGAAGCCATCGGGAAAAAGATGTTCCTCGGAAATCAACGTCCCGGCGAGGTCAAGGCTGTCATCAAAGACTTCCACTTTGCTTCGCTGCACTCTGCAGTTGAGCCATTGGTGTTATTCCCGGATAACTGGGGCTCGGTCATGCAGGTTAAAATGACAGGAAATAATATGTCTCAAACGATCGCTCATCTTGAAAAGACATGGAAAGAACTTGCCCCTCACCGGCCCTTCCAGTATACTTTCATGGATGAGGACTACAATAAGATGTATGCATCCGAAATGAGAACTGGCGATATTTTTAAAGTATTCTCCACCATCGCGATACTGCTGGCATGTATGGGACTCTTCGGTCTATCAGCCTATTCTGTTCAGCAAAAGACAAAAGAGATCGGGATCAGGAAAGTATTGGGAGCTTCATCGGCAAGGATCACTTTGTCGCTCGTGAACCAGTTCATCAAACTTGTCCTGGTATCATTTGTGATCGCCGTGCCGGTTGCCTGGATACTCTCTGAAAAATGGCTGAGCAGTTTTGTTTATCGTACAGACATCCCTTTATACATTTTCCTGATTGCGGGCCTGTCGATCACGTTTGTCGCCCTGTTCACGGTGGGCACACAGGCGCTGCGCGCTGCGCTGTCAAACCCTGTCAAATCACTAAGAACTGAATAACGATTATAACCATTAAGCCATCGAATAACAAACCTTCTATGATCAAGAATTATTTCAAAGTTGCCTGGCGCAATCTGACCCGGAACAAAACATTTTCGCTGATCAATGTGCTCGGCCTGAGCATCGGGATGGCCTGCACCATGCTGATCGCATTATGGGTATATAACGAAAAGAACTGGGATGGATACCATAAGAAATATGATAGCACCTACCAGCTGTACAGCAACAGGAATTTCAATGGTGAAGTGTCTACTGGTCCTGATTTTATGTATCCGCTTGTTGGCGCAATTAAATCCTCTTTGCCCGAAGTAGCGCATGCTGCCACGGTGTCTTTCCCCGGATCGACCTTAATGGGAAATGGTGAAACTCGCATCAACAAAACCACGCTGACCGTTTCGCCTGAGTTCTTTGATATCTTTTCTTTTGATTTCATCAGGGGAAATAAAGAAGTGCTGAATGATCCGGATGCGATCGTGGTAACAGAAAGCACAGCGAAGGCGGTATTCGGATCGACAGATATATTGGGCCAGGAAATGCGGCTGAACAATACCAGGAACGCGGTTGTAAAAGCGATCATAAAAGATGTGCCACGGAATTCTACTGTTCAGTTTGATGGACTTATTCCGTTCAATCCCTCATCTCCCGAGATCAAGGCAGCGGAAACGGAATGGGTGAACTGCAGTTACCAGGTTTTTCTGGACGTCAAACCAGGAACAAATGTTGCGTCCCTTGAAGCGAATGTGATCAACCTGATCCGTAAAAGAACAAGTGGCGATAATCCCACCACCCGCGGATCTGTTTTGCTCCATCCGATGGAGAAATGGCGACTGTTTGAGGAATTTCGTGGTGGGAAGAATACAGGTGGCCGGATCCAGTACGTTAATTTGTTTACCTGGGTTGCCGTGGTGATCCTCATCATCGCCTGTGTGAATTTCATGAATCTTTCCACCGCGAGATCAGAGAAGCGAGCACGGGAAGTAGGGATCCGCAAAACACTGGGATCTGGAAAGAAACAGCTGATCGCACAGTTCCTCTCCGAATCTGTATTACTGGCGCTCATATCTTTTCTTCTTGCCACCGCCTTAGTGTACCTGGTGAAGCCGTCCTTCACGCAATTGCTGAATATGGAAGTGAATATCCCGTACAACGAACCTTCCATGTGGGCAATTGTAGCTGGCATCATTCTGCTGACGGGCTTTGTAGCCGGAGGTTATCCCGCCTTCTATCTTTCTGATTTCATGCCGGTGAAAGTATTGAAAGGCACGATGCTTCAGGGTAAGCAGGCTGTACTTCCGAGGAAGATACTCGTTACTTCACAGTTTATTGCAGCCATCGTGCTCATCTCCGCAACACTGATCATCTATCAGCAGCTGCAGCACGTAAAGAAAAGAGACATAGGTTATGATACGAATAACCTGCTACAGGTAAAAGCAAATAAAGATCTGACAAAGAATTATGATGCTTTCAGGAATGAACTGCAGCAGTCCGGCGTGCTGTCGTCCGTTGTGCGGACCTCTTCACCATTAACGACCATCCTCGGCTATACTTCCGGCATAAGGTGGCAGGGTGCTGACCCCAATACACAACTGATCATCGGCTTCCTGTTTTCCAATAATGATTTTGCAAAAACATTGAATGCGCGAATGATCGAAGGAAGGGATTTTCGTGACGGAGATAGTAATACCGTTATCTTTAATAAAGAAGCGATCCGGTTAATGGGCCTTCAGTCTCCCGTAGGCAGAGAGATCACCTGGGCTGGCCGTCAGCGTCTGATCGTAGGCGTGATCGATAATATGGTCATGACTTCTCCTTACGAAGCTGCGTCTCCCATGATGATCGCATATGATAACAAATGGGCTGGATTCACAAATATCCGTTTGAACGAAGGCAAAGATGTACAGAAAGCGCTCTCTGTCATCGAAGCGAGTTATAAGAAGTTCAGTCCCGAATATCCTTTTGAGTTCCGTTTTATCGATGAGGAATTCAATCAAAAGTTCCTGAATGAACAATTGATCGGTAAGCTGGCCATCATTTTCGCGGGACTGTCCATATTTGTCTGCTGTCTTGGTTTGTTCGGCCTGGTATCATTCACGATCGAGCGCCGTACGAAGGAGATCGGTATCAGGAAAGTACTTGGGGCTTCCGTACAACAGGTATTGGTACTGATGTCAAAAGAGTTCCTTGTACTCGTCGGACTCGCTTTTCTGGTTGCAATACCGGCAGCATGGTGGGCAATGAACGAATGGTTGAAGAATTTCAATTACAGGATCAGTATCGGTGCGGGAGTGTTCCTGATGGTAGGAAGTATCACACTGATCATTGCATTGATCACGGTAGGATTGAATGCATCTGCCGCAGCATTGCGGAACCCCGGTAAAACACTGAGGTCAGAATAGGTTAATAAACATACGCACACACACACATACTTTTCATATGCTGAAAAACTATTTGAAAATCGCTGGTCGCAACCTGATGAGGAGAAAACTTTTCTCGCTGATCAACATTCTTGGCCTTTCTGTCGGGATTGCCTTTTCCCTTTTGATCGGCGTGTACATTATCCAGGAAAAACAGGTTAATGCAGAACTGAAAAATGCAGACAGGCAGTTTGTGGTAAAAAGCGAATGGAAGGTAATGGAAATGGGGCTTGATATCACTACCGTGGCACCGCTACCCAAAGCCATGAAGGAAGAGTATCCGCATCTTGTATCAAACTATTACCGTTTCAACCCGGTGACGAATGTCGTATCTGCCGGCGATAAGCATTTCAAGGAAAATATTGCCATCGGTGATACAACGCTTGTATCAATGTATGGTTTTCCATTGCTGCATGGCAATAGCGATCATGCTTTCCGTGATAATAATTCAGCCGTGATCACTGAATCAATGGCGATGAAACTGTTTGGGAAAACTGATGTATTGAATGAAACCATCAGTATTGCAGCAACAACGGGCGAACAGTTACCGTATATGGTTTCGGCGGTGCTGAAGGATCTTACGAAGAATTCGGTCACCGGACTGTTCGGTGAATCGTATGCTGTTTTCGTGCCAACAGTTGGAAACCGGTACTATCCTGGTGGTGATCCGGCTGTATCGTGGCAGAGCATTTATGAGATCGGTTTGCTTGAATTGCAACCAGGAGTTACGCCCGCTGCCATGGAAGCGCCATTCCAGCAGGTGCTGGCAAAGTATGCAGATGAAACCATGAAGACCAACCTCACGGTAAAGCTCGCTCCGGTAAGAAGTTATTATTTAAAAGATAATAACAATGCTGTGCAACGCGTCATTGTAACACTCTCGCTGGTGGCACTGTTTATCATTTCAATGGCGGTGATCAATTTTATCAATATAAATATCGGAACATCAACCTACCGGTTGAAGGAGATCGGGCTGCGTAAGGTTTTTGGTGGGGCAAGAAGTCAATTGGTGATCCAGTATCTTACGGAAGCAATGGTACTGACATTGATTTCCGGTGTATTTTCGATCGTTCTTTATGAATCATTGAGACCTTTTTTTAGCCAGGTTCTGCAAGCATCATTATTACCGTCCTGGCACTTCAGTTGGCTGCAGGCCGGCTTCTTTGTATCACTGCTTCTTGGTGTGGGCCTGCTGGCGGGTATTTATCCCGCTCTGGTATTAAGTGCTGTGAGGATCAGCAAAGCAGTGAAAGGAAAGATGGATGATTCACGGGGAAGCATGCTGTTGAGAAAATCTTTGCTCGTGGTTCAGTTCTCGCTGGCGATCCTGGTATTTATTTGTGGATTGACCATCTCCAATCAAGTCTCCTATATTTTCAATAAAGATCTTGGGTATAATAAAGAGCAGGTGCTGATAGTTACAGCTTTCCCCAAACAATGGGATTCAACAGGCGTAAAGCGCATGATGGCTGTCAGGGAAGGATTGAAGCAGAGTCCGTCAGTGAAAGCAGCGAGTCTTACGTTCGAAATACCGGACAGGAAGCCACCCAATGCGCTTGGTCTTCTGGCTGAAGGAATGTCGCAGCCTGTATTGATCCCATCATTGAATGTGGATGAAAACTATGCAGGAACCCTGGGATTAAAACTTAGTGCAGGTGTATTTTTCAATGATCAAGGCGCACATGTTCCTGACCAGGTGGTCATCAATGAATCAGCCGCGAAAGCATTTGGCTGGACCGCAGAATCTGCCATCGGTAAAACCCTGAAAATGCAACCGGCCAATACTTTTACCGTGAAGGGCGTGGTGAAAGATTTTAATTACTCGTCGTTTAACGAAGAGATCGGCCCGCTGGCTTTTTTTCATGTAGAAGATGCATTAAGCTATCGCTTCTTTGCTGTGAAGGTTGCGGGTGATGATATGACAGCCGCTATCAATTCTGTGAAATCGAAATGGAAAGAACTCCTGCCCAACGCTCCGTTTGACTATTTCTTTATGGATGATAAGTTCGCTTCGCTATATGCGTCTGAGCTTCGGTTGAAAAAAGCAACCAGTCTGGCAACAGTACTGAATCTGTTCATCGTTTTCATGGGTGTGTTTGGAATCATCTCCTTTACTATTGCAAGACGTAATAAAGAGATCGCCGTAAGAAAGGTTCTGGGTGCGGATATAAAAAGCATTCTCCTGCTATTTATAAAAGAATATGCATGGCTGATCTTGCTGGCAAATGTCATTGCGTGGCCTCTCGCTTACTGGTTTGCACATGAGTGGCTCCAGCAGTATGTTTACCGGATACAACAAGACCTGACTCCATTTTTTGTTGCCGGTCTGTCTGTATTCGCCATTGCGGTCGTGCTGATCGGCGTTCTTTCGATGAAACCCGCTACCAGCAATCCCGTTCGTAACCTTCGGGCTGAATAACCCGTATTCAATACCAGCTGCACTTTTAGTGACAAAAACTGTTCGTATTCGAACAGTTTTTGTCCATTTTCGCACATCCTTAAAGTAAGCCGATAATTTGATATTGATAACCAGTTACTTGCGGAGTGGCACAGCCCTTGAAAACCTGTAAGCGCTGATAATACAGACCAGCATCTATCATATGATAAAGAATTACTTTACTGTCGCATTCCGGAGCCTCTGGCGTAACAAGACGTTCACAGCCATCAATATCACCGGTCTGGCGATAGGCCTGGCTGTATTCCTGCTGATCTTTCAGTATATCGGTTTCGAATGGAGTGCTAATCGTTTCCATCAGCATTATGATCGCCTGTACAGGCTTGGTGCCGTGGGTAAAACCGGCGATCAGAATTATCATTTTGCTCCCGGACTTTCCACGCCTGTTGTGCAGAAGCTTCCTGCGGTTGAATCGTTCGTTCGCGTGGCCGATGGGCTTGGAAGCGGCGTGCTCAGCGTCCTGGATAATGGCGTTGCAGGTAATGGGTTCCGCGAAGAGAATATCTCTTACACAGACGGAAGTTTTTTTTCCGCTTTTTCATTTACCATTCTTGATGGCACTCCCGTTTTGGACCAGCCGCAGGCAATGGCTATTTCTGAGAACACGTCGGTAAAACTGTTCGGGACAACAAAGGCTGCAGGTAAAGTGATCAAAGTAAGCAACCAGTTTGGAAATACGGATTATACGGTTTCCGCGGTGTTTAAGAATCCGCCGGCCGGGTCTGACCTAAAACCTGAAGTACTACTATCTTTTAATACGCTCGCAACTGCAGCTAACCGGAATGAAAATGACTGGGCTGACCCGGCAACCCTGGAAAACGGTTTCGTAGCCAGTTACGTTCTCTTGAAGAAAGGAGCGAACCCAACAGAAGCTGCTGCCGGTGTTACGCAACTGATCCACTCTCTGCAGCCTGACGAAAAGGATCAAACAGCTTTTTTACAACCGTTCAGTGAAGTACATCTCGCGCCAGCTTTTGATTATCCTTATCAGACGTATGGCAGCCTGAAACTGGTAGTGATGTTATTCGCGGTTGCATTGCTGATCTTACTGATCGCCTGGGTGAACTATATTAATCTTTCAACGGTGCAGGCATTGAAGAGAGCAAAGGAAACAGGCGTAAGAAAAGTACTGGGTGCAAGCAGGAAACAACTTACCGTGCAATACCTCTCGGAAACATTTCTGCTCACCCTGGTAAGCATCGGGCTGTCGCTGTTTATCGTTCAGTTCGCGCAAGGACTGTTTAATAAGTTTACCGGAAAGGAATTGTCCTTAACTGTCCTGAATCAGGGATGGTTCTGGGCAGGCGCAATTACCTGTGTGGTCGTTGGCGCATTGCTGGCTGGTGGTTATGTCGCGTTCGTATTAAGTTCTTTTAAGCCTGTCGCGGCTATCAAAGGGCGCGCAAGTCTGAACCCTCGTGGGTTTTCTTTGCGGAAAGGACTGGTCGTTTTTCAATTCAGTATTTCTGTGGTGTTCATTATTGCCACCATTGTATTGTACCAGCAGCTGGAATATATGAAGGGAGGTAACCTGGGAATGAACCTTGACCAGTTACTGGTAATAAAAGGACCTACTGTTTCAAGTGAAGAGCAGGCGGAGAAAAATGATGCATTCAAGAATCAATTAGCAAGACTGCCCTTCGTGCAGAAATATGCGGGATCAAATAATGTTCCTGGTAAAGGGTATAATTTTTCCACGGCCAATATTACCCGGCTGAACCCTTCAACGGGTGATGAAAAGAAGAGTTACTCCATGTTCATATCAGACGATAAGTTCTTTGATACGTATGATATTTCCTTTGTACAGGGAAAAGCATTCACAGCGGAAGAAGCAATGAAAGCATGGATGAATGCAAAAAAGGTACTGGTAAATGAGAAAGCAGCTTCACAATTGGGGTTTGCAAAAGGCGCCCAGGTTGCGGGACAGAAAATACTTTGGAGTGGAAAGGAATACGAGATCGGAGGTGTGGTGAAAGACTATCATCATTTGTCCCTGCATCAACCGATCGATCCGGTTATTTTTCTGCCCTCCACCTCCTTTGTTTATTTTACGGTGAAAACAGGAACGGATAATCTGCAGTCGAAATTGTCAACCCTCAATGGTCTTTACAAGCAATATTTCCCGGGTAATCCTTTTGAATATTTTTTTGCAGATGATACATTTGATCGCCAGTATGCCAGTGAGCAACAATTAGGGAATGTATTTGTCGGAGCGGCGGTCATAGCAGTGCTGATCGCCTGTATGGGACTCTTTGGGCTTGCTGCATTTTCCGCACAGCAGCGTACAAGGGAGATCGGGATCAGGAAAGTACTTGGTGCAAGCGTGGGGAATATCACCACCATGCTGTCACGCGATTTCGTAAAACTCGTACTGATCTCGGTTTGTATCGCCTCCCCGCTGGCCTGGTGGGGTTTGCATAACTGGTTAAAGGATTTTGCTTACCGGGTATCTATCGGCTGGTGGGTTTTTGCGATGGCTGCGGCGATTGCATTGCTGATAGCTGTAATGACGGTCAGTATCCAGGCGATCAGGGCTGCGGTCATTAATCCGGTAAAGTCATTGCGTTCAGAATAAATCATACATACATCAGGAGAATTGAAAAAATAAACACTTTATGTTAGATCTAAAAGGTATTTACAAATGGGTGAACTCGGGTAACAACCGGACGTTTTTGCTGAAGGACATTAACCTTACCATTAACGAAGGCGAATTCGTCTCTATCATGGGGCCATCCGGTTCGGGTAAATCCACTTTATTGAATATTATTGGTATGCTGGACGACTTTAACGAAGGCGAATACCATTTCCTTCATGAAACCGTGCATAAGCTGAAAGAAAAACAGCGCTCCGATCTTTACAAACGATACATAGGTTTTGTATTCCAGGCCTATCACCTCATCGACGAGCTGACTGTATACGAGAACATCGAAACGCCCCTCATCTACCAGGGAGTCAAGTCTTCTGAAAGAAAAGCGCTTGTGGCAGACATACTCGACAGGTTTCAGATCGTTGGTAAAAAAGACCTCTTCCCAACCCAGCTATCCGGCGGTCAACAACAGCTTGTGGGTATTGCGAGAGCGCTGATCGGCAAACCAAAATTGCTGCTGGCGGATGAACCCACCGGTAAT
Organism: Chitinophagaceae bacterium; assembly: GCA_040509495.1. Classification (GTDB taxonomy): domain Bacteria; phylum Bacteroidota; class Bacteroidia; order Chitinophagales; family Chitinophagaceae; genus Terrimonas_A. Next base: position 19,157 of record JBEVKW010000435.1, on the reverse strand, counting down.
CTCAACTCGGCACAGGGTGAAGTGATCATGCAACTTTTTAATGAATTAAATAAAGAAGGCGTAACCATTATCCAGGTTACCCACTCAGAAAAGAACGCAGCTTATGGTTCCCGGATCATAAACCTGCTTGATGGAATGGTTCAAAAATAAACGCCAGTCCGAAAAATTAATATGACAACGATGAAACGAATACTGGCCTTCGGCCTTGGAGGGTGGATGTTGCTGATATCAGGCAAAACCCTGGCGCAGGAAAAAAATGATAAAGTGCTCACCTTGCAACAATGTGTTGAGACAGGTCTGAGTAATAACCTCGACGCATTACAGGCAGGACTGAGGATGGAAACTGGAAAGATCAACTGGAACCAGGCGCGATTGAATATGCTTCCTGACCTGAACGCCAATGCGGGAAGTGGTATCAACCAGGGGCGTAGTATCGACCCTTTTACCAACTCGTATATAAACCAACAGGTAAATTATTCCAGCTATGGAGCAAGCAGTGGTGTCACACTTTTCCGCGGCTTGTCCATGCAGAATGCGGTCAAACAAAATGCGCTGGCCTATGAAGCTTCTAAAATGGACTGGCAACAGGTGAAGGATAATATCACGATCAATATCATTCTTGCGTACCTGCAGGTACTAACGAACCAGGATCTCCTTGCCCTGGCGATGACACAGTCCGCATTATCCCAGGAGCAGGTAAAGAGACTGGAGATCATGAATGCCGACGGAGCGATCAAGCCTTCTGAACTATCGGATCTTCGCGGTCAGTATGCGAACGATCAGCTGAGTATCATTGGTGCTAAAAACTCCCTCGAACAATCCAAGCTGAGCCTGGCACGGCTGATGAATATTCCGTACAATAAAAACACACAGCTGGAAAAGATCGATGCAGCCGCTTTTGCTACCCGGTATGACATCACGCCGGATAGTATTTATTCAACCGCGCTGGAGCAATTCGCGCAGATCAAGGCGGTTGATCTCCGGCAGGCAAGCGCCTACAGGGGCATCAAAGTAGCCCGTGGCCAGTTGTTTCCTACACTAAGCTTTAACAGCAACGTGAATAGCAACTATTCGAGCGCAGCCCGCAACAATATTTTCCTGGGGTCTGGTGAAGTACCCACCACAGATTATGTGATGATCAATGGCGCGCCCACATATGTGATCACCAAGCAGAATAATTTCGCTTCCGAAAAGATTCCTTATGGGAAACAGGTAAAGAATAATATTTTCTATTCATTCAGCCTCAACCTTCAGATCCCCATCTTCAATGCATGGTCGCAGCGTAACCGCATCCGCCAGGCAAAGATCGATTTCAAGAATGCGGAATATGTTGCCAGCACGACGAAAACGCAATTGCAGCAATCGATCGAGGAGGCGCATATCAACATGACCACTGCTGCTGAGCGGTATAAGACTCTGCTGGAGCAGGTGACGGCTTTCACCGAATCGTTCAAAGCTGCGGAAGTTCGCTTTAATGCTGGTGTGGGTACATCTATCGATTATCTGATAACGAAGAATAATATGGATCGTGCAAATAGTAATTCAATACAGGCGAAATATGATTATGCACTGCGGACGAAGATCCTGGATTATTATCAGGGAAAACAGTTGTGGTAAGAAACAGTTTCAGTCACTGAACTAGAATTAGATTGGTGTAGGAGTATCGCAAAGAACGCAGAGGTATCGCAAAGGACGCAGAGGTCGCAAAGAACGCAGAGGGATCGCAAGGAACGCAAAGTCATACTTTGTGAACGCTGCGATCCCTCTGCGTTTTTACGATGCTCCTACGCCAGTAGAAACAGGTATTTCGTTATCAACTCTTCGTTGTCTTTTTATTAATATCCTCCACTTCCTGCATAAACTTACCGACATTCGGATCGGCATATGTTCCGTATGCGTCTGTCAGTAGACCCTTTTCACCACCATCGGTTTCGATGGCATAGAGGATAGAATTGTCATCGGGATCACTGGCCCCTTCAAACCGGAAAAAATTCAGCACATGTACTTCTTCAGGTTTGTATGTTTTGCCTGAATCCGGTGATTCCAATCCTTCTTCGCCGACTTTGAAGTGTTCAGAATAACCGTCTGCAATAAGCTTATTCATGCAGGATGACAATGTTTTCATGTCGTCTTCTGTGGATTCAATTTGCATAAAGTTGATTTTAATGTGTCAGATAGGTTTAATTTTTAGAGAGGAGTGACGGATGTTCCACCATTCCTTTTCAATTCTTATGCATGTTGCGCGTCACGCATTGCTTTGATCTTATTGTGTGATTTGCGCAAGCTGGCTTTTTGATCAGTGATCAACTGCCTGAGGTCTGTAGGCAATTCCGCATCAGTTGCCAATGCCTGATCGTATGCTTTCTGAGCGGCATCTTCACCATATTCACAGGATGCAAGAATAGCTTTACGGTCTTTACCTGTAAAGGTTGCTTTTACATCCATCCATGCCCGGTAAATTTTACCTTTTACAGTGGTACCATCTGCCGGTTCATTTCCAGAGATAGATACTTGCTGAGTTAGTTCACTGACATAACTACGGCTTTCAGCGGCCATACTATCAAACAGCGCACGAAGGTCAGCATCTCCCGGAGCTGTTTCCTTTGATGCCTTTTCATATCCTTCGATGCGGTCATTATTGATTTGTATCAGATCGTTCAGCACTTCGGCTGTTTGTTCATTCGTTTTCATAATCTTTAGTTTTTCAATTAACAATCATTCACACTATACAAGACAGGAAAATCATACCAGTGTGCCAGAGGCACTAATTTACAAGGTACATTTCTCGAGGATTCCCAGCAGCAGGCGCTCTTTCGGGCTAAAATCCCCCTTGTGTGTGCTTTTTTTGCCACAGTTCTCGATACATTTCAGCAATTTCTTTTCTTCATACAGTTGGAACAAGCCCGGGTGTATATAATACTTTTTGCAGATCGCCCGCGTATTGCCAAGTCTTTCACTCACCTTGTCCAGCACTTCCAGCATATTCTTTTTCATCAATTTTTCGTCTGGTACATCGTCCATTCCCCGGAGGCATTCAAGCGCTTCCAGCGTGCCGGCCCAGGTGCGGAAATCCTTCGCGGAGAAGTCTTTACCTGCTGCTTCTTTGATGTACTGATTCACCATTCCCGAATCTATCGCCCTGTGTTTGCTGCCATTGGTATAGAACTGGAAAAGAGTTTTGCCGGGCACCTCCCTGCATTGTTTGATAATGCGCGCCAGGCGTTTATTGGTCAACGTTATATGATGTTCTATTCCCTTCTTGCCGGTAAATACGAAGTCGATTTTTTCCCTCGTTACTTTTACATGCCTGTCTTTGAGCGTGGTCAGTCCATACGATCCATACAATTTTTCATACTCATTATTTCCTACACGTATATATGTCTTTTCCATGAGATCGATAGCGGTGGCAACAACTTTGGAATCGCTCAGCTCATTCGTGTTCATGTCCTTCCTGATCCTTCGCCGGATCCGTGGAAGTGCCTTCCCAAATTCAAATAAGCGGTGGAACTTCGTTTCTCCACGCAATTCATTCCATTTTGTATGATAGCGGTATTGTTTGCGTTTGTTGAGATCCAGGCCGGTAGCCTGTATATGTCCGTTCGGGGTGTAGCTGATCCATACATCTGACCATGACGGTGGAATAGCCAGTTTACGGATCCGCTCCAGCTGCTTTTCATCTTTGACCAGCTTGTTCTTATACATATAGCCGTATCCATTTCCTTTTTTTATCCGGGAAATCCCGGGTGTTTTATCGGACACGTAGATCAGTTTCGCAGCCTTCGCAGCTTTCTCATGATCTTTATCAAGTAATAAATGCTGACGGTGGGATAGACGGATATTTTCTTTCACTTGGGTTGATTTGCTTTGTAGAGGAAAAAGGAATGCCACATTTTATGCACATCGTGAAAGCCTTACCCATGCGGGCTTTGGCGGGACAGGTTACTCCCGGGTTGGGGAATTTGTTGGACAGGAACAGGCATTTCGCCTGCTGAACCTCAGCACAAAATGTCTTGGCCCCTGATTTGACTTACTTGCAGTGTAAAATTTACTGTTATGGCCCAAGACACAAATCTTCAATTTATCCGGGAAAGGATCAGCGAACTGAAAAATGCTATTATGTATAATAATAGCCAGGATGTACTTCGCGTTCCGAATAATATCGCAGAAGCCGTTGAGGTAGACCAGGAAGGTATGCTGTGGTTCACTATCAAAAGACCATCCGGCTATATGCAACAGTGTGATCAGGTGTTTCCTGCTAGACTTAATTTCTACAAGAAAGGATTTGATCACCGGGTGGAAGTTAGTGGACGCACAACTGTGGTCAACTACATCTCTAATGGCGCTAAAGAAGATATTGTCCTGTTGAAAATGGATATGACTGAAGTGGAGTATACAGAGCCAGTTGCAGAAAAATCAGAGACATCAATTGAGAAGTATGTAAAGCAGGCCTACAATTGGTTTTTACGCACTTTCTCACTTGAACACCGTGAACATTCCGTTTTTCCAAAAGTTCAACATAGTACCTATGAATAATGCTTTACAAATAATCCAGCAAAAGATCAATACGATCCAAACAGGATTGCTGAAGTTCCGGTTGAAAGACAGCCCGGTATCACTGCAAGTTAAAGCAGCTTCCGGAGCCGATCATTTTTTTGATTGCGTTACCGATGATGAAGTGAAAGGGCTGCAGAATAAACAGGTAAGGCTCGTCCAGAAATATAAAGACGATTATATCTACATCACAGGAAAGGTGGAATCTGTTGTTAAAAAGAACAAGACCATCATTTCTATTATTATTCTCAAAGCATGCTGGTTTGTCCGTGCATCTGAAGGAACGCTGACATGGCTTGAGGAGAAACAGGTTTATGAAAGGCAGCCTGGAACCACGTTGAGGTTAGCTTCCTGATACATAACAACTTTACTAAAGACTTTGTTATTGTACTTATGATTTATCATTCAAGTTGAATGTAAGATCAAAAGCAGTAACAAAGTCTTTGTTTTTTAGATAATGTCATGTTTGTTATGAATGCAATGCCTTTATCTGTTGAATGAAAAAATTGTTTCGTCCCCATTTTTATTTCCTTCAATCATTTGTTTGATCAGGTTTGATGCGATCACGCTGAAGGTGATCCCATTTCCTCCAAATCCAAGTGCAAAATATGTGTTTGGCCGCTCGGGTATAGAGCCAATGTATGGCAAGCCATCTTTTGTAGACGCAAACACACCCGCCCATTTGAAGTCGGTTTTGAAAGAGATTTTCGGAAACAGTTCTGAAAATGCTCTCTCCAGTTCTTTTGCCTTGCGGGAGAGTAATTTTTCCCGGTATAGGGGATCGGATGAAGCGACATCTTTCCCACCGATCAGGATCCGGCTGTCATCCGTTGTACGCAGATAGAGGTAGGGTGTTTTTGTTTCCCAGATCAATGAATTTTTATGCCAGAAGTCCTTCGTGCCGAATGGTTCGCTGACAATGGCAAATGTCGACTGCAACTCCTGAACTTTCTTAGGGATATATTTTTGTGATTCATAGCCGCAGGCGATTACCAGTTTTTTTGCTTTGATCCTGCATTGTGTAGAGGTAAGTAGTTCTACACCGTTTTTTTGATGGCTGATCTCTTTGATCTCTGTATTATCATAAACTGCTGCACCAAGACCGATGCATTGTTCCAGTAGGAGATGTGTGATGCGATACGCATCTGCTTCTGCGCCATCCTTTGACAGGATGGCGGCCGGTTTGTTAAATCCGAAAACAGTGTTTAAATCACGCTGTTCCATCCACTGCAATTCGAAACCAACGGCTGCACGCAGCGTATATTCCTTTTCCAGGTCTTTCACGTGTGAATCAACTGAGGCATATTGTAAGCTGGGTTTCAGCGTCAGGAGACCTTCATCTTTTAATTCTTTACAGATCTTCCGAAGATCATAGATCGCTTCGCGGCAAAGCTCATAGCTGCGTACTGCATGGTCATACCCCACCTTCTCTATCAATTTGTATAAGGGCGTGTCAATCTAATATTGCAACAAAGCCGTGCTGGCAGCAGTACTGCCTGTTCCGGCATGTCGCCTGTCAACGATGGTAACTTTGTGACCTGCATTCGCCAGTTCCCACGCGACAAGTGCCCCGCTTATACCGGCACCGATTACGGCGATATCGGTGTTGATGGTCTGTTGCAGGGAAGGGTAGGTGTTAATGATCCCGTGGCGGAGGAGCCAGTAGGGATAGGGCGACCTGAGATCCATATACTTTTCGGGTGAATTACTTCAACGAATATTTAGCCTCCGGGAAATGCGGCCCGGGGCGATGATATTTAAGATTAAGAATAAACTGGATGATGCAGGCAATTCCAACGACGATAATACCCGTCCACGCAGTCATGATCAGTAACTGGTAAAGATCCGGTGATGCGTCCCGGTGTTTCAATACTATGCCATAAAGTGCCCAGATCACCACGAGACCGAAGCTTACATTTTTACGCACGAAGACCATCATTAATGTGATGCCGACGGCGATAGCAATCATGATGACGGTCCAGCGGATGGCATTGATCCCCATACCATCCCAGTTCACAGCCACCAGGTAGATGCTTGCATTAGCGATGGTGGCGATAGAGATCCATCCCAGGTAAATGCTGAGCGGCCATTGCGTACAAACAATGGAACCCGACTCCCGCTTTCTGTCCAGGATATTCAATTTTATATGTATTGCGATCAAGGATCCTAATTGCAGCACGATCAGCAGTAATGAAAGCGCGATCTGGTTATTGGTCCATGTAAATAGCCAGGCGGCGGTCGCAACATTATTAAAAATGAACCAGCCTCCCATATTTGCGAGATCGATATTGGCCGGGTGATTCCTGTCATGCTTGAACGCCATAATGATATGATAGAGGCAGAAAACGCCCAGTGCCGTGTAAATAACTCCCCAGATGGCAAACGTGATCCCTGCAGGTGTAAAAAGGGATTCGTAACGATCGGAGACTTCTCCTACGTCGCTGACATTGATCAGTTTAAACTGGGTCATGTAAGAGATGCACACATGTGCGAGAAAGAATAATGTATTGAATATGGCAAGTGATTTTATCCTGTTCATAAATGACGCATTTCTTTCATAAATGGAAAAATGATGCCACTCCTAAAGGCTGATGGCTGATGGCTGATGGCCGATGGCCGATGACCGATGGCTGATGGCCGATGGCTGATGGCCGATGACCGATGGCCGATGGCCGATGGCTGATGGCCGATGACCGATGACCGATGGCTGATGGCTGATGACCGAGATATAAACACCTACTATCTACTATAATCTATACCCGTTAGCAGCAATAGCTTCAATCTAAATGCGGCATTCGGCCATCGGCCATCGGTCATCGGCCATCCGCATTCGGCCATCGGCCCTCAGCCAACATCGAATTTAAATTAGGGGGCGACGTTTTTTTATCGTAAATTGATCATAAGCGTTACTATTCCAATCACTCTTATGATAGCACATATTCAATTCCGGCACCGCGGAGAGGATATCAAATCACTCCTCGTCTTCAACTTTGGAGCAGTAAAAGATGTGATAGTGGTCGTTCCAGAAAAAGCGGATGCATTGGCAGAATGCGCAAGTACTGATGCCGGAAATGAGATCATCTTCACCAAGACCGGTGAGAATGTGTGGGTTTGTCCACATGCTGGCATCAATCAATTCCCTGATACATTTGCTGCACTAAGAACGGCCCTGGGTGCATATTTTAATCAGCACACGTTTCATTTCAGAAGGCGCATCGAAAATTAGGGATAAATGCGCGCTCTGACGGTTCGTTGCTGCAATGTTATTTCACTCCGCTTTTCAGGGAAGATTTCCTTATGATCAGCTCAGAGTTAACGATGATCGTACTGGTGGTTTTGATATCAGAGATTCCTTTTAAATGGTTAACCAGGTTACGGGCTGCAATTTCTCCAACATTTACACCGGGATAGTCTACCGTAGTCAGCTGCGGTTCCACCAGTTTACTGATCGCATCATTATTGAACCCTACAACTGCGATATCATTGGGGATGCTGATACCATGTTCTTTCAAAGTCTGCATACATACAGCAGCGGAGAAATCGTTGGTGATAAATGCTCCGTCTGGTCTTGGGTTCATGGAAAGGATCTGCATTGCTGCTTCCACACCGCACTGTTCGCTCAGATCTTTGATGAGCACGAGGTCTTTGCTGTACGCGATATTACTATCACGTAGTGCGTGTTCATATCCCCGGTGACGCTGTGCATATACGTTTCGCTGAAGATTTGCTGTGACAAGTACGATGCGTGCGCATCCCTGGTCGATCAGGTGTTTGGTTGCCTGGTAACCGGCAGCGTAGTTATCGATGATCACTTTGGTACTGTCACCCTGTTCTTCCACGCGATCAAAAAAGATGACGGGTATTCCTTTTTCCTCGTATGGTTTAAAATGTTCAAGGCTGGTGGTGTCAAAGGCTAATGAAGCGATGAGTCCGTCAACGCGTTTATGAAAAAGGTTGAGCGCATTGGCGGCTTCTTTTTCATAGCTTTCCGAAGAGTGGGCGATGATCAGATCATATCCCGCTTCAGCGGTGATCTTTTCGATGCCTGACAGTACAGAAGTAATGAAGTTACTGTTCAGCTCGTGCACCATTACGCCGATGGTATTGGTCTTTTGCTTGCGCAGGTTGCTGGCAAAGTTGTTATGCCGGTATCCCAATTCCCTTGCAGCCTCCTGGATCCGTTTGCGCGTGTTTTTGTTGATGGCAGGATGATCCTGCAGGCCGCGGCTTACCGTGGCGGAAGACAGGTCCAGCTTCCTGGCAATATCATAGATCGTTACGTCTCTTTTTGGTTTCATACCTCGTGTGTTGCAATCGGTTTGGGCGGCAATCTCCGGTACCGGGCGTCCGCAGTTATAAAAGTACCATATTTCTATTCCAATCTGCAAATCTCCTGTGGTAATCGAAAAATGCTGGAGGGATGTTGTACATTTCCACAGATAACGGGTGGTCCTGGGCCATCGGTCATCGCTCACCGGCCCTCGAACAGTACAAAGTTCGTGCGGCCTAAATTCACTCAACATGGTGTTGCTTGTTGTCCTTTTTGCGATCGCGTTACAGGTTTTTCTGACCGCTAAAAAGATCAGCCCGTTCTTATCGTTATTGATCGTTGCCATAATTGCCGGTTTGCTTTTAAAGATGCCCCCGGCGGAATTGCTGGGATCTATTGAAAAAGGGGTGGGCGGAACACTCGGCGGGCTGGTACTCATCATTTGCCTGGGAGCTATCCTTGGTAAGTTACTTGAAGCCAGTGGGGCAGCCAGCCAGATCACATCATCGCTGGTCAATGCATTTGGTGTAAAACATATCCAGTGGGCGGTTCTGCTTACTGGTTTCCTGGTGGGCATTCCGCTTTATTATAATGCAGGATTTATCATTCTCGTTCCACTCGTTTTTTCCATCGCGAAAAGGACATCCCTGCCACTGTTATACCTCGCTATTCCCATGGCTGCCTCTCTTTCCGTAACCCACTGCTTTTTACCACCTCATCCCGGTCCGGTATTACTGGTGAACGCATTCAGGGCAGATATGGGATTGACGCTTATATACGGACTGATCATCGGCATTCCGGCCCTGGTACTGGCCGGCCCCGGACTGGGTCGCCTGATGCGTAAGATCGAGCCCGCTTCCGCCAAATTCTTTTCAGAGGAGAAAACCACTTTCGATCAGCTTCCAGGAGCCACGGCCAGCTTTTGTATTGCTTTACTACCGGTGTTTTTGATCAGCCTGGCTGTGATTGCAGGAAATTTCCTGGATGAAAGTAACCTGATCCGGCAGGTATTGACTTTTATCGGGGATTCCACCATTGCCCTATTGATCACCGTGCTGCTCGCTGTATTTTATTTTGGCAGAACAAGTGGTAAGCCGGTTTCTGAGCTGATGAATTGGGCAGGAAAGGCTGTAGGGGATATTGCCATGATCCTGCTCATTATTACTTCAGGCGGCGTGTTCAAGCAAGTGCTGATCGACAGTGGTACTGCCGATTACATTGCTTCGCTTAGCAGTGAGTGGGCTATGCCGCCACTCGTATTTGGATGGCTTGTAACTGCATTGATGCGGCTCATGATCGGTTCCGCTACTGTATCCGCGATCACCGCCGCCGGAATAGTGACGCCTTTGGTGCTGGCTGGCAAAGTATCTCCTGAACTGATGGCACTTGCAGTTGGAGCCGGAAGCGTATTCGGTTCCCATATTAATGACACTGGTTTCTGGATGTTCAAAGAATTCTTCGGCCTTTCATTGAAGCAAACCTTCAAGTCGTGGAGCGTTATGGAAATGATCATTTCCTTACTGGGACTGATCGGCGTTTTGCTGCTGGATCTGTTTGTGTGACGTGTAATGCACGGCAAGTATTGAACTGTACAGTTCCCGCTGGTCTGGCAGATCCCTGCACTTGCTGTTCAGGAGTCCATGGATAAATAAAGCCTTCGCTTGTGAATTCGATAAATATTTTACGGGAAGGCTTGCGTACATACAAACAAATAAACCCACACACCAGGAATATCAGATGAGTGCGATCAGCCGAAACATATGCCAGCCATTCAGGAATGACAAAGCTAACTCAAAGTCATCTTTGCATCCGCCTGCGGATATACCACTTTGATCTGTCTCCTGATCTCATCGAGTAAAGTGATCAGGTCGAGACTCATCGTATGTGAATGATCCTTGCTTTCCAGTTTATTTTCCTCAAGGCAATGCAATACTTCTTCTGTTTCATACTGCATGCCATGGCCATCCCATGAGCAGGGGTAGATGATCTTTCCTTCGCCTTCAATATTCAATTCAATCCCTGTTGCCTTTTCAAACCAGGGGTGATAGATCTTGATAGTACCTTTTTCCCCGACGATCTCAGCCGGTGCATCTGAGTTGGAGATAAGGGATGATTCCAGCATGGCATATGCACCATCGCGATATTGCAGCATGATTGAGCAGGCTTCATCAATTTGCTGATCCGAAAGTTTTGCGATCGCTTTTACAGACCTTGGTTTGCCCAATAATAGCAGCGAAAGGTATACAGGATAGATGCCCAGGTCAAGCAGAGAACCACCGCCTTGCTCAGGATCAAAGAAGCGGCTGTTCTTATCGGGAGGTGCTTTGAAGGTTGTCGCGGCCTTTATTGACAGGATCTTTCCGATCATACCCTTATTGATCATTTCCAGCGTCAACTGAATACTGGGAAGAAAGCGGATCCACATGCCTTCCATCAGAAAGGTCTGGTTGGCGACCGATGCTTCGATCAACTGCCGGCACTGATCAGCGTTCACTGTCATCGGCTTCTCGCATAGTACCGGTATTTTCCGCTGGAGGCAATCAAGTGCCTGTTCAAAATGGTCAGGATGTGGTGTAGCGATATAAACCACGTCGGGCTGTACTTTGTCAAGCCAGTGCGCCGGATCCATCGAATAATGCCTGATATCAAACTCCTGTGCGAAAGAAGTGGTGCTGTCTTCTGAACGGCCGAGCAAAGCCACGATTTCCTGTTTTGTTCCAAGCAAAGAAAGATCTTTCACAAAGGTGCGGGCTATATTTCCCGGTCCGATAATACCCCAACGTGTCTTTTTCATACAGTGAATTTGTATAAATCCAGCCAACTATATGCCACCTTACATCAGGTTGCCACTTATCAATATTGATCCGGTAACTTTAGCCGGATCGGTAGCCTTCGGTTAGTGTTTCCCTGTAGACACCGGCACGAATAGCTGATGCTGAAAGGGATTCAGGAGCCGGAACAGATCCTGCGATCTGTTTTGAACCCGGTGCTTGTGGAATTTGTTGCCTTTAATGGGTATTTTTTTTATAAGGAAGCGTAAATGAACTGCCTGACATTGTGGTTGTAAACACCGGAAAGCCATGGCATAGTTTTTCGCCATTTTTTTAAAACGAAGAAAATGGAAATTAAGCGAAATGAAGCGACGGCCAATCGCCCCGAAGGGGACAGGGTAATTGATGCTCCGTATGTATTTGTGGATATTCCTGCCATAATAGATCAGATCAAAAGGGAAAAAGCCTGGGAAAAGAATGACAGGAACGGCATCACTGTTTTTAAATCATCGGAGCTTGCCCTGCTCGTGACCGCTTTACAGGCAGCAGCATCCATTGAGCATAATAATGTTCAGGCCCATATGACATTGCAGGTGATTGAAGGCGATGTGCGGATTACAACAACCGACGGGGATATTGATATGAAAGCCGGGAACATTGTCGCATTCCATCCCGCCGTTCCACATACGATCTATGCGATCACTGATGTGATCCTGCTGATCACGATCTATAACCATATGCGTTAACAGATAAGCGGCACTTCAGGCAAATTGCAGTATAAACTGCATGATCCCGTCTTTTCGCAATACCTGGTCTGCCCGGCCGTGAAGCAAGGCCTGTTCAGGCATGTAACTCACTTCGGCCTCTTCCGGCGTATGTACGACAGTGATGCCCGATTGCTGACGTACATAATGCAGGCCATCTGCTCCATCCGCATTCGCTCCTGAAAGCAGTATGCATAATAATTCTTTTCCGAAAATATCAGCGCCTGACCTGAATGTAACGTCTATACTGGGTCGGCTGAAGTTGATCTTTTCCGAATAATCAAGCGAAAAGCTGTTCCTGTCTTCAAACAAGGTGTGATAATCAGGCGGACAAACATACACGCATCCTTTTTCGATAGGCTCTTTATCCTCGATTTCCTTAACGCTTAATGTCGTTTTGGTCGCAAGCAGTTCTGCCAGCCGGGAAAGTCCGTGCGGGTCCCGGTGCAGAACGATCACGATCGGTATGTCAAATGATGGCGGGCAGTTTGCAAGCAAATAAAAGACTACCTGCAGGCTGCCAGCCGAACCACCGATGATGATCATCGCCGGGCGGGAATTTATTTGATCTTTCGCCATATCTTTTCTCTTCCGATGATCTGTTTATAATTGGGAGCTATGCTGGAGAAGCGGATATTCTCTTTCGTGCCCAGTGCAAGAAAACCATTGAACTCAAGACTGTCGTCAAACAGTTTTAAGACACGGTTCTGAAGGTCTTTATTGAAATAGATCAATACATTCCGGCAAAAGATCAGCTGGAATGAATTGAAAGAAAAATCGGTCACAAGGTTATGTTGTGCAAAGATGATCTTTTCGTTCAGCCGGGAATCAAAACTTGCGAAATGATAGTTCGCGGTATAGTAGGAGGAGAAGTCCTGCGTTCCGCCCGCCAGCATATAATTTCTTGAATATTGCTGCATCTGGCTCAGCGGGAAAATTCCTTTTCTTGCTTTGGCCAGGGCGGCGGGATTCATATCTGTCGCGTACAAAAGCGATTTATGCAAAAGTCCTGCTTCTTTAAGCAGTATTGCCATTGAATAAACTTCTTCTCCGGTGGCGCATCCTGCATGCCATACCTTGATAAAAGGATATGTGGCGAGTACAGGTATGATATGATTGCGAACGATCTTGTAAAATGCAGGATCGCGGAGCATTTCGGTTACGGTTACGCTGATCTCTTCCACTACGTGAGCGAAATATTCCGGATCAGTACGCACACGGTAGCGTAGCTCCGCAAAGCTTGAAAGCTGATCGATGGTGATCAGTCTTTCAATCCGGCGTCTGAATGAAGCCCTTGAGTAATCGCTGAAATCATAACCGTGTGTCAGGTGTATGTCGTTAATGAGCAGCGACAGGTCTTCTTCGGTGATCTGTATTATAGATGGTTTATCCAAATCCGGATCAGTTTAAGTATCGGTTCAGTGTTTCTAATAACAACTCTACATCGATAGGTTTTGAAATATAGGCGTCGGCTCCGGCTTCAAGACATTTTTCCTGGTCGCCTTTCATTGCCTGGGCAGTAACAGCCACCAGCGGTAATGAACGCAGGTTATCATGGGCACGGATCACAGAGATGGCCTGGTATCCGTCCATCTCTGGCATCATCATGTCCAGCAGCACAAGGCCGATACTGCCATCCTGCAAAAGGATGGCGATGCCTTCCTCGGCGCTGTTGGCAGAAGCTGTTTCGAATCCCTTTGCGCGCAGCGTGGCTACCAACGCAAAGATGTTTTTTGGATCATCATCTACAACGAGTATTTTCTTTCCCGCCATCACTTGTTTATTTATTTTTTAGCAGTGCTGTCATAAAGCCAGATCCTTAGCAGCGATATCAGCTGATCAAGATCCACAGGTTTGGAGATATAGTCAGATGCGCCGGCCTGAATACATTTTTCTCTGTCGCCGGTCATCGCTTTTGCCGTGACCGCAATGATCGGAAGATTTTTCCATTTCGGATGCTTACGGATCCGCGTGATGGTTTCATATCCGTCCATCTCGGGCATCATCATATCCATCAGGATGATATCGGTGTCCGGATTTTTCTCGAGTGCTGTGAGTGCTTCTTTTCCGTCGATCGCCGCCATGACCTGCATCTGATGCTGTTCCAGCGCACGGGTAAGCGAGAAGATGTTGCGGACATCATCATCCGCTATCAATACTTTCTTCGCTTGTAAAACTTCAGAAAGCGGCTGCGATTTTCCTGTTTTGCCGCCGTCTTTCTGCTTGCTTTCTTCCATCAGGTGCAGGAACAACGATACTTCGTCAAGGATCCGGCGATAAGAATGCGCGGTCTTTACCACGATCGAATCCGCATATTTTTTGATCCGTGCTTCCTCGCTTCGGGAAAGGCTTTTGCCGGTGAAGATGATCACGGGAACATTTTCCATGCCTCTGCTGATCTTGAGCGCCTCCAGGGTTTCGTAAGCCTTGATGTCGGGAATACCCATATCCAGGATGACGCAATCCACTTCATTTTTTTGCAATGACTCAAGACCTGTATCTACTTTATTGGAGATAACGGAATTGATCTGGTGCGTACCAAGGAAGTAAGAGAGGGCTTCAGCGTGCTTGCTGTTATCTTCAATGATCAGTACCTTTTTTGAGTCTTTCTGCAGGTAGAATTCGATCTTGCGGAAGATATTATCCATCCTCTCAAAAGCCATCGGCTTATTGATAAAATCGATAGCGCCACTCAGCAAACTCTGTTTCTTTACTTCAAAGGAAGACATGATATGCACCGGAATATGGCGTGTGAGTTTGTCAGCTTTCAACTCTGCCATCACTTCCCAGCCGCTTCTTACGGGCAGCTGGATATCGAGCAGGATACCAATCGGTCTGAACTGTTTGGCGAGTTCGATACCATGATCACCACGAACAGCGATCAGGCCTTTGTAACCTTTCTTCCTGGTGAATTCCAGCAGCGCATTTGCAAAAGGCGTATCATCTTCGATGATCAGTATCACGTTATCCTTTTTTTCCAAAGAATCCCTGTCGTCAGGGATCGGCTCAGGGATCTGCAATGCAATGTATTCTCCCGAAGAAGGAGTAGGGGGAGTGATCACCGGCTGAATGATCTCTTCTGTTTCATCTTCTATCAGTTCAGCTTCTCTTGCCGCCGCTTCTTCAGCCGCCTGTTTGTTTTTAGGAATGGACAGGGTGAATGTACTTCCACCACCGGATTCGCTTTGGAGTGTAATATCGCCTTTCAGCAGAACGGCGAGCTGGCGGCTGATAGACAGTCCCAGTCCCGTACCTCCATACTTTCTCCGCGTTGAGCCATCGGCCTGTTGAAATGCTTCAAAGATCAGCTCCTGCTTTTCGGCAGGTATGCCGATACCTGTGTCCTTCACCTGGATATCCAGGTAATCTTTACGGCTGGGTGAGTTAAGGATGCTTACTTCCACAAAGCCTTCTGTGGTGAACTTGATTGCATTGGACGCCAGGTTTTTGATGATCTGTTCAAGGCGGAGTTTATCTGTTTCTATTGCGACCGGAGCTTCCTTCTCCAACTGGATCTTGAAACTGATCTTCTTCTCATCGGCAATAGGAGCAAAGGTCATGTTGATATCCCGCGCGATCTCTTCGAGTGCAACGGTTTCATATTCCAGTTCCATTTTCCCCGATTCTATCTTCGACAGGTCAAGAATATCATCGATCAGCAAAAGAAGACTGTTACCGGAACTTTGGATCACTTTAGCAAACTCTACCTGGTCCGGCCGGAGATTATTGTCGTTGTTTTCTCCAAGCAGTCTTGACAATAACAGGATCGAGTTGAGCGGCGTCCGCAGTTCATGCGACATGTTTGCAAGGAACTCCGATTTATATTTTGCATTCAATGCCAACTCTTCCGATTTTTTCTGGATCTCGATATTGCGACTGATGACAAGGTCATTTTTTTCTTCCAGCATTTTTGAACGTTCCTGCAATTCCTGGTTTGCTTCGGTGAGTTCTTCCTGCTGTACTTTCAGCTCTTCTTCTGAAGCCTGAAGTTTTTCAGCCTGCGCTTCCAGTTCGGTATTCAGGCTCTCGAGTTCACTGTGCTGGGCCTGCAGCTCTTCTGATTGCGCCTGTGTTTCCTCCAGTAACTCCTGCAGCTTTGCACGGTTTACGGAAGTGTTCAGGCTGATACCGATATTATGGCTGACAGATTTCAGGTATTCCAGCGTGTTTTCCCTGTAGCTGTGGATCGTTCCTAATTCAATAACAGCCTTTACCCTGTTCTCAAAGAATACAGGTATCGCGATGATATTTTTAGGTTTCACTTCACCTGCGCTGAAGGAGATCAGGAAATCATTTGAAGAAATATTCTGTATGAGTATTTCTTTTCTGCTTTGCGCGCATTGTCCTACAATTCCTTCGCCGATCGCTACGCGGTCATTTTTACCGTCAAGCTTATACGCGTATCCGCCTTTGAGTACAAGGGAGCCGTCTGGTTCTGCATGATAGAAAGCACCGATCTGGCTGTTCGTATATTCTGCCAGTTGGCCGATGATCGATGCGCAAAGAGTATATACATCTTTTTCTCCCGCCATGTGATCATTCAGTTGCGAAATGCCTCTTTGCAGCCATTCTCTCTCTTCAAGAGCCGTAAAGGATTGGTCGAGAGAATTGGCCATTGCGTTCAGCGCTGTCGATATTTCTCCCAGGTTATCGTTCTGTTCTACATTCAGCCTGATCTTATATTGTCCTTTGGAAATATCGCTGGCGATACCTTTGATGATATCTATGCGTTGCGATATTTCAATATCTTTTTTCTGGAGGGCATCGGCGAGTTTGATCTTGTCTTTGAAGTTCTCACTGACTTTTCTGTAAAAATAGATCGTGATGAAAAGAGCGATGAGTGCGGCAATGATGATGACAACGGGTGTGAAGCTGGAAAAGGCATTAAGGCTTGCTGTGCGTTCAGCAAGAAGATTTGTTTCGATGGTTTGCATTTCATTGATCATGATCCGCGCACTGTCCATGACCGCTTTACCCAGCACCAGTTCCGGCTTGTTTATTTCCTTGCTCTTTACAGATTCGTCCAGTATATCAAATCTTGCGGCGAGCGTGTTACGGAGGCGCACGAGTTTTTGCTGCTGCGCCGGATTATCCGTCGTTAAAATGCCTACAGTGTCAAGGGCAAGCATTGATTTTTCTGCAGCATCCCAATATGGATCGAGGAAGACCGAGTCTCCTGTTACGAGATAGCCGCGCTGGCCGGTCTCAGCGTCTTTCGCATAGGAGATCGCATTTTCCAGTTGTTTTAATACGGCATTGGTATGATTTACTTCGCCCGCGCTGTAGATCAGGTTGCGTATACTGATGAATGAAGCTGCAGAAGTAGCGATCAGTATCAGCAATGACAATCCGAATCCGGCCTGCAAAGCTTTGATGTGGTTTGGTTGCATAGGTGAAAAAACGTATTAGGAAAGTTGTTTTTTAAATGGGATGGTGAAATGAAATGTCGATCCTTTTCCTGGTTCGCTGTTTACGCCAAAGCTTCCCTCATGGCGCTGGATGATCTCTGAACAGATATATAAGCCAAGTCCCATACCCTGGAAATGTGGCGCTGCGCCCTGTGCCCTGTAAAATTTCCTGAAAAGGTTCTTCTGCTCTTCTTTTGGAATGCCAATACCAAAATCTGTTACAGCGAAATGGACATGTTGATCATCTGACCGGGTTTCAATAATGATCCTTTTTTCTTTGGGTGAGTATTTGATCGCGTTGGAAATGAAATTGGTGATCACCTGCTCGAGCCTGATCTCGTCGCCATAGACCAGTCTTTCTGTTATGCCTTTATGGTCGACATGGTAGTCGGGATGATTTTGTTTTGTCATTTCCAACTGGCTTCTCAGCATGGCATCAAAATCGAATTCTTTTTTATTGAATTCGAGTTTGCCGCTTTGTATTTTGGAGATGTCCAGCAGGTCCGTTATCAGGCTGTTGAGTTTGCTTACCTGGGTCAGCGCTCTTTCAACATAAGGCTTGTATTGCGGGTTGTCCCGTGATTCGCGTTCAAGTAATTGAATGTAGGCCTTGATGCTTGTCAGTGGAGTTTTCAATTCATGGCTGGCGATGCTAAGAAATTCATCTTTTCTTCTGCTTGCCTGTTTCTGGTCTTCAATATCGGTGAACGTACCAGCCCATTTCACGATCGTGTCATTCTCCATAACCGGAACGAGGCGGAGCAGGTGGTACCTGTAGTCTGTTCCTGCGATTCTTTTCAGCCGTGTCTCCAGTTCAACCGGTTTTTGCAGCGCGATCGCTTTGATCACTTCCTCCTGTATATCTACATCTTCGGGATGGACAGGAGGAAACACGCCTGGTGAAGTAGAATATTCCAGCCATCGGTGATTGGTGAATTCGAGCGTTCCGTCTGTACGGATCGTGAAAGCTATTTGTGGAATAGATTCGAGGATCGAGCGAAGTTCAGCTGCTTTTTCACCGGTTTCCCTTTCTGCTTTTTTCCGGTATTCAACTTCCACAACCAGGTTGTCGTGCATCTCATTTAGCTTGCGGCTTTGCTCATACAACCGATAGAGCGTTTTTACTTTCAGCAGAAGAATATCAGGGTCGATCGGCTTCGTGATATAATCGATACCCCCGGAAGAATATCCACGGGTGATATACTTTTTGTCGGTATTAGCGGCTGTTAGAAAGATAATGGGGATGTCTTTCGACTTGCTGTAGCCTGAAATTGATTCGGCCACTTCAAATCCATCCATACCGGGCATCTGAACATCCAGTATGATAAGGGCATAATTGAATTTCAATACTTTTTTCAACGCCTCTTCGCCTGATGAGGCAGTATCCACCCGG
>JBEVKW010000434.1:0-5921 GCA_040509495.1 Chitinophagaceae bacterium | reverse complement strand
TTGGTGAATACTCGTCAAAGAACCTTGCATAGGGAGAGATACGCATCGGATTGACAACCCGACCCTCTACTACCTCTCCCTCGGAATTCTTCACAAGCTCTTTGCTAGATCCGTGATATAACTCTAACTCTCGTTCTTCACCTACCTCTTGCTGGACTCTCTCTCGATACTGAGAGAAGAACTTCTCAAGTCCAGCGTATGCGGCCATCAGCGCCGAGTTTCGACGCGTCATCTGAACGTGAGATCCAGTTAACAACGCGACAGAAGCCACTCCGATAATGACCGGAGGCGCATAGAGCTTCACAATTTTCATGCTGGCCACCACATAGACATGGAGCGTGTCGATGTGATGGTGGAGCTGTTCCCTATGAACCGCAGGGGTATCTTCCGCCGGAGGAATTTCACGAAGAATCTTTGTCTCTTCGATTTCCTTGTTGATCCCCTCGAGCGTTTCCCCAAGCTTCAATGTCGCTCGACAGGCCATAACCGCACTTGTGGCGGTTCCGAGAAGTCCTACTCCAAAGAAGATATGCGGCGAATTCTTCTTAGCAACCAATAGCTGTCGACTTACAGTTCTTAAAACCACACTCGGAATCGTTTTCATGAGGAGATTGTTCATCCCACCGACTTTCTCTAGATGACTTCTAGGGGCGGAAGCTCGATGTAAAATCCATCACGGTTTGAGTTAATATCTACCTTGTTCAAATACGTCCAACCCCACTTGTTATCCACATGCGAGGACGGAACTCCACAAAGATCGTAATAGTCTGCCAACGAAGCAACTTCAAACTTATCGACGATGTCTATCAGACGTTCTACTACGAGTTCTGCGTCCGATTTCTTTTCGAAGATGATATCGCTTCGATCAACATTGCCTTGGTTTCGGTAAGGATGCGGTTGGTCTGGTAAATATGGCCTCCGATCTCTGGAGTCTCGGTACATCGTCATGGAGCGTCTTATCGGATTGCTGTAGTTCACCGTTGGACGATATTCAGGAGACCTTTGACGGTACGTCGTATCTCCGTGAATAACGCCCCTTGCTCCGTTGATTATCGCATCAAGCAGCAAGTTCCTGAACGCAGGAAGCATGACATCTGCTGCCACGAATTTGGCGGACGTCTTCAGATCCCCACCAAAGAATATCTTCTTGAACTTTCGTCCAACAGATTCCGGCTTCAGGCTGACTTCACCGGTAACAACTTTAACGATTTGCTTATCACCCTTAGCCGCTTTTTCCTTATCGCTGTTACCCTGATAGTCCATTCTAGTCCTTCGCTAGTGCCGGTAGATTCACTACCTCGGCTTTCTCTACTTCCTGGACAAAATCCTTAGGGATAATTCCCTTGATGAACAAGGCAGCAGATTCTTCGTTGGTGGCAAGCTCGATGAATAGTGCATCATAAGCTGCCGTTTGAGAAAACGCTTCACGTAATCCGTCATTCTTGATGAACCGCTTTCCGTCCTCAGACCGCTCACCATACGACAAAAGGATGATCCGCTTGAATTCCTCGATCAAGCGCTTCTTATCCTCAGTCTTGATAATGCGTTGGAGAACTTCCTGGAGCCCTTCCTTATATCCCACCTCAAGTTCGATTATCTCGCTCTTGGTAAGATTGAAATAGAAGGTCTCTGTTACCTTCTCTCCATCAAAATCTTCGTAGGTGATATCTCTCTTCAGCATTTATCCTCGTTTCCGACTCCAAAGCTTAAGATAGCCCTTTTCCACCAACTTCTGCACTATAAAACCCACCGCCGTTGCAATCACCAACTGAAAAAATTGATGATTCGTTGGCATCGGATTTTCATACTTCTTCCAATCCATCGTCAGTTTCATTATTCCCTCCATCTTCTCACTATAGTGAGTGTTTATTTTGCGAACGACGCTTTTGGATCCACGGCCACACGACACTCCAGAGAAGTATGAGAATGCCTATGATCAGGATCACGATTCCCCACCGAAATCGAGTCATTCCACTACTCATTTGTGTCACCCTCTAGCCTGTAAGCATATCGACCGTTACGCATTTCTTCCTGGACAGCTCGTGTCAGCCAATCACGAAGGAGAAGGAAGAACGCCGCCTTGATGGAGAAACTAACCGCCTGGAGTACAAGTACCCGAATTATCTGCTTTCTCACTTTACCAGTCCTGACTCTTTAATCCCGGCTGCGACGCCTTGCGCGATGACTTCCTTCGCAACGAAGAGGACGATCGCAGTAGCCGCAAATCTCACAGCAAATCTTCCAATTGCACGCATTACCTGCTCCTTCTCACACTGGATGGATGTAGTTGTAGTCGAACGCGATACAGGGTTGGTTGTCTTCACTCATGGTCGTAGAGAATATCAATTCAAGCAAATGATCCGATGTCCAGCCCAGCTCGCCTGAGACGGACGTCTGCCGCAATCCTACGTGGTAGTAGAACTCATTCAAAGTCACGTAGTCATGCTTCAACAAATGCGCATTCAGCTGGTTCTCGGCCTTGCGGAGGGATTCCATGTCACTAATGAAATATCGCATCGTGTAGAGCTCGCAACACAGAACTTTTCCTGGCCCAGCTAATGCTAAGACCTGCTTCGTAGGTGGGTTCCGCTCTATTTGTTCAGCGACCACCTTATCTCGAATGGACTGATCCTTACGCTTACTGAACTCCTCAACCACCTTGTCTCGATAAGAAGAATATGCTCGTTCAGAGACTGCGAGTGCAGACGTAGCGGCAAGTGTCTTCTGGGCTGAGAATCGGTTAGCGGCTGCAATGAAGCAGAGGGTCGAGACTCCGGCGAGTGCGGGCGGAAGGTAAAGCTTCCAGACAACGCAGGTTCGTTGCCAGAGTCGTTTTCTGGGTTCATCGGAGGGTACATTTTCTACCTCATTAGCTCTGATTACTTCGGCCGCTCTGAAAGAAGCCTTTGCCGTCAAATATGCGGTAGCTACCGTTCCAACTCCTGCACCAACAGAAGCAATAACAGGAGAATTAACCTTCAGAAAATGAGTTGCTGCTCCTAGAAGTTGGTTCAGGTTCATCACTTACCCCTTGTGAGTAGGATTATCAGTCCGAGGTACAACACAAATAAAATCCATAACGTGATTGTCATGTTGCCTCCTTGGGGTCGGATAAAAAAAGAGGCATCCGATTACTCGGAGTTGGCCGTCTGCCAAATGCTGGTGTCGCATCCTCTCACTATAAGGATTGTAGGAGTTGCGAACCGAGAAAAACCTAAACCCCTGGCGGGGGGTCTAGGTCTCTCGCTCAGCCCTTGGGCCTCACCAGAGTGAGCTGGCTCTTCCGCTCCTTGCCGATGAACTCGTAGCTCTCTCGGAAGAGCGTCTCATCCATCCACCCGTTGCTGACGGTCGCGACGGGCACCTTCTTGATGTTTCGAACACTGATCTCGTTGATCACGAGGTAGTGCCCACGCACATCCTTCAGCGGAATGCTCGAGAACCCCTTGGCAAGGCACGCCGTTGCGATCGGCCACGTCTTGCGAGTGATCTTGACGGCCATGGTCTCTGCTTGTTGCATCATTACCCTTTCTGGATAAAGAAAAGAGAGAGAAGCTGGTGGGGTTATCAGCCCACAGCGCCTCACGACGTTACTCTGTCTTCTCTCTCACTATACAGATTGTTTTTTTTGCGAACGATGCTTAGCCAAGTTGAAGAACATCAATCCGAACATGAAGGCCGCGAACGCAAACAGCGGAGCCAGCGCATTCACATCACCTGGTCCAGTAGCTCCAAATGGGAAATGCGTAGTCGTAGGTGCAGTCGATGGAGGGGCAACGAACGTCTGAGGAGGACTAGTTGCCTGTGCGACTGAACTCGGAGGAGCCGTTGTCGGCGGTGCTGTGGTAGGAGGCACCGTAGTCGGAACCGTAGTCGTAGGAGCTGTCGTTGTGGTCCCGACAGGAACGACACAGTTCGCGTATGTACCGTTCTTGGCAGATATGACCGTCGTACGACTGTCGGCAGTCTGCTTTCCCTGCTGAATACGGAGTGCTTCGGAGAAGAACGACCCAGAAGGCCCGATGTCTCGAAGCGGGATTCCCACGATCGCGTCGAGCTGATAGTCACACCCAAGTCCGAACCGAGCAAGATCCGGCATTGGGAAAGTGATCTCCCCAGGCCCATCGACCAGGAACTCAACCGAATACCCACCATTCGGTCCAGTGAGCTGGTCTACATTAGGGTCAAAGGAAGGCCCTAGTGCGACCTTGACGACGAAAGACACAGCAGAACCTATGCATGCGTCTGATACGTCCGTCCACGCCATTCGAACCAAGTCCCCTTGCCCGAGGACTGGAAGTTCAGCAAGGCTCGAGACGGGTCCAAATTCTTGAGCAGCTCCAGTAGCAACCAGGCGCGCGCCAAACGTCGGGTTGATGACTCCTGTGAAATCGCATCCAGGCGTTAGAAATGCCTGAGGTGTTCCTGGATAATTTGCGTAGTCCGTAACTAGCGGTGGTCTTTGATCGTCAGGAATCTGGGAGCCAGCCACTCCTGACGACACGAATATTACAATAAAGCATATGAGTATGACTCCGCATATTGCCTTTTTAGCCATCTGCTATTCCGCCTTCACGTCGAAGTTCATCTTGGTATTCCATCTGCTCTCTTAACAACTTTAACTTCTGACCTATATAAAGTCCAACGGTTAGACTACCAAGTACCCACCCAAGAATAAACAACGTGAAATACAGCACTCAACCTCCTTGCGGAAAATAAAAAGGAAACGCCTTGCGGCGAATCCTCTTTGATTCATCGGTCGTAGGGACGATTCACTCGGTAGTTGACCTGCTTCGCGTATGCGTGACGACCCTGAGCTTCGCTCATCACCTTGACCACCGTGGTTGCTGCAATAACAACCCCAGTACCAAGCATGATGATCTTGCCAGGATCTTCATCCCATTCCCTCTTCAGCCAGATCTTAAACCGTTCCATGATTACTCCTTCTCTCGATCTCTCTCACTATAATGCTTGTAGGAATTACGAAAAAGGAAAGGCCTTGCGGCCCCCTTTCTGGGTTTTCACTGGTTGAAGTATGGTTTCAGCACCAACTCCATAACGTTGTGAAGGTTGGTTTCTAGAATCATCGCTTCCTCCTCGGTCAATGCCAGCAATGCACTTTCGTGCAACACTGAAACACTAACTCGATTTGGTTCGATATGAATCTCGAAAACCGCACCGTTCGTTTGGCATGGTGTAGCAATCGCCATTACAATCCTTTCAGTCTCCCATTACAATGCTTGTTTTAGTTGCGAAAAAAGGAAAGACATTGCTGTCCTTCCCTTCGGGATCATTCCTCTGGTGTTTGCGATGTCGCTTCCACAGCGACCCTGCGAATGGTGTCCACGAGTATGATTGCGCACACAGCAATCGTGATCTTCTTGATACTCCGTTCCATGAGTCTGCCGATCATCACGGCTTTCTCTTCGAACGAAGGACCAGGATTCTCAACGATTGCAGGTTTTGCCTTCTTCTCCTTGACAACATCCACCTGGATCTTGCGATTCCGAAACATTCTCAATCCTTTCGATTAGTCTCCCATTATAAGGCTTGTTTGTCTTGCGAGAAAAAAGGAAAGCCGTTGCGGCTCTCCCTTTGGACCATTAGTCTGCGATTAGTTTCTTCAAGGCCATGTTCAGCAACCCCATTAGTCGATACACTGGCATGTTCCCGTTCGATACGAACATCGGGTATCCGGATAGCTTCCCCTCGTCTGGGTTTGTCACATACGCAACTAGTACCCAGTCGATGAGAATATCGCCATCCTCGTGTCCCTCATTACTCGATATCGCTTGGTTCAGCGCGGCTTCGATCAAATCGGATGCTTCATCTTCTGTCATTATTCCTCCTTAGGACTAATGTTCCATTATAAGGCTTGTTTGTCTTGCGAGAAAAAAGGAAAGCCGTTGCGGCTCTCCCTC
>JBEVKW010000433.1:0-31873 GCA_040509495.1 Chitinophagaceae bacterium | reverse complement strand
ATTCCAGGTATATTCTGATCTTACCTTCAACATCGCAAGGTGATTGTTGTGCACAGCACAAATCAGCAATCCAAGCTATTTTTCCGGATTGGAATAGCGTGATTGCTGATTTCTCGAGGCCTGGCCTGGATCTGTCGGCTATTGATTTGCTTATTGCTCTTCTACAAAAACATAAAGTTTAGTCACTTTGCCCTCTTCCATTACAAAAAGATCCATTCCTTTTAACATTGCCGGCTGATCGGTTGGGCCAAACTGCCAGAATAAGCGGGCAATATTATGGTGCGTATCAACCGGACGGGAATGAGTGAATTTCGCTCCTGGATTTTTTTGTTGCAGATCTTTTACAAAAGAATCGACCTGTTGATGACCCGTTGCAATGAAATGTCTGTCTACCATCTCGATATCCGGAGAATAGATCGTGTTCTCAATTTTGTTACGTTTCATTTCATCGTGTTCGTTCCAAAGAGCCAGATGTTGCTCCACTAGTGCTAAAATTTCGGTACCTGACATATTGTTGATTGGTTGTTTTTTAGGTTGAACGTCTTTAGGAGACCATAGCAAAACTTGCGGATTTTTCTTTTCATATTCCTTGCCTTCAGGGTAAGACACGAATTCCATTTTAGAGCCCCATGGTGTTTCGAAATAAACCCAGCTCTCTCCTTTCGTATCGCCGACTGGGGTAAGGAATGGCTCTCCCAAAACCTTTACTGATTTCGATTTCAAATAATTTGTCGCTGCATTAATATCGTCCACATAAAAAGCTATATGAGTGGCTGCCGGATTGTCTCCGCCGGGCTGTATTGATTTCCCTGCTTTCGGTGTATACTCGAAAAGCTCAATATTCGCACCTGTTTCAGCCCTTACCATCTTAATGGTGACGGATTTGGTCGCTGCAGTTAGGCGATTGGATGTTTTCCATCCATCGTCCAACGTGATTGGTCCAATCTGTGTTATCGCGGTGAAACCTAATACTTCTGAAAAGAAAGACACCGCCTGTTTAAGACTGGGAACATTGATACCAACATGATCAATACCCCGGATGCCTGCTTTTTGCTGAGCCTTTAAAGGCGGTGCGGAAAGCAGCATAAATAGTAATGCGGATAGATTTATTATTGCAGGGTGCTTTGAGCCCCTGGGCTTATCAGTATTCATATAAGAAAGTTGATGAAAGTGAAAAGATTAGTTGGTGTATGCTGCCAGCCATTTTGTTTTAATAGCTGCGCGTGATTCGATGAATTCCTTATCCGTTCCCTGGGCAATGGCATCGAGTGGGAATCGGAGTGGGCGGGTTCCTTTCTTCATTTCTACCAGCTCCAGTATACCGTCTGCAATAGTTTGAGGGTTCATCTCGAACTGCGCCATCTTACCAAATAAGGCTGCGCCCAGCGCATTGAACTGTTGTGTGGCCGTATCACCATACGCAGCCACAACTTCCTCCCGATTGGCATTGAGACCTGCTTTAGAGCCGTTTGTCATTTCAGTGGGGTAAACACCTGGCTGGATACTTACATTTTCGATCCCGAATTGAGCGAGTTCATCCTGACTTCCTTCAGTTATACTTTCAACCACCAGTTTTGATGCGATGTACGGTATCATGAACGGCAACGTATGTCCGCTTGCTCCTGTGGTGATATTAATAATCAATCCGCTCTTTTCTGCACGCATGGAGGGCAGTACTGCCTGGTAAGTCCGGAGAACTCCATAAAAATTCACCTCGAACATATCGCGGATCTGTGATAGAGAATATCCTTCCAGCAAACCAAA
This sequence comes from Chitinophagaceae bacterium, assembly GCA_040509495.1. Taxonomy (GTDB): domain Bacteria; phylum Bacteroidota; class Bacteroidia; order Chitinophagales; family Chitinophagaceae; genus Terrimonas_A. The sequence continues at coordinate 30,109 of JBEVKW010000433.1, read as the reverse complement.
GCCGCTAACAGCAGCGTTGTTTACCAGGACATCTATTTTTCCGTATTTAGAGAGAACCGCCGTAAATGCTTGGGTTACGGAGTTATCATCCGTGATATCTATATCCACCACTTCGATATTCGGAAGGGCACTTAATTCCGCTGCTACCGCCGCATTTTTGGTGGTGGTATTGCGCATTCCTGCAATAACCGAATTGCCTGCATTAGCAAGTGTAATGGCGGTCAATTTTCCAAACCCTGTGCTGGTTCCTGTAATAAAAATTGTCTTTGACATGATTTTCTGTTTTAGTGTGTCTTTATTGACACCACAAAAATGAAAAACCTGCCGAACCTGCACGTTGAGGTAAAACAAGAAAAATCTTGACATAGGTCAAGAGCATACCCTTCAGTAAGGGTTAAAAACGCATTCAATGCTTTTTTGAAACGCTCTTTCTGACGCGGCTAAGTGTCTCCGGGGAGATACCAAGATAAGAGGCGATCATATTCTGTGGAATCCGCGTTGCAAATACACTGTACTTTTCAAGGAATGATCGGTATTTTTCTTCCGCTGTGTAACTTAGGGCGGCCTGTATCCGGTTTTGCGAAGCAATGAAACTGCGCTGCAAGATCTGGCTGACCATATTTCCGAAAGCTGGAATATCCATACATAATTTCTCAAAATTCTGATGGGCAAATAACACCAGTTCACTATCCTCAACAGCGTCAATATTGAACTTGGAGGGATTTCCAGATAAAAGGCTTTCACGATCACCAATCCACCAGTTTTCGATACCCAGGCCGATTACATGCTCATCTCCTCTTTCATCGATTGCATAGGTCCGCAGGCACCCTTTGCTGATAAATGCGTCATATTTCCAGACATCACCTTCCTGCAGCAGATACTGATGCTTTCTGACCTTTTTAATGATCGCACATTCCTGGATCTTCAACGATTCATCTGCGGTTAGCTTGATCTTTGTATCGAGATATTGCCGAAAAATTTCATACATGGATTAAAAATACTGAAAACTCGTTTTATGTGGCAACTCCATGTCACTGTCATTCCAATTTCGCCTCTCATCCCCCATTCCGCAAAAATTGCCAAAAGGTATAAAAATCGATAGCGAGGATAGTGCTGCGGTGGCTGGTGCAACGAAACTTTGTCGTTATTCCCAAATCGGTAAGGAAAGATCGATTGAAAGAAAACCCCAGTGTTATTGATTTTGAGTTGACGGATGATGAAATGGCATTGATTCAAACACTTGACACCCGGGAGAGTCAGTTTTTTAGCCATAGCGATCCTGCTATCATTAAGTGGTTTTCGACATTGATCAACTGAGTGCTACTGAATTGCCATTTGCATTTTAAAAGGTGCAAAGGTCAATAGATCCGATTATGTATAAATCGAGTAGATTTGATAAGCTCTTGACTAAAAGACGGTGTTTCTTGAGTCATTCCATGAGTCTTTTGAAAATGATCTTAAAAAGCTACTGATGTATAACTTATTACGAGACCAGTTCGAATCTAGTCGTCCCGACTCTGCCCGCCGAAGCGAAAGCGACGGCGGGTTTTTTTTGTAATATATCCTGATCCTCGGGTGGGCTACGTATGCCTTCGCTAAAGTTTCGGCATAGGGCCCTTGGGCGAAGCCCGCCTCTGCCCTGCTGGCTTTGCAAATACTTCAGCAGCGTTATTTCAAGTACGTTCAGATTTGGAATGACATTTCGCGTAGCACGAGTTATGCGTAGTTTTCAACCTACGCATCGGTTTCGCAAAACCGTCCCCTCTCTAACTATAGAAAGCGCCGTCGCTACAGCTGGGAACAGGAAATGAGGTTTTCGGGAGATTGTTTCTTTATATGAAGGAAATGCTGCCCTCCTGTCTATATGGGCGGACGGTTTCTACCAGACCGGCGCGCAGTTGGAGACATACGCACTACGCTTGAGAGTTGTCGGGTTCGTTACAGGCAAGGACACAATTGACAAAATGAATCGCCGTGAATTTATACCCGAAACTAAAGCCGGGTTTGCTAAACAATTTTCAAAGCTGAAAATTTCTCTTTTTAACCTAAGAATTATATCTTTGTACTGCTTCGGTTGCGACTAGAAGCCAACGCAGAAGGGCGATTACCTCGACAGAGGCAATCGCCCTCCCTGTTTATACTACTTTTAATCGCTCATATATACTGTCGTCGAATACGATACTGCGATGGATCTTGAACAGTCCTCCTGCTTTTGTGATAAGCCACACTTCTTCTATACTTCTGTTTCGATCGGGCTGCAACGCGCCAACAATGCCTTTCTTCAAGTCTTGTACAGCATATTCACGTCCTAACAAATTAATAATTGCTAACGGCACCTTTTGTCTCGCACAGGTATATACACATCTGTTGATGGTAGCCTGTTTAACCGGAATGTTCGGATCAGGAGTTTTTATATCACCTATCTTATATCCGTCAATGCGAACGTCCGGGTTTTTATTACCCGACACATCCCATAACCATTTATTTCTTTCTTCAATCTCAGCAGAAGGAATTGATGGCAGCAATTCGACAACATGGCCATGATCAGCCATAATAACTGCCGCTGTTGAATTAGATCGCAGCTCCTCTGCGCCGTGTAGTAGATGAAGGTTAACAAATCCTCCAGTGGGTGAAAAATATATCTGCGAATATGCCATAGGGTAATGGCACAAATTTGAATTATTATTTTATCAATGCACACTATAGCAAAAGAAAATTGAATGATATTTTTTCCGTGCAAGAATTGCTAGAACATCTTCTAGGTTATCTTAGATTAAATGAACAGAAATAAATTGGCGTGATTTTCATCAACGAAATTTTGCCAATAAGGAACAAACTTCTGGGGTCTTCGCGTTAGGCACTCAAACAAAGTACTAATCGATCCCCGCGAAGTATACAGCCTGGCGCTGCAACAAAACGCCTGCTCCATTGTCGCCATTCACAACCACCCCAGCGGACGGCTGAAAACATCGCCCGCAGACAAATCGATCACACAACAAGTGATGAAAGGAAGTGAATTCGTAAATCTCCGACTGCTTGATCACCTGATCATTTCAGAAGCAGGCTATTTCAGTTTTTTGGATGAAGGATATTTGAAATATTGAGCAATAAAACATCAGCAATGCTTAGCGACTAAATGATTGACTAAAGCCTCAGTAGTGTAGAGAAGATTCTAAACTGTTAGCGAAGAATGAAACAACATGCTATGTAAATCAAAAAGGGCCACCTAAGTGACCCTTTAATTTTTTACCTGCAATGTTGCGGCGCTATGACCTGATCATTGAAATACTTAAATGGTTGGGCTGTGATCCTGGGAAAATCTTATATGGAGTTGACGGAGTAGTTAAGATCATTAAAAAGATAAACGCTTTGTAGGCGATGAATCTGCCAACCCGGATATTCGCTCTGGAAAAACTTTTGAACTCCTCGCATTAGGCAAACAAAACAAAGTACTGATCGATCCCCGCGAAGTACACAGCCTGGCGCTGCAGCAAAACGCCTTCTCCCTTGTCGCCATTCACAACCATCCCGGCGGACGGCTGAAACCATCGCCCGCAGAAAAATCGATCACACAACAAGTGATGCACGGAAGTGATTTCGTAACTCTCAGGCTGCTCGATCACCTGATCATTTCAGAAGAAGGTTATTTCAGCTTTTTGGATGAAGGATTATTTGAAATATTGAGTCATCAAATGTCAACCATACTTAGCGCCTGAAATGAACCTACCGGAATGAAACTAAACCCAACCGAGCACACACATGTGCATCGTTTTGTTGATGAGAAATTCCCCGGCATGTATCTGTCTCAAATTGATACGGAGATAATGAAGTTTAAGATGTTTGTGAGAGATAACCCTATCAAACCCAATAGCCCTTGTAAAGGACACGGATTAGGAAAGCATTTGGAAACATTCAAGCGCATCATCGAATGGGCGCAGAAATGAAGTGGGTTCAAGTCAGCCCGGTAGCGAAATATAGCTGTGGAGTAAAAAAAGAAAAACCCGAAAAGCTGAAAATACATTTCGTTATCGCCATAGATAAGCAATCTTTTATTGAACCCTGCTGGGTTCGGAAATGCTTCCGCAACGAGATTTCGAATATGTCCAAAGTTGGAATAGCTTTTCGCATAGCGCGAATTATGCTTAATCGGCAAGATATCCATAATCCACGATTGTTGTCTTGTTTGTAATTAGCAAAGTCTTTTATCACAAAAGCACATCATCTTTAGGCATAATCGGTAAAGGAATATGCTCCTCCCCGATCATCTCCAATAGATCGATCTCAATGGTCCGGCAAATGGCTAGCATAGGAATATCATTATGCAATCCCTCAAAAGGATTTTCAGAATAATCACCGATCAATTCCATCATTACATACACGAACCCGATGATCACTCCGACAGGAACACTCACCCAGATCATATGCGTGCCCAATTTCTCAAATTCAGTGACTATGCCAAACGGTAAGAGAAAGATGAAAAGACAAATGAATACAAAGCTGAGGCTCGCGTACTGGCGTGGAAACGGATAATTTTTGATACGCTCTGCCCTGCCCTGGTCATCGTAAAACTGGTTGATCACGCTCTGGATATCGACCTGCTGCACCGCGTTTATCCCGTGTTCTTTATGCAGAAGCTGGACAGCACTGGTCTGCCTGTCAAGAAGCTGAGTTGCCTTATTGCTGAAGCGGCCGAGGGCAGCTACTTCTTCTGCCTGTAAATACTTCTTAACATCGAGTTGCTCCAATTCACCCTTGAAGTTATCGAAATGCTTTTGGCGTCTCAGCCGGTTATACTTGCCGTATATCCATTTCAACTGAACGTGCTCCCAGGGCGCTGGCTTTAGCATTTGTTCCCGCAGTTGATACAGGTAAGCGATATGGCGGTAAATAATTTGATTTCTCGCTGATGTGCTGTTTCCCGGCTCTGCTGATTCTTGTGAAGCATAATTCCTGACCATCGCGGCGAACTTCCGGCTACTGTTCACAAGGCCACCCCATATCTTCCGCGCTTCCCAAAGCCGGTCATATGATTGGTTGTTTTTAAACCCGACATAAAAAGCAACTGCCGTACCGATCAGTGACAATGGCAACCAGGGAATAGTGAAAAAGCGCCAGCCAGTAAGATAATGCAGACCGGGGACCAGCATCATCCATGGTATCAGCCAGATCAGGTGTTGCCCTGCAAAACGATAGATATCTTTCAGGGAAAGATGTTTCTTAGTGATCATCGGGTTGAGATTTAAACCGGTTTTATTTTTATAAATAGAATATCGTGTAAGTCTCCGGAGAAGTGTTCGTATGATTCAGAAAGGCAATGCCTTTTTATTCCAGTTAGTATATCAGGAGCCTTGCTGGAAAAAAAGTGATCAGCTTGCTGAAAATGCTGATCACTTTATTAGTTCGCCTTTATTTTTTTGTCAGCCAGCTTTCAACGGCTCTCGAAAAATCAGCTACATCAATCGGATGTCTGCTGGTGATGAGATTTCCATCAGTTACGACAGGCTGTTCAAGCACCGTTCCTCCGGCATTTTTCAGATCTACCTGGATATTCCAGTAGCCTGTCAGCTTCTTTCCTTTCAGAATATCGGCTGATGCCAGTACCACGGGTGCGTGACAAATCGCGGCGATCAGCTTTCCAGACTTATTAAAATCCTGGATGAATTTGATCACGTCTTTATCGTAACGGAGATTATCGGGGTTCCATGCGCCACCCGGAATAAACAACGCATCATAATCTTTCACATTGATCTGATCAGCTGTGCGGTCAAATTTGATCCAACCAACCGGTTGCAGATACTGAATAGCCATGATATGCGTCTTTGACATTTCTGGATGACTCAATCCATATCTCTCCGGGGCCGGGTTGAATTTCGGCGCAATGATTTCCACTGTAGCGCCCAACTGTTTAAAATACCAGACAGGGCCTGTTAATTCGATCTCTTCAAATCCGTCTGCGGCGATCACCGCGATCTTTTTCCCTTGTAAGGCTTTTGCTTTTACAGGCGTGAAGAAAAATGACTTCAAAGCTTCGTTACCTGGAGCATTTAACAACTTCGATACGGGCATATTTACAACGGCAGATGATGTAGCGAGTTGATTCATCACTTCCAATTCATGAGAACTGTTCTGTGCATTTACTTTCCCAAAGGCAGTAAGTGAAAGAACTGCCGTACTGATAAGAAATAACTTTTTCATTGGTTGATATTTTTTTGCTTTTGATATGGAATTTTTATTGCTGACGTGTAAGCGGAGCAAATTCGATCAGGCGGTGAAGCCCCGATTGAAAAGGCTGTTTTTTAATATTCGTGTTCAGGAAATCGATCACCGGTTGAATCGGCGGAAAATTAAGGTGATACTGAAACGCCGCCTCATCCCTGAACTTCTCGTAAGTCACAAACTGCGTACTGTCATCCTCCAGTTGCGAAAGCTGATAATTAATAACTCCTGGTTCACCACGGAAAGCCGGCATGGCTTTATGATATACTTCTTTAAAAATATGCTCTGCACCTTGTTTTGCATCCACGAATAACATAATGGTGATCGGCCTGTCGTCCTTCCTTGCAACCATTCTCCATTGCTGTTTGGATAGTGGTTCCAGATCTTTTACCAGGATTATTTTTGCAGGCTGCTTCAACGATCCCGCTGATAAGCTCTGCAGTCTTCCGAACGAACGGCTCTTATCCGACTTATCCAATGATTCTTTCCTATTCCACCTTTCGATGATCCATAAGACGGAGCTATCTGCTTCTTCCTGATATGCTTCCGACAAGATATTAGACGGGTCTTTCAGGGATTCCATCACGTAACTGCTGATTGCTTTCCTGAACTCGGCCGCTGCTCCCGCGTTTACTTCATAGCGAATGAGACGTGCTACCTGTTGGGCATTTGCCTGGAAGTTCATCACTGAAATAAACAGAACACTCATTGCAGTGAGTACATGTCTTACATTCCTTTTGAATTTGAATATTAACTGTTTCATCATTAATTCTTTACTGGTTACTGCATCTCCATCACTTAATAACTTCATGCTGTTTGTTTCACAAATGTACCTTTACTGTTAGTCGCTGATCAAGGATGCCGATCACTAAAAAAGAGTGATCCGGATCACATTCACTAATTCTTAAGCTTCGATAACAGTGTGGACACTTCATGAGGTTTTGAAAGAAACGGCGAGTGCGAAGTATTGATATTTTCTACAGCTTTTATCCCTGCGCCCGCGATCATTCGATCCTGGAGCACCGGAGAGATCACTATATCCTGTAATGTCTTAATGTACACCTTGGGCACGGATCCGAAATTCTCGTTGGTCAGCGTTACTTTACTGGTAAAAGGAATAGCTGGTTCTGGTCTGTAATGATCAATTACCCGTTGCTTTTCCTGGTCATTTCCATCGCTGATAAAAAGATAGGTAAGGCTATCCCGTTTTATATCGAGCGTAAGCCGGTCTTCAGAGGGAGCCAATAAGGGCCCCAGTTTGGAGTTTGCGTCTGCGGACGCGAGATCAGTCAGTGCTTCTCCGGAAGCAGGAATGAACGCGCCGATGTAGACCAGCTTGCTGATCTTTGAAGGGATCTTCTCTGCCACGCCCGATATCACCATTCCGCCCATACTGTGGCCCACGAGGATCACGCTGCTGTCTGCTACCTGCACGGCCTCGATCACTTTATCGCGATATACGTCAAGGCTCAGCAAATGCGGAGGAGTTGTATCAGCGCCATGACCAGGAAGCTCCACCACGATTACTTTATTCCCCTCAGCGGAAAGGTCCGCTTTAACGGAATCCCACACATAAGGTGCCTGCCAGGCTCCGTGTACCAGCACGTATGTTTGAGGAACAGTCGGAGGCTCGTCTTCTTCGTTATTACATCCGGCTGTTGAGGAAAGAGTTGCTGCCGCAAGCAGCGATACGATGATCGATCTCATTATAGTTGTTTGATTGGTTATGCAGAAATTGCAGGTCTTCCCCTGAAGCTTTCCGGAATGTTAACATATCCACCCTGTTGATGTATTCATGCTATAGATATCCCTCCAGCTCCAGGCGTTAACCTGCAACCATTTGTGACGTATATAAATGTGTGAGCGTTGAGCTAACTGATACGTGGGTTACTGGGCGGTGTATCCACCATCTATCACCAGTTCAGCACCGGTAATATAGCTGGCTTCATCACTGGCGAGAAACAATACACCACTGGCGATCTCGTCCGGCTCACCGCCTCTACCCATCGGTGTAGCATCGATCACAACCTTATTCAGCGCCGCGTCCTGGCTTTCCGTAAGAGGTGTATTGATGAAACCAGGGTGAACGGAATTCACTCGGATTCCGTTCTTTGCATAAGTAATAGCGGCGTTCTTCGTAAGCAGGGCAACTGCTCCTTTCACCGCGTTATAAGCTGCAACATTGGCAGCGCCAACCGTTCCCCAGATTGAAGAGGTATTGATGATAGAGCCTGATCTCTCCTTCATCATGTGAGGAACAACATATTTCATTCCGAGAAATACTCCGGTCTGATCTACGGCGATCAGATGATGCCATTCCTCCATCGTCAATTCATGGATGGGCGTGTAAGAGATCACACCTGCATTATTTACCAGTACATCGATACGCCCCTGTTCAGTAATGATCTTTTTGATATTGGTATTCCAATCCTCTTCTTTACTTACATCGCTTTTAATGAACGTCACTTCGCTGCCGTATTCAGCACTGCTTTTGATATCGAGTGCATATACAATGGCACCCTGCTCTACAAATTGTTTGGTGATCGCCAACCCGATTCCCTGATTGGATCCGGTAATAACGACAACTTTGTTTTTAAATCGTTTCATGCTTGTGTTTTTGGTTTTTGATTATAAAAAAATGAGATTTCGATATTCATCAGAAGATGAGTTGTATTGATCAACTTAGCTATTCAACAACAGATTAGAATCCAAAGTCGTTTAGTTAAGAAAGCTTCCGATAATTGTCCGATGGCCGATGACCGATGGCAGATGGCCGAACCTAAAACAATTGTTGCTGTCTTAGAAACGCTCCTGTAACGTTATTATTTATCGGGTTGAGATTCGGCCATCGGTCATCGGTCATCGGCCATCGAAATGCTTTAGAAAACTCCTTAACTAACGACATTTGATTAGGATCCCCCTTCCCTATCCGGCGCTGGCATATCATACCCGTTCAGGATAACCGCAAGAAGGCCATATCCGCCTATCAGGAAGAATAGTTCAGCCACGCCATCCTTACCGAACAGGAGAACGGCGCGTTCATATGTTGAGTCGGGAAGAATTTTTCCGTTGCTAAGCGCACTGGCAATGATATATGCCATCATTTCCTGCTCTGATAGTCCTGGCGGTTGAGCTCCCGCAGCAAGCATAGCGATGGATTCACCTGAAAGTCCAACGACTGCAGCCATGATCTGATGGGCATAAAGCTCAAAGCGCGCTCCGTAAGCTGCTGCTACCGTAAGGATAGCCACTTCGCGAACACGTTTATCCAAAGTTGCATGCGTATCCAGGGCGCGCATTAAAGTCAATGCGGGAATCCCGAATTCGGGATATTGCAACATCGGAGGAAAAGGCCCGAGCAATGCCCCTGTTTCGTCCAGCATTTTCACTGGGCTTTGGCTCCGGCCGATCAGTTTGGTTATTTCATCGTGTACATGACGAGTCGTCTCCGTAAGTTGTTCCGGAGGTAGAGGTATAATACGCATGGTTGCTGGTAAGATTTAATCAGGCTTATTGAATTCTCCATCGATAAGGATGAACACCATCCGGCAGATCTTACCTGAGCGGTTGGCCCAGGCATGGTTGGTTCCATTCTGAATTACGATATCGCCGGTACGCAAGGTTGTTTCACCAAGATCCACTACAAGTGTTATTTCTCCTTCGAGCACGATGCCGTAGTCAACGGTTTTAGTTTTATGCATCAACGGATGAGGTGCCGAGCTGTTGGCTGTTGAGGCCTTCTCTTCTCCCATTGCTTTGAATTTGGCGGCAGCGTCTGACGCGGTAAGTTTTTGTATTTCCTCTCCTTCTGGAGGAAATTCGATCACCCGTAAGCGGGTGCCATTCAGCGGAGGAGGCAGCATCAGGCCTTCTTCATCGCGATCACCTGGATGCGAAAGGATCTTTGCGGGAGTTTCAGAAGTATGCCAGATCTCGAAAAAAGTAGGACCACCCGGCCCGCCGACCAGTTGCGTGTGAATCGGTGGCGCGTCAGAAAGAATGATCGCATTTCCCTTGCTGTCATGACCGGTTATAATACGCCGGAATGTTTTTTGTTGCTGACTCATAAGTTTTGGTTTAATGGTTGTTTCTTTTTTTAAATACATATACACCGAGATAGTGAAAGAGCACACCGATGCCCCAAGCCAGGGTTGACCAAAGTGGCCATGGATAGGTTCTGTCAGTGAAATACCAAACGATCCAGCTGACGGGAGCTGCGAGAACAAATACAAGCAAATGGATCCTGAAACCTTTTTTAGGATCGATAGGCGACGGTGTACCCCAGGAAGAATGTTGTGTCATAACAGTTGGTTTTGGAAAGCATTGCTATATATGTGCCAGCAGTCCTGGTTATGGTAAGCGTATCAACTTTCACCTTTCAACCGATTGAAAAGCAACTATCTATTAAAATATTGGGTGGCCTGAACAGGAGGTAACTGGGCGACAACCTCCATTATTTCGGAGATTACACCTCCGAACTCCGATGTTTCGGAGTTTTCTAAATCCGTGATTTGTTACTGGAATCTCGCTTAAATTTATCAGCCAGATGATAAGGGATGATTGCCGTCAGGCTGGCGTAAAGTGATTGTCAGGAAATCGGGTGGCGTCACTAAAATTTCAAGGCAACTGTATTAACACCATATCTCTTCTTACCAATGATAACCGAAAAGCTGAAAATGCCCCCACTGAAGGCGCTGTTCCTGTTAATTTGCGGAACTACTTCATCTTCCACACAGGCGCAACCAACACAGCAGGGAAGTGAAGCTTATACCTATTACCATCCCTCGAAAGACAAAGAATCCTGGCAGCGCCTTAACCTTCAGCAAAGCTCAACCTTTTTTGTAGTGGTTAGTGAAGGTGAAATGGGTCACGACACTTCCCTTATTCTTGCCAGCCGTTCTCTCGGCATAAGCCGCTATTCCGTTCTTGCAGAGGGGATCAATGATCCGGCGCTGCACGCAGAATCTGGATGGATCGATACGAGGAACCCCGGCATTGCCATCCGTTCGTTATCAGGAGCTACAGGTCACAAAAGATCAGGCTTGCTGACGCTGCTGGGTGCCTATTATGCATTCGAGCCTGACAACTACAGCAGATATCGCGATAGCGTTGAATACTTTCTGACGCGGGCCATCAAAGAAAGTAACGCATCCGGAGAATCACGGCTTCGAAGGATCGCACAGTGCTTACTGGGAAAGATGTATGTACAGGTAAATGATAAAAAAGGCAGCATTATCTTCGATGAACTGATCAGCGACTCCCGTAAGAACGGCGACAGGGAGATGACAGCCCGGGCATTGGCTTATCGCGGCATATACACGAAACCAACGCCTGAAACATTCAATCAAAAAATCATTGACCTTGAAGCTGCTGCCCGCCTCTATGACAGTTTAGATAATCAAGAAGCATTTGTCAACAGCTCGACAGATCTTGCTTATATGCTCATCGTTACCATGCAGCTTGACGGAGCTCAGCAAGCGCTGCTGAAAGCTTTGGCAGAAGCGGATGCCATGCGGTTTCCCTATACGCATTACATGACAGATGCGCTATCACTCATCTCACTTTTGCAGGGAAAATTTGGAGATCCGTTCCGGTATTCGCTCCAATCGATGAAAACCGCCACAGAAACGCGCGATAGTATCGGCTGGGGGTTCTTCTTTACACGAAGAGCAGATCTTTATTTTTTAGAAGGAAGAGAGAAAGAATCTTTCGAAATGATGCAGCGTGCTGCCAGTCGCTTCGTGACTGATCGTAACATGGCCGTGTATAATGTGCTTGGCACTATCGTTGACTGGATGGGCGATGAAGGCAAGGCCAGGCAAGCACTTCAGCTGACACAGGAAATTGTCAAAAAAGTAGGATTTCCCCATTCCATTATTGATCAGTTCAACTACAACCATATTCTTTCAAATGGATATATGCGTCTCGGAATGCTGGATTCAGCCTATCACTTTGCTGTAAAAATGGATTCTCTCGAAAGTAAAGCTGAACTAAGCCGTGGGCCACTACGCAGGCAAACCGTGAATGAACAATTCGCTTATATCCATTTCAACCGCGGGGAATATCTCAAAACAAAAGAATACCTGGAAACCTATTTTTCTGATTCCTTCAACATTGACCGGCGTCTTGGGAAGGAACTATCTAACTACCGCATGCTGATTCGCGCTGACCTCGCATTAGGCGATAAGACGGCGGCATTGTTACATTACGAAAAATATGTGCAGCTGCTTGACTCAAATTTCCGGATCACCAAATTCAGGCAGGCAGAAGAGCTGGGCGTATTATACAATACTCAGGAAAAAGAAAAAGAGATCGCCTCGCTCAATGAATCTTCCGCGTTGAAAGATGCCAATTTAAAACAGGCAAACAGGTTAAGGAATTTAACGCTGGGCGGCATTGCCGCCATGATCATTATTGCGATATTATTATACCGGCAAAATAAACTGCGAAAACGTAATAATGCTCTTATTTCTCAGAAGAATGAACAACTGCAGGAACTCTTGGAAGACAGGGAGTGGCTGCTAAAAGAGATCCATCATCGTGTGAAAAATAATCTTCAGATCGTTACAAGTCTGCTTAGCTCACAGGCTGTATACATCAACAATGAAGCAGCACACGCAGCCATCCAGGACAGTAAGCGGCGTGTGTTCGCAATGTCCCTGATACACCAGAAACTATACCAGTCAAACAATATTGCCACGATCTCGATGCCAGGATATGTGAACGAATTGATCATGCACGTCCAGACTAGCCTCGGGTCAGGTAACAGGGTCGCTATCGAACAGGACATTGCGGCATTGAACCTCGATGTCTCACAGGCCATTCCACTCGGACTGATCATCAATGAATGTGTCGTAAACAGTATCAAATATGCTTTTCCGGATAACGCCAGAGGATTGGTCATGATCAGTTTACAGAAGAAAGGTGCAGATCACTTATCACTGACAATTGCTGATAATGGCATTGGCTTACCACTTGACTTTGATATCAGCGAGCAGAATTCTCTTGGTATGGAACTGGTACGGGGGCTTGCAAAACAATTAAAAGGACAGCTGAATATCGAAAGCGAGAACGGGTTGCATATCAAAATACGTTTTGCTCTTCTCCAAAAACAAATAGAAGATACGTCTGCAACAATCAATTAAGTATTAACCAATGAGTAAAAAAGTCCTGATCGTTGAAGATGAATTTATCGTTGCCAATGACCTTCGGTTGCTGTTGATGCGTGCAGGCCATAAAGTGATGGGTATCGCTGTCTCTGCAGAAGAGGCGGAAGAACTGATTCAGGAGCAAAAGCCTGACATGGTGATTGTCGACATTATACTTGAGGGCGATTTATCGGGCATCGACCTCGCCCGGAAATTAAGAGCAGACAATATTGCGTTTCTTTATTTATCCGCTAACTCAAACCGGGAAATATTGGAACAGGCTAAAACTACCGAACCTTATGGGTTCCTGGTTAAACCCTTCCGCGAGCAGGATCTCCTCATCGCTCTCGATATAGCGTGGTACAGGCATACGCACAGTCTTGAAGCAAAACTGCGACGCGAAGATGAATTACAAAAGCGATTAACAGGTATTGGTAAAGAGACGGGCAACATAGCAGATAAGCTGTTGAAAATGGCCCAGGCTCTTCAATCATTTATTCCGTTCGACCTGATTACCTCGGGAATGAGGCCGTCAGATGGAGGAGAATTTAATGATATAGCATTCGTTCGTATCGGTTTTGACGAATACCAATTTATAGGTAAATCGGAGCTGGAAACTGTTACCGGTCAAAGCAAGAAACAATTGGCCATCATCGGGAGAAAGAACTGCGCTTCTTCCCTGCCGGCGATCTGCGACCTTGAAACAGAGACCAGGCGGAAAGCAGACTATTCCCTGCAAGGCCTGATGGGGTATCACTTCCGGCAAAGAACTGCGTTAATGTTTCCCATTGCGTTGGGCTATGGACTTTCCATACACTTCAGCCTTTACAGCCGGCAGGTACAAGCTTATTCCAAAGATCATATAGCCTTATTGGAAAGAATGAAACCAGCATTAGAGCGATTGACGGAACAAACACAATATTATGCGCCGTCATCAGCATCGCAGCCAAACCTGCCTTCCGGCCAGCTAAATAAAAACACACTGTCTGCAAACAACGCTTTTGACACAATCATTGGCACAGATCATTTATTGCTGACCGCCCTTGATCTTGCAGCGCAGGTTGCTCCCTATACCACTTCAGTGTTATTGCTGGGTGAAAGCGGCACGGGAAAAGAAAGGGTGGCGGGTCTTATTCATGCATTATCGCCGCGGGCTGAGCGGCCTTTCATCAAAGTAAATTGTGCGGCTATTCCGCCGACATTGATCGAGTCAGAACTTTTTGGTCATGAAAAAGGTGCTTTTACCGGCGCGGTAGAAAAAAGGAAGGGAAAATTTGAACTGGCGCACACAGGCACTATTTTTCTCGACGAGATTGGTGAATTACCGCTAGCCATGCAGGTCAAGCTATTACGCGTACTTCAGGAAAGGGAATTTGAATATGTTGGCGGAAGCGTTTCTATAAAAGTGGATGTCCGGATCATTACCGCTACCAATCGTAATCTTGAAAAGGAAATAGGCGAGGGAAATTTCAGGTTGGATCTTTATTACCGTCTAAATGTTTTCCCTATTACATTACCTCCGCTTCGTGAACGCAAATCGGATATCCCGGCGCTGGCTGATCACTTTGCACATAAATTCTGCAAGCTGTTCAGTAAACCATTCCATGGAATCACCGATTCGATGAAAGAAGAACTGCTCGCATATTCCTGGCCAGGCAATATCCGTGAATTGGAAAATAACATCGAGCAGGCCGTTGTGCTCAATGACGGTCTTTCGCCGCTTAATCTTGCAAAAATACTTTTCACCGACTTCACCCAAACTCCTGCCACCGTTGCCGATCATTCTATGGAAGGCATGCGTGCGTCTCAGCGGGAAAAAGAACGGACATATATCATCGCCGCATTGAAACAAGCGAAAGGCCGCATCAGGGGTACAAATGGTGCCGCTGAGTTGCTAAAAATCAAACCGACTACACTGGAATCGAAAATGGCAAGGCTTCATATAAATCGGATGGATTTTATGTGAAGCGGATGAATGAACGACGAGTAATGCGGTGGCAGTTTGTCTCATTTAAAAATTAAAGTAGGAATCACATCACCATAACTTCCGCCAGTCAAAGAAGCTCAGTGGTAAAGCCATGCCTGGCAATTACGAGAGATTCTGCTATTGCCATCTCATCTGCCCGACAACTATTGGTTGGGGTATCATCAGTCTGACAAAAGGATTATAAATCTTTCATTCGCGACTACGAAACCAAAGAAGAGTTAATACACAAGCGCGAACTATTTCTCCAGCAATCTTAGTTTTTTTATGGCATTTTGATTTTGTGGATCTAAAGTAAGTGACTGTTTAAAATTTTCAGTCGCAGATATTGTATCGCCTACAAAGAAATAAGCTTCCGCAAGGCTATCGAATAGATTAGCTGATTGAGGATAAATTTTTGTTGCAAGTTCCAGTACACTGATCCCTTGTTGTGAAGTTCTTGTATTAAATAACAATTGAAGGCCCAGGTTATTTAATTTCCCTTCTTCCGGTTTAAATCTTGTATTCACTGCCAGCAGCGAATCATATAAAGGATCGAGATTTTTATATTGCCTGGAATACATCAGGCCATTAAAATCTTCAAAGCTCATTTCCTTCGCCCGTGGTTGTTTTGATTTTTTAGAAATCAGGCCAGCAGGAATTCCGTTGTTCTCCGGCGTTTCTTCCAGAAAGGCATGTGCTGACCGATCGTTCTTAAGAAAAGCATTGAGAAAATTCAAAGCATAAAGAGCGGTCAACCGGTAAGATTCCATAATTTCTTTGTCTGTTTTATCTTGCCGTTTATCTCTTTCTTGAAAAAGTATTCCTAATGTGGAGAAATACATATGGGTCAGGTCATGAAATTTAAAGCTGTAAGCTTTGCTGTAAAGCAAGTCATCATAAAAATCAAATGCATGATTTAGGGAGGAGTCAATTTTGTCTTCGGCTAGTACTTCGGGTGGAATATTTTTCTGAGCCATATGAATAAAGGGCACATCTGTTTTTTCTATTTTGTAATATGGCGATTTTTTCAGCGTTGTGTACTGGTATTTAATGCTTCCGTCAAGGCTTATAATGGCTTTCACTAAATTGTTTCTCATTTGAGTCAATATATTCGATAACCCTCCGAAACTAAAACCTATCGTTGCCAGCTTTTCCATATCGGCTTGCCGGTTTTGTATAATTTCCTTAATGAGAAACTCGATATCACGCGCCTGGGTCTCCATATCCTTTCCCGCATCCATGCCCATAGATCTTGTTTCCGCGCCACGGGAAGGGCTTGCAATTACAATATAACCATAGCTGGCCAGGTACTCACACAAAGCAAAATTTTCAATAGACGAAGCCTGAAAACTCGGTGCATAAACTATAGCAGGATATTTTCCTTTTGCAGCTTTACCGCCCTCAAAAGCACTGGTTGCTTCTCTAAAATGTGCACGGTTTTCAGGAGTATCAGGATAGCCGAACCAATCGAGTATCTGATAATCCGGTAGATATTCCCATTCTGCTTCTTCTTTAAAAATATGCATGTAGTCAAGTACTGTGAGAGACTTAGTCTTATCCGAAATATCTCGTGGATACCATACGCTTACAGGAATTGGCCTGTATATCGATTTATTACTCCACTCGCCACTACGTTTATAAGTTCTTGTACTATCGTAGGCTATATAATGTCTGAATCCAACATAGTATCTTCCCTTGTTAAGAGATAATGCCTGTAGTGACACCTGCGCACTTCCAAAAAAATAAACAGTCAACAATGTAATAGTTAGCAGAACTCTCATGAATACGTCTGTATTAATCTAGATTGATCAAGTACTTAAGAAATGGCCTTTTGCGATGTGGGACCAAATTAGGTTTTATTAGGAATATCCGCAACCATTTTAGTCTTTTACTGTGTAAGCCTCGGGGAAAATACATCTCCTTTAAAGGGAATTTTTTTTCTTTGTTCATGAAGTGGAAGCCAAAACTGAAATTTGCATCCTGCTTTTCCATTACAGCAATCATATCGCCGGGAACTTTACCTTTCGCATACCCTCTACTTACTGCGTGCTGGATCGATAAAAATCTGCGAATATTCTATCTTCTGTTATGAAAGCTTATTCGTTTTGGCCCTTAATAGTGAATGGGGATCTGGTAAAACAACATTTGTACCCGAGCCGGTAAATGTGCCTGTACCTGTTCGCTTACCCATAGCTCAACGTTCCACCCCTCAACCTCAACCAACGCCTGTAGATGCTCCCGGATCGACAGCACCGCAAAGAGTGGGAGGATTTTCACTTGTCGGTGCAGCGATCAAAGCTGCAATAATTGTTTTATCTTTCGAAGCTACATCGCGTGACCGTGCATCATTATAAATTAAAAGTATGAAATCAATAGGGCAATATATTGCATCACTTGATAAGTGTTTACAAAAATACTGTAAACCATTGTATGATAAATTTCTCGAACCTTTAGATGATGCCAGCATAAAAAGCGTTCTTGATAAATGGAATATGAATGACCCTCTACTATTTAGTATTTACCAATGGAAAGGTGGGATGGAGTATGACGGTACCGGAAATACTGATTCATTAAATTTTAATCTGATCGGTACAATACCAAAGTTTAAAATATGCTGAGCAGGTTCTTGCCGAAGGTCAAAAACATATGGGATGGCGCAAAACTCAATTTCCTTTGATATGCAGCTTAGTGGCGATTTCGTGCTTTATGAAATAGATAAGAATCGTTCTGATTGCCAATGCCTTTGCCTAGTGTCACCACCTATAGGATATGTGGATTTTCGGCCGAAATACTTTGATTCAGTTTTTAGTATGATCGACACCATAGTGCTGAATTTTGAAACGGGTGTATTTCGATATGAAGATATGTACCTAGAAGTAGATTACGATTTAAACAAACTTAGAAGTGCCGAGATGAACCCGGAATCGGACTACTGGAAAAACTAGACATTTTTTATGTTCCGGATACTGAGAACAATTTGACTTTTGAAAGCAAAGATTATTAAAGTAGTTATTTGCAATTGGCTATGACCCGTAATGTATAAAAAAGTTCCGCGAGACCCAAAATTACCAATGAAAACACAACTAAAATTAGGATCGACAATTATGCACGGGGTCGGTGGGCCTCAAGCGGGATCCATCGCAATAATTTATGAGTTTCTACTCGCTCAGTGTCACGAAAATCACTACAGCTACATTAGTGTGAACCAGATTGACGAAACGCTTGACGAAGTGATTGTCAAGATGAACCGAAATGAAATATATGTAAATGTCCGTTACCCGGCTGATCCAGGCTTTGAAAACCTGGAATCAATTGTTCAACAGCAAACACGTCTTGATATAATGCATTTAGGCTTGAGCAGAATTGCGGAACACGAGAGAAAACTCAGCTTGGATAATTTGAATACGATAAATGCAATGATTCTAAAAAACAAATTTCATTTCGAGTTTACGGCCAAGACATTTCCTCATCCGAATAATCCAGGGTTACAGGCACAGTTGTCGATCATTCCGGATTTGAAAAAGTTTGATTTCTTCCTTAGTGTCTTGGAAGACGAAAAGGAAAAATGCAGAGTGCATTTATATGAGGGAGGAACCACTACTTACTATTTCGGATACTTTTTTTCTAATGCTAAATGGAAAGGTGAGCGTGAGCTGATCATTTCCGGCAGTGATAAGACTATTGAGATTCATATCCTGCTTGACAGCTGTGAAGTCAGTTTTGAGCCGTCCACTTTACCGGAAAACGCCCCTTTCGAAATTTTCAGAGCCAACAGGGCCATAAGAAATACATACGGAACAGTTGATTTCAAAGCCCCATAATTCCTCTTTATTTTTCTAAACGTATTCATTTCGTGCTTACGGCAAATTTCTTCTGTACAGGCAGGTTTTTTAAGCCACGTGTTATGGAAGACTTACACGCCGGCGGTTTTTCGGTCACCTGGCAAATGATGGTCAGGCTTTACGTAATTGTACATCCCGGTTATACCGGCAACCTTAATTTGGTGTTCATTTCCCGGGCACTGATCTTTCCTGCTTTACCCCCCGCTCCATTGCGAAAAGACTGATAGTGTCGCATAGCAGGATTAATGGTAACTCCAGTTTAAACTTCCTCAGCAGCTAAAATATATCGTACAAGTCGGACGCTACTGATTAAGATCTTGTCGTCACAGCAACCTATAATGCGTAGAAAAAGAAAACCCGCAAATCAGGGACTTGCGGGTTTTCTTTCCTAAGGCATATCAAATAAGATACAAGGGAATTCAAATGAAGATCAGCTGTATTTAAGTCTTCGTACCGGATCTACTTGTATACAACCGTATATGACACGCTGTATCTCGTGGTGGTAGCCGTATAATAAGTAGTAGTAACATTGATCGTGACAGGATACCCCTCTGCATCATACGCATACGTAAAATCATTCTGCTCAGCCACCTTGTAGGAATTGCTGGCCTGGTCGTACGATTCAATCACAATCTGCGTCGGGTTGTTACGGCAGAATGCAAATGAATAGTCCACTGCATAAGCCTGAGGGTAGGATAACCATTGGTATCCGCGCACGGCACTGAAGGTGGATGGTTTATCGTCTACGCCCGTTACTTTTAACCGGGTGTACGGCCGGGAGGGCTCATTAGATCGAAAGAATTCTATTTGTTTGAGATTCTTCTTGTCATCATAGGTGTAATAAAGGGTCGTGGCCGGGTCAGGTACATACAACATGGTCTGAGAGCTTTCCATACGCCCATCCGCTGCACTTGTGAAAAGAGGGATGCCGCGTTTATCCGTTCGTGTACTGCCATTTGTGAATACGTATGTTGATTCCCACAACATTTTACCGACCGAACCGCCGTCGTAGACGTTTTGAGTCGTCATATTTTCAAAAATCCAGGTATTGGTCGCCGTAAACGTTAACGTAGGAACCGTCTCCGAGATGATGGCTGTGCCGAAATCGCGCCTAACCCCGTCTTCTCTTCTGTACTTGATGAGCTGGTTTTTGTCGTTGTACTCATACGTGGTGGATATCCGGCCGGATGCATCAGTCTTGGTTATGGTGGAGGGATACTTCGCAGCTCCGGGCGTACCAGGCGCATTGGTGTTTTTGTTTTTGCTGCAGCCCGAAGAGAAGACAAGGACGAACATCAGCGACGACAGCAGTAGATTTGCGTGTTTCATGTGGTAAATTTTATGCCATTAATGGCAGGCCAAATTAAATGGTAAGGACGCTCGGATTTGCTCTGACTGAGTGGGCAACCGGATAACCGGGATGAGCGACGGGTTCGTTGTGTAAGAGAAATCAGCTTCCCCTCCTTCCGATCCTGCGGTTCAAAAGACCAAGACGTATACTTTGCAGGATGAAATCTGACGCCCGGGATGACGGGATGATTTTCTTCGAGACTTTTTTGAGAGACAAAACAAAAGATAGGGTGCTAACCGTGGGGAATGAATGATGGAACAGATCCACAGAGATCGTCATTCCACCCTACTTGTCCACCCGCGATTGAAATCCAATGTCGTTTAGTTAGCAGCGACGAAGTAACGCGGCGGACACGGCGATACGCGGAGAGCGCGGCGAAATACAAGAGGTTCTTTTTGCTGCGTCCGCTGCGTATCGCCGCGTTCGCCGCGTTACTTCTACGCCAGTCAACCCTTAAGTTGACATGGGAGTAAGCCTTTCTGAATACTCTTTCACACGACACCTCTTTAGATAAGCAGTTTCACCTATTATCAATAAACGCAATCACTTATCACCACAAAATTTTAACGTTTTCTAATATGTCAGAATAGCAAGCAAGAGAAAAAGAATATACATTTATATATCTCCATCCACACATTACTGACCGTCCGGTAGCGCAACGCTATATCAGAAGAATTTCAACATTCAGCAAAGCTACTGTGAATACAAGTTATGCGTGGGCGCGGATATTTAAACCTTATCAACTACTCTTTATGGCATTCGAACATCTTAATCGGTTTCAAACCATCGATCACCTCATCAGTATTAAAGGAACTGGCACTCCGAAGGATCTGGCAAGACGGATCCGGATTTCAGAAAGAAGCATTTATGGATACCTGCAAGTGATGAAAAGCCTTGGCGCACCCATTAGATATTGTAAATCCAGGCGCAGCTATTATTACCAGACAGACGGAAGGTTTGAAATCAGTTTCAAAGAAATAATAAACAGCTGAGCCTGGCCTCAATCTATTTTGAGATACAACTCGCGGCCCGTGGCAAAGTCGAACGCCGTAATTTGACGAATACGGAAGTGAAGCTCCCATAACCGGCGTTCAAGATTTAAACGCATCTTCTTGGCGGCATCTTTTTCCTGTTGCGCAATAGCCAGATCGGTGAGCGCTAACATACCGCTGCGGTACGACAATGTAGCCTGATCGTACCTGGCCTGCGCGATCGAATCCGCAGATGCGGAGAATTGAAGTTCAAGATTTGCCATTTTCTGCCAACTGACCAGGTTGTGAATTTCAGTTGTTACGTCTCTTTTAAGCTGATCAGCGGTGGCATTCACCTGTGAGAGATACGCTTTCGCGGCACGTGCATTCGAAAGGTTTCGTCCCCAGTCGATCAACGGTACAGAAAAACCCACAGAGAACTGCTGCTGCGACCTCGGTGCCTGGTAAGCATCACTCAATGTATTACTGGTGTTATTCAATCCATAGCTTGCTTGCAGGTTAACGGCGAACCGTTGTTTCCGGGTTCTGGAAACCTCGCTCTCTGCTTCCACTTTGGATAGTTCAGCAGTTGATAATAATGGCCCTGATTTAAGTGCATATTCAATAGCCGTTTTTTCGTCAATTACATAGCCAGGCACCTGTAGGTTTGTATTCAGGACGATCGCCTTTTCTTCAAGCTGCAGGTATTGCTTCAGTGCATATAAGGCGTTCTCCCTATCAGTAACAGCACGGAGTACACGACGTTCAGAATCTACTTTTAGTCCTCTCAACCGCAGAATGATTTCCGTGGATGTAGTGGCCTTGCTGATCCTCGCCTCTTCTATACCAAGGTCTTCATTCACCCGTTTCAGGTTCGTTGCGGCAAGTTCTTCTTCTGTTTGAGCATCCATCAGGTTATAAAATAATTCCACAACATCGAGGCTGATCTCTTCCTGATCCTGTGACCAGATACGGCGGGCATTTTCAAGCCGCAAAGGCGCGATCTTTTTTCGCCATTTCCACTCATTGAAGCCAAACAGGGGTTGATGAAGACTGATGTATACAGGTGTGCTGGTGTATTGGCGGAATTTGTCACCAAAATCATCAAAACGTTTCAGGTCGCTGCTGACGGCGATGCTCCCACCCGAAAAAAGCAATGGTTGAGACACCGTGAAACCAATATTACTGTTTTGCTGATGAATGGGCAAATAACGCATACTGCCATCGGGTTGGCGTACACCGTAGAACTCTTTATTATAAACAGGCAGATTACCAAATAACGTAAGCGAGGGGGACAGTTCGGCCTTGAACGCCTTCCATTCGAACTGGCGTACAGCCAGTTTCTCTTTCGCGATGGTTGTCTCATAAGAACGTTCTTTGGCAATTGACACCAGTTCGTTTAGCGTATAGACCAGTTGAGATGGACCGTCCTTAACCCAAAGCATTCCGAGGATCAGTAATAGTTTTTTCATACGAAGGTTTAATAAATTTGTGCGCATACCAATATGCTAAAGGAATAAAAAGGGTGGTAAAGAAAGTACCGGCAGTGAGCCCTCCGATAATGACGCATGCCATGGGCTTTTGGAGATCATTTCCGATCCCTCCGGAAAATAAAATGGGAAGAAGCGCCGCACTGGTAGTGAGAGATACCATCAGTAACGGCTTAAGGCAGATGGAACCAGCCTGGTGCACCATTTTTTTCAGATAAGCTTCATCCATGGATACACCGCTCGCCAGCGCCTCTTTATGCAACCGGTTAAGTGTAGCGATCTTTAATATGGGATCGTCGACGATCAAACCGAGAATAACAATAAATCCGATTCCCGACATCACATTAAGCGTATAGCCCGAGATCCAAAGTGCAAACAGCCCGGCCGTTATACCGATCGGTATGGCAAGCATCACGAGCAGAGGCAGCAGGAAACTTTCATACTGAAAAGCCAGGATCACAAAGGTCAACAGCAATACAATAACGAAAACAAGCCCTAGCCGATGTACAAGGTCCACACCATCGAAATAAGAGCCGTGAAAAGAGACCGTAAAGCCATGCCGCGCTGCAATCGGGCGAACTGACTGCTGAAAGGCTTCGATATTCTCTGGTGTGGTCTGGTAGATCAACGAATAGTAAGGACCGTTCTTGTCGGCAGTGACGCTTTTCGGAAGCTGGATGGGCAGAAACGAAATAAAAGAAGCCAGTGGATAATATACCCCGCTACGTCCCTGAACGGTCGTGCGCAATTGCTCATGGCCTGATGTGCCACTACCAAGAACGATCTGCTTTACAGAGCCGAATACTTTCATCTCAGTGATCAGAAGGGTACCATACAACTGCTTCAAGACAGTCTCCACACTTCGCAGTGGTATGCCGTATAGTGCCATCTTCTCTCTGTCGAAATGGATCGCAAAAGCCTGCTCCTCTTCTACACCTTCTCCGCGTGCAAAAGACTGATCAGGCAAAAAAGAAAGCATCTTCTCAAACTTTTTCACATCGAATTTCCCGTTGTTTTCGGCCAGGCTGAAACGAAGTTCGAGAGGCGGCTGGCTGGATGTGAACAATTGCGTAAAGGCATTCTTCGCAGGCTCCATAAAGAATCTTGCAGCCGGATACTGTTGCTGTAAGATCTTCGCAAGAAAGCTGTCAACGGCTGCACGCTCTCTTTCGCTGGTGCAAGCGTAGTACAGTTCCGTTTCCTGTATCATTCCCTGATCCTGCTGCAACAGGAACTGTCGGAGGCCTGATTCCGCTTCTGTCAACTTACACCGCGGCAGGATCCGTTGCTGGATCTCACGCGTCCGTCGAAGATTTTCCGTCGCCTGCAACGGCTCATTCCAATCGATCTTTACCAGACTCTCCAGCTGTTCCATTTTCGGCAGGCTTTCTGTACCGATCGACCTGTACAGCAGAAAGCCACATGGAAATAATAAAATCATCAGGATGACGTAAAGCCGGCGATGTTGAAGAACATGATCAATAAGCCGGTGATAGATCTTTGAGACAAGCAGATACAAACGTGTATCTTCCTTTCCCAGTTTTGGCTGCCAACTATAGAATTGTTTATATAGCAAAGGAGCGAGAAAAAAAGCAACACAAACGGATATAAAAAGCGAGATGGACAGTGCCAGGCTCTGATCACCTATCAAAACACCGGCAAAACCGCTTATAATGACCAGCGGTGCATAAACAGCAACCGTCGTCAACACCTGGCTGATAACGGGAATAGTTACTTCCGTGGTTCCGCGGACAGCACTCTCTTCCGGTGTATATCCTAGACGGTGTAATCGCGAAACATTGTCGATAACGACAATCGAGTTGTCGATAAGCATGCCCAGGCCAAGGGCGAGGCCCGACAATGAAATGATGTTAAATGTTATACCGAACAGGTAGAAAAAGATAAAGGTGAGGATGAACGATAACGGAATGCTGAGGCACATGATCGTTGGCGATACCCAGTTTCCCAAAAACAGGAAAAGCAGGACCATTGTTAGAATGCCTCCGTATAAAATATCCTGTTTCAGGTTATCGATACCAGCATCCATCAGGAATGCCTGGTTGCGGGTGATCACAAATTTGTACGCGGGGTATTCTTTCTGAAAAACGGATATCTCTTTTTCCAATGATTCCGTTAAGGCAGTCATTCGCGCCTCCGGATGCTTTTGAACAGTCATGACCAGGCATGTTTCCCCATTGAATAAATGAAACCCCTGCGGATCGCTCACCCGCTCTCTGACAGCTGCCAGCGTATGTAATGGTAACAGCAGATCATCCGCTGATCTCACCATAAGATTTCCAATTGCTGAAGGAGATGCTTCCGGCCGGCTGAACCTAAGAAAATAAGTATACTGTCCATCTTTAACAGATAAATTCTCCATTCCCTGGTTAGCCTCCTGAATCGCATGCAGGAGATCTGCGGAAGTCATCCTGTGCGACGCAAGCGCAGATTGGTCGGGTATAACTTCAGTGATCATTTCCTGCGACCCACTGATATCTACTATTGATACACCCGGTAAGCGCTCCAGTCGTTTTCGTAAAATAGTCTGCGTAAAACCGGATGCCGCGCCGAGTGATTGATTCTCCTTCGGGATCACCTGTAGTCGTAGTACAGGAATATCCGAAGTACTGATGCGGGACACCTGAGGCCGTGGCATATCCCTGGGAAAAAGAGATGATAGCTCATCAATCTTTTCATTGACTGCAATAAATGCCATATCCATTGACGTGCCATACACAAATCTTATCCTTATCAACGCGCTATGGTTCCTTGCGGTTGATTCCACATTTGTTACATGAGACAACAGTGCAAACCTGTCTCGCAATGACTTCACCACCTCTGTTTCAAGCTGGGCTGAAGGAATATTGGGGTAATGAACCTTTACAAGGATTTCAGGTACCGAGGCTTCCGGAAGAAGTGAGACCGGAATTTTAGGGAATAAGTACAGCCCCAAAAGCACCAAAACCAGCAGACTGACGAGGATAGCAACGGGACGTTGGACAAAATACCTGATCATTTGACGAATGAGGTTAATTACTCAAAATCATTTTACGATCACGGGTTAATGATACTGACCGGCGAATCGTGAGCTAATTGAAGATTATTGGATACGATGACCACTGATCCCGAACTAAGGCCATCCAAAATTTCAACCTTTTCACCGTTGTCAAGCCCCGTTTTTACATAGTTCCATTTCGCCAGCCCGTTATTATAGGTAAAGACCACGGGCCGTTCGGAACGGATCACAACCGCGCTTTTAGGAACAACGAGGCACCGCTTTACCGGTACGGTTATCCGGGCTGTACAATGAACACCCGGAAAAATTGAAGCGGCTGTCCGCGCTGCCGGATCACGCAACGACAGTCCGACACTTATCATTCCATCCGCATCAACAGAAGGGTTAATGGAAAGTACTGTTGCATGAATTGCAATGGCCGGGTCCACAATTGGTACCACCGTTGCACTGTACCCTTTTTTCAAAGCAACACCATCGCCTTCCAGTACTTTGATCCGGACGAGAAGCGCGCGCGGGTCATAGATCCGGAATAATGACTGGCCTTGTTCCACCAGCTGTTTACGCGAGATCGCAACATCGGCCAGGACACCGGCAAAAGGCGCCCGGATCTCTGTCTGCCCAAGAATCTTATTTAACTCCTTTTGACGAAGCTCTGCAGTGGCCAGCCCTGAACTTATTTTCAATTTTCTTTTGACGTCTCCGGCTTCTTTCTCAGTTAGTGTGGAAAGAAGGGAGCTGTAACCGATCAGCTGGCTTTCATAATCTTTTTGTGCGCGGAATATCTCCAGTTCGATCGCTTCCAGCTGATGCCGCACCGGGTCTTTATCCAGGCTCACCACAATCTCTCCGGCCTGCACCTGCCGGCCATCCTCTGCCCTATTGCTGATCATCGTACCCGCAAACGGCGATTGGACGATCACATCGGTCGAAGACTCGACCGTGCCATTGCCCTCAACGTATCGCTCGAAGGGAATCTCCCCCACACGTTCTATTGCAACAGACATTCCGCTGGCCGGTAAGGCAGCTTCACCCGGCGCACTATCCACCTGTGTACCCGCAGAGCCGGAGTTGCAACAACAAAGAACATAGCAAAGTGAAAAACTCAAACAGGCATACAGGATCAGCCGGCTACCAGTCCCCAGAACGCAACGCAATCCTATCATTGGTCAATTATTGTTTGGAAGATTTGTCTATTTCAAATATCAGTTTATGATACTTCTCCGCAGTGTTAGCTGTAACGGTCGCGTATATCTGTTTTTTGGTCTCATGAGGTTCGGGAACCATAGCCAGGTCGATGTATGCACTTTTTTTTGGAGCGATCGTCTTATCGGATAAAGCATAAGCGGTGCAGGAACACGATGTATGTACCGAAGCAATTGTTAAAGGGATATCACCTTCATTGCTGAATTTGAACCGATGATGAATAGTATCACCTTCATTAAAATCATGTTCGACAAACTTTACTTCTTCAAATTTCAAAACAGCACAACATGCTGCCGGGTTGGAAGAGGTATCCGCGAGAGAATGATCATCAGTTGAAGCCGGCAACACTGTGGCCTGAGTTGCCGCTGTGGCAGGTGCCTGTTCGCTTGTATTGCAACATACAAAAAACAGGATACAAAATCCGGCGATTGCGAAGGAAGAAAAGGATTTATACATCATTTGAACGGTTTAACTTTTTCAATGGCAGTAATTATTCCGGCGATGTACTGCTCCTGGAATTGACGTTGAGCGTCCATTGAGTTCGCCCAGGGATGCACATACTGGCCTTCATGCTTTTTGAATTGCGCTTCAAGAACCGGCCACCCTCCGAGATCTGCAGCAGCTTCATCCAGCAGGCGGGAAGGGACGTTGCTGAATAACTGTTGCCGGTACATAGGGCGATACTGAATGGACGGATTGATGGATGCGCTATAGGTTACTTTAAAAAACTTTGAAGAAAGAGGGGTGATCGGATTGGGAGATAGTTGCTCAACCAGTAGCCGGCTAAATTCACGGATGCCATTGTCATAGGAGGCCTCATAAGTAAGGCCTCTGTAGAATATTTTTCCGTCGGGAGTGGTAAACAGGTCCATTTCATAACTCGCAGCAACAAGGGATTCCTTTGTTTTACGACTCTTATTACGATAGGTAGCAATGGGCATCCAGCCAGGAAAGCGAAAATTCTCAAAACGGATCTTAATGATCGACAGGTCTTCACCAGATAACCAAAGCTGACTGATTCCGGGAATATCTTTTTTCAACGGCTGCAGATCCAACCGGATCAAGGGCGGTACAGCGGAGTCCTTGTCATCTACAATTTTTGTTATCTGGTAAGAACCGGGATCAGCAAAAAAAGAAAGCGAATGACTGATAATATACTTTCGAAAGTAAAACAATTCATCTATGAGCAAAGCCTGTTCGTCTTTGAAACGGCTTCGGTTGATAGCATAATCGCTGCGCGCGATGGTTGTATGGATCATGGCGTCATTTACGCCCCATTCATCTTTTGGGTCAACGTAACCATTACTGAAGAGATAGCCGGACGTTGCGCTGATACCTTTCCAGCTTTCCCGTGTTCCCACAAGTTCTGAATAATTTGATGACGCGAGAAAAGCTCCTTTCGATAGCTGCTGCAACTGGGCAAGGCATCGTTGAAGCAGTTCTTTCGGAGTATAGGCCCTGACAGATACAAGATCGACCAGCACTGTATCCAACAGCATCGCTTTGGAATTACCTCGCCAGAATCCAGCGTCAGCAACAACTGTATCGGGTTTGAAGCCTACCGACGAAACAATCAGCGTATCTGCACCGGTCGCATTCAGTAAAAATTTTCCGAGGGAATCGGCAAATCCGAAAACACCGTTATGCTGAATCGTTGCATGTGGCACCGGGCGTTTGTCGGATGACCGCTGAACATGTAATGTCTTCGCGCCAGGAACCTGTGCGGCGCAACAAGCAATAGCAAATTGCCCGACAAGGAGAAGTATATATCGAAAAGAAGTTTGCATGCTTATAGCAATTTGAAGCGAAAAACAGCAAGCCGGTTATTCAACTCGTCGATAATGCCGGTTGCAAAAAATGCATCTCCGTCCGAACCAAGCACCTCAAATTTTTTCGGCACTTCAATATCCCCAAATAACTTCTTACTGTCCGCTGAATAAATTTGCAAACCATCACTGGCCGCATCTTTCCCTTTTTTATAAGACCTGAAGACAAGCTGCTTTTCTTGCAGATACTTCAATCGTGTATAATAGCCATAAGTCTCCCGGTCTGCTATAATGCGATTCTCCGCTTCATCAAATTGTTTTGTTTGCGGATAGCTGACTGCCATATCCTTCCCTGCCCTGCCAAAACTGACTGACTTGCCAAAAACGGGATTATAGACATAGATCAATGAATCAGGCTCGAAGTTCACCATAATACTATCAGCGAGGTTTTCTCCATAGCAAAAGTCAAAATTTGGAATAAACCTGTACTGCCCATACATTGGTGACTTCTCTCCCACCAACCGCTCGATTTTCCCGGTCTTTGTATTCAATACACCGAAAATCCTGGCTTCACTGTAAAATTCAGGAGTGAAATATCCATTGAACCTGGGATGATCACTGGTGATACTTAGAAGTATACGGGAAGAATCCAGCGGGAGAATATTGTTTACTTCATACTCGATCTCATAGATCCCGCGATCAGTCGGCTGAGGGTTATTCTCTAACTCTTTCAGCGGCTTGCTATCATCCCAATTGATCCCGGCACGTTTGATCCGGTGCCAGGTACTGTCGTAAATATCAAAAGTCCACGATTTCTCCAATACAAAATGTTTGTTGCCCATTGGCGCATACATCATAATTGAAGGCACTTCTGCCGGGCCTTCGCCCAGTCCCAGGCCACGTTTGATAAATTGACCAGTGAGATCAAATTCGTTGACAACACCAAAAACTTTATCAAAGAAATAGAGGCGGCCGTTGTGTAGTTTTAAAAAGCCTACACCAGAAAATGCCGGTGGCTTAAGCTCAAGCGTATCGATCTGGATCGTTCGGAATACAATAGAATCGGAAGAAGGAATATGGGTAAAGTTACTGGCAGCATCGCTGGAAGAACAGGATACGCCGTAAAAAAGTAATCCACCC
>JBEVKW010000432.1:0-16753 GCA_040509495.1 Chitinophagaceae bacterium | reverse complement strand
CATTACTATTTTCTTGTTCGAAAAATTCTGCATCCCATTTATAAGTACGTTGATCCATCCGGCCATCGCCCCTGGTCCTGGCCCTCTGGCATGGTTTTTCTATTCCTTCACATGTATAAAAATCACGTATTATGAAAAGAATCATGATTGTACTGGCATTGGCATCAGGTGCTACGGCCTTACACGCGCAAAATCTCTCTTTAGGACCAACTGCCGGATTCGGGCATGCATGGACAAGCTCCGACAATGGCGGTATGGATGGCAGATTTCACTCCTCGTATAATGTAGGTGGTAAATTAGTCTACAGTTTTGTGAGCCATTGGGGCATCAGTGCTGATGTAAAATTTTCCAGTGAAGGGGAAACTTTAGGACCGGATAAGGATAATAAGTTTGTAGCCCGGGCGAATTACATCCGCATTCCGCTGCAGGGTATTTATTTCTTTGGCGATTATGGCGATAAAGTCCGTCCAAAGATCTCTGTTGGTCCGTCTGTAGGATTTCTTGTAGGGGGCGAATCAAAGCAATATGTGAACGGTAATGAAACCAATGTTGTAAAAACAAAGGATGTTGCAGAATCGTTTGATCTTGGTTTTACAGGCGCTGTTGGTCTGAACGTACGCGTTGCAAAAGCGACATGGTTGAATGCAGATGTAGCATATTACCATGGCCTGATGGATGTAGCGAAGACGAATGTTGATTCAAAAAACCGCAACATCGGTGTGAACATTGGGTTTCTCTTCCCTATCGGTACTGCAAAATAACTTACTCTGCGTTCGAAACTATTTAAATCAAAGAAGCCGTCTCGCGACGGCTTCTTTGTCTTTTGTTTTTATATATCCAGTGAGAAGTGACAGCGGTTAGAATCCTCTTCCACCTGCGCCTCTTGGCTTAGGCAATTCTTTGCGCGGCAGTTTTTCGTCTCTCATCGCTGCATTGTAAACGAATGATGCAACGATAACAGAGATCTGCTGCAGATCTTCAGGGATCAGGTGATCATAAGAATCCATATTTGTATGGTGTGTTCTTGTATTGTATTCGATCGGATCCTGGATGAACTGGAAGCCGGGCAAGCCAACGGCATCGAATGACTGGTGATCTGTACCGCCAGTATTGGAAATGGTCACCCATTTTGCTCCCATATCATGGAAAGGAGTCAGCCATTGGGTAAAGATCTCTTTTACCTTTTCATTACCTTGCAGATAGATACCTCTTACTTTACCGGTACCGTTATCGATATTGAAATAAGAAGAGAATTTTTCATGCTCCGGTTTCAGTTCCATTGTTGCAGGATCTGCAAAGTGATTCTTCACATAACCTCTTGAACCGAGCAGGCCTTCTTCTTCTCCACCCCAGAGTGCGATACGGATCGTACGGCGTGGCTGGATGTTCAACGCTTTCAGGATACGAACTGCTTCGAGCATTACAGCACTACCTGCTGCGTTATCGGTTGCACCCGTGGCAGACTGCCAGCTATCGAGGTGGCCGCCGAGCATTACGATCTCATCTTTCAATGCAGGATCTGTTCCTTTGATCTCAGCAACTACGTTATATCCTTTAGTATCTTTTTGATCGAAGTCTGATTTTACATCAACGTCCAGCTTCACCGGAACACCTTTTTTGGCGAGGCGGCAGATGCTGAGGTAGTCTTCGATGGTAACCATAATATCGAGGAAGTTATCCGGAGCGCCAACGGCATAGCTGCCACCACCCTGTACGAATAATGTTCCGTCATGACCGCGTGGGCTTGTGCTGAGCAATGCTACAGCCCCTTCTTTATCAGCCATTGTTTTCAGCACATTGAGCATCTGAGCAGGTCCCTGGTTACGGGCCATTTGCTCACGCATACGGCGCATCTGCGCAGTATCGGCAGGTGCCGCCTGCGGACGCTGACCTTGTGGGCCTGCTGCAGCCATTTTGTCAAGCTCTTCATCCGTATAGCGCGCGGCATCAGCTTTAAATGTCTGACGAAGTGTATCGTTGCGATAGATCACCAGTACTTTTCCTTTCAATTTGCTTTTGTATTTCTGAAGGCTAACAGAATCCTGTGCTTCGATCAGCAGTACTTCGGCATTTTTAAGTCCCGCAGTGCTTTTCGTCCATGTCTTCGGATAAGCGATCATCGGCTTATAGTAAGGAGCAGTCATGGCTACATAGCTTTTCTTCAGCTCCCATCCTTTGCCGAATTCACCCCATGGTTCGAGTGCATTATTAACGAGTCCCCATTTCCCGAGAGATTCTTTTGCCCAGTTGGCAGCTTTTGTGTAACCGGGAGATCCTGCCAGGCGTGGTCCGTTTGCATCAGTCAGATGAAATGCAATGTCCATTACCTGGGAGTTCGTTGTTCCTTCAGCTTTGATCTTGTTAATTACTTCCAGGTTGACCTTTTCCTGGGCGTATAACATCTGCCCGGCGACCATCATGGAGAGCACCGCAGTTAGTCTTCTCATGTTAGAATTGTTTTTTGGATGAGTGTGAAAGATATAGAAAACACGAATCTTAGACGCCAGGCGCGGAAAAAACCTGTTGTGAAGGAAAGGAAATTTGGATGAACGGTGAGAGTGGAGATGGCTTATGGCAGATGGCCGACCATCACCTCTCTCCTACTTCGCTACAAAATTGATCGTATCCTTTGGTGCTCCGCAATGCAGCATCCCGTCCTTGAATTTCGGGTGGCTGGTACCGAGATAGGGATTACGGACAGAATCGGTTTTGCTGAGCCAGAAGCCAGCCTGGTCTTCACCAAAAGCCATGGGGCATTCCTGCCAGTAGATCTTTTCCTGATCATAGCGGGAGATGATGAACAGCAGCCGGAGATTTTCTGACAAAGCGTTAAAGGCCGGTCTTTTCGATTCCAATCCCGGGAAAGTGAGTAAATTATTCACTTCGCTGCGGGCATTATTCAACGGGTCGAGCGCTGTTTCGTAGATACCGGTCGTATCCTTTTTTAATTCTTCGATTTTAAGGCTGTCAAGCGAAACCTTCAATTCATTGCCGTATTTGGTTACGGCCACTGTATCCCACTGAACGAGTGCTTCCGAAAGCGAATAATAGGCTGTAAGCATGGAATGAACGGAGGTATTGAATGCGTCACTGTGTTTACTCACGGTCAGCGGAACCGGATCCGGGCCGTCAGGTCGCCTGTTTCCTGTACGGAATTTAAATAACCAGAGCAGGTATCCGGCAGCTATCAGTATGAGTACGAGTAAAATGAGGAAAACTTTTTTCATCGAACAGCATTTGAACAAAGATAATCGCCGGATCGGGAATTGGGAATGCTTTATTTTTGCGGAATTGAAAGGTTCGATGGTCGCTGGTCGATGGTCGCGCAAACAAGGCAATTAACAATATAAAAAACATGTTAGCAGGTTTACAGAACGTTACATTCGAATTTGGCGCAAGGGTGATCCTCGAGGATTCTACCTGGCATATACAGCCCGGGGAAAGGATCGGGCTGATCGGTTATAATGGAACAGGGAAATCGACCCTGCTAAAGTTGCTCGTAGGACAGTACAGCCCGTCCGCAGGCACGGTAGAGCGCAGCAGGACCACCTCCATCGGGTACCTGCACCAGGACCTGCTAAGCTTTGATACAACAGAGTCTATCCACCAGGTAGCGCTGAGTGCGTTTGAGAAGGTGCTGGCGCTTGAGAAGGAGATCGAAGAACTCGGAAAGGAACTGGAAAGAACCGGCGATGAAAAAACGCTGCATGAATATTCAGACAAGCTGCATGAACTGGAAACATCAGGTGGTTATGATATCCATCACCGCACCGAAGAAGTGTTACAGGGGCTTGGCTTCTCCAATGCTGATCTGCAAAGACCATATAAAGAGTTCAGCGGTGGATGGAGAATGCGGGTACTGCTTGCAAAAATGATCCTGCAGGCCCCGGATCTGCTGCTGCTCGATGAGCCGACGAACCACCTTGATCTTCCATCTATCGAATGGCTGGAAAAATACCTCTTGCACTACCAGGGTTCAGTGGTGATCGTAAGCCACGATAAATACTTCCTGAACCGGATGGTCACAAAGATCGTGGAGCTGTATCAGCAGGAACTGCATGTATATAACGGCAACTATGATTTTTACGAAAAAGAGAAAGCCATCAGGATCGATCTGCAACAAAAAGCATTCGAGAATCAGCAGGACTATATCCGCCAGCAGGAAAGATTCGTAGAGCGGTTCAAAGCAAAAGCAAGTAAAGCTGCACAGGCACAAAGTATACAAAAGCGTCTTGACAGACTGGAGCGGATCGAAGACGTTGCCATCGAGCGGCCGAACATCCGCATTAACTTCCGCGTGGATAAAACACCAGGGCGGGTACTGGTTGAACTGAAAGACATCACCAAGAAGTTTGGCGAGAATACCATTGTAGATAGTGCCTCGATCGAAATTGACCGTGGTGATAAGATCGCTTTGATCGGTGCGAACGGTAAAGGGAAATCAACCCTCCTTCGCATCATTGCAGGTGTTGAAACCTATGAAGGCGAACGCAAATGGGGACATAACGTAGAAGAGAGTTTCTATGCACAGCATCAGCTCGAAGCACTCAATATCAATAATACCATTCTTGATGAAATGAAAGAATGCGGCAGCCAGATGACCGAGCTTGAACTCAGAACACTTCTTGGATGTTTTCTCTTCAGCGGCGATGACAGCGATAAAAAGATCCGGGTATTAAGCGGTGGAGAAAAAGCAAGGGTTGCCCTGGCGAAAACAATGGTGAGTAAAGCCAACTTCCTGATGCTCGATGAACCTACGAACCACCTGGATATGCACAGCTGCGACCTGCTGATCGATGCACTGACGAAATATGAAGGAAGTTTGATCCTGGTGAGCCACGACCGATATTTTGTTTCTAAAACAGCCAACAAGATCTGGGAGATCGTTGATCAGCAGGTAAAGGAATTCAAAGGAGGATATGATGAATGGGTAGCATGGAAAGAACGTATTGCCAGGCAGGAAGCAGAACAGAAAAAAGCAGAAAGTAAAAACAATAAGGCCAACGAAAAACAGGAACAAAAACCTGAACCCAAACCGGTTGCTGCGGCACCTGTTGCTGCTGCTCCATCTGCTCCGATCAATAAAGAAGCAAAGAAGGAACTTCAGAAACAGCAGCGGATCTTTCAACAGCTCGAAGAAAAGATCGCGCAGCTCAATAAAGAAAAGGCCAGGCTCGAAGCAGCACTTGCTGACCCGGGTACATACACTGATAAAACAAAATTCAAAGAAGCCGAAGAGGCTTATAAAAAAGCGGAAGCAGAACTTTCAAAAATGAATAAGGAATACGAGCAGGTTTTTGAAAAGATCATGGATCTGGAGAAAAACTGATCCGGCTTTATAATCATCAAAAAGCATCAACCACAGATTCACCGGTTGATGCTTTTTTTATGCACGTTGTTTAAACTTAAAACCGGTACAATAGCTGTTTATGGCACGTCAATTGAAACACCATGACGGGTATCAATACAGGTATCCGTAACTAAAAATCAGCATATGAAAAAATTATTGGTAGCAGTAGCATTACTGACCGCGAGTTATTATTTGCCGGCATGCAAAAGCGGGCCAAAAGATGCGGACATCAAAACTGAAGTGGAAGCCGCGCTGGCAACAGAACCTGGCTATGCGGGGGTGTCTGTCGCAGTTGCAGAAGGAGTGGTAACAGTTAACGGAGAGGTAGCGGATCCTGGTTCCAAATCGGGTTTGCAATCGCGGGTCGAGTCAGTAAAAGGTGTAAAATCAGTAAAAGATAATACATCTGTTGCAGCTCCCCCACCACCTGCTGAGCCGGTGATCGCTGCCGATGATCCTTTGACCAAAGGTGTCAATGATGCAATAAAAGATTATCCGGGTGTTACAGCAACGGTCAACGACGGAGTAATCTCCCTTAGTGGCGAGATCAAATCGGCAGACTGGAAAAAACTGAAAAAATCGCTGGATGGATTGCGCCCTAAAAAAACAGATCCAACGGGATTGAAAATTAAATAATTAAAATAGTCTTTATGGCACTGCAAGATAAATACAGGGAGTTGCTTGACGCAGCGAAGACCGCCGGCGTTTCAAACTTCCAGGTGATTGAAAAAGAGGGCGTGTTATATGTCGATGGAGAAGCACCTTCGGGAGCAGTCAAAGATCAGCTCTGGAGTATCTATGATAAGATCGACCCCAACTTTCTCGCGGGTGACGTGGTGATGAATGTAAATGTAGCGGCGGCAGCGCCAGGTACAAAAGCAAAAGTGACAACTGAAAAGTCAAACCTCAACATCAGGAAAGGTCCGGGAACAGATCAACCATTGATTGGCAAGGCAGCACATCATTCTATCGTAACGCTTATCAGTAAAACAAATGATCAGTGGTGGTTGGTAAGAACAGATAAAGGAGAAGAAGGATATGCGTACGCGGAGTATCTGACGCCTGAAGCATAAAGGGAAAAGAAGTTTGAAAGTTTAATGGTTTGAAAGTTTCAAATCATTAAACTTTCAAACTTTGAATTGAGCACCAAAAGCGCATTTAAAATCGTTATTTTGTGCTCAATTCATTCTCAAATCCATCGCAAAATTCAAACATTGTTGAAAGTCCGCTTCAGTCTGCTTTTCCTATTTTTTCCTATCTGCCTGTTAGCCCAGCGGCCAAAGATCGGCGTCACGCTGAGTGGCGGCGGTGCAAAAGGCCTGGCCCACCTGGGAATACTGAAAGCAATTGATTCTGCCGGACTAAAAGTTGATTACATCACGGGGACCAGTATGGGAGCTATCCTCGGAGGCTTGTATGCTGTCGGCTATTCGGCCGACACACTCGTCAATATCGTTGAAGATATCGACTGGGAAGCGCTGTTCCGTAATCAGACCAACCTCCGTAGTCTTTTAATGGAAGAAAAAGAAGAATCTTACAAATACGTGGTTGAGCTTCCCTGGATCAATAACAGGTTTCACCTGTCAACCGGTCTCCTGGAAGGACAGGAATTATGGTTAAAATTTGCTGAACTTTTCTTTCCTGTTTATAATGTGAAGGATTTCTCCAAATTCAATATTCCCTTTCGCTGTATCACTACCGATGTTGGAACCGGTGAAGCGGTTGTAATGAAACATGGTGAGATTACTAATGCCATCAGGGCCAGTATGGCCATCCCTTCGTTCTTCACTGCCGTAAATTATGAGCATGGGAAACTGGTGGACGGAGGCATCGTCAGGAATTTCCCGGTACGGGATGTACGCGAGATGGGTGCAAATATTGTGATCGGCAGTAATGTTGCGTCCGGACTTCTTCCTTCTGACAAGATCAGAAATGTATTCCAGATATTGTTGCAGGTGGCTTTCTATCGTGAAAGCGAAGATGCAAAAAAGGAGATCCCCCTCTGCGATATCTATGTTCCTTTTGAACTCGAGAATTACAACATGGGAAGCTTCTCCGATGCCAGCGCTATCATAGACAAGGGAATGGAGGAAGGCCGGAAACTCTATCCAACGCTAAAGCGAATGGCAGACTCACTGGATGCCCTATATGGGAAACAGGCAGGTACACCCGACCGCCTGCCTATCGTGCCGGAGTTGAAGATCAGTTCTTATAATGTAAAAGGACTCGACAAAACATCGCCAGAGTTTTTCGTGCATACGATGGGTTTTGCAACAACCGAAACCTACACGGCAAAAAAACTGGCTGATATTGTAAGACGAGCTTATGGAACCCGCTATTACAAGCGGATCACCTATGCCCTGGAACCTAAGCCAGACGGCACGGCTCATATCAATTTCGATGTGGAAGAGAACGCATTGACATTTGCAAAGCTCGGCATACACTATTCACGTTTCTCAGGTATCAGTCTCGTCGGCAACTTCACCACACGCAATTTCTTTACACCAAATTCACGAAGCCTTGTCACCCTCAACCTGGGAGAAAGCTTAAGACTGCGCGCGGAGCATCTTCAATATATGGGGCGGTTGAAAAACTTTGGATTTACATTGAAGACACAATTCGACAGGCTCGATTTTATTTCCTACGATCAATTGAAACAAACCGGCCTGTATAACCAGAATTACTGGGAAGTTTCCGAAAAGTTCCATTATTCCAGTCAACGCAACCTTACGCTGGGGTTTGGTCACCGTTTCGAATGGCTTCGTTTCAAACCAACCATCACACCGGATCTGGGATTTGACGGGCGCAGCCAGTTCTCCACTTTTTTCATTTACCTCAATCGCAATACACTCGACAGGGCATATTTCGCCAATAAAGGATCAAAGCTGGAAATAGAAGGAGGACGGATCGTACGCCAGGATCTTAAGATCGATTTCCTGCGCAATGGTCAACCGCTCAGTAACCCGGATTCACTTCGCGCAACAAACAAACCATTCTTCTATACAACCGTTTCTGCCGAAGGTTATCTTCCGCTGACCAGGAAGACAACAGGTTTTCTCACTCTTCAAAGCGGGATCAATTTTGATTATGGAGATAACGTGATGAATGAGTTTGTTATCGGCGGCATGGTCAAGCTGTTCCGCAGGCAGGCATTATTCGCAGGTTTGCAGGAAGGATCTGTTTACAGCACGGCATATGCTGCGGCACAGGGTGGCCTAAGATGGCAGGTGTTCAATGCTACGTATATCACAGGGCGTGCAAATATCTTGTTCAACAACTTTATCAGTAAGAGCAGGTACTTCCAGAGCAGGGATGTATATACAGGTTATGCGTTGACATTGTCTTACAATTTTGCATTGGGTCCGCTGGATCTTAGCATGATGTATAGTGATCAGACGGGGAAAGTATCGACCTTCATCAATTTGGGTATTCCGTTTTAGATGACTGATGTGGGAGGAGTATCGTAATGAACGTTGAATATCGCGGAGAACGCAAAGCAAATTTTAAAGACATTGCCCCTTTGCGACCTTTACGATACTTAGCGTTCATTGCGATACTCCTAAGCCAGTTAACACTGGTTATACACCTATCTTTTCATTCACGATCTTCAGGATCTCCGCTTCCAATGCAATAGTGTCAGTTTCAATTTTCCGGCCGCGTTCCACGATTTCAGTAACGAATGACTTATCATCATATCCCGCAGCATTGATGCGTACATTCATAAACGCTCCCATCACCGAAGCACGCGCACATAGGGCACCGACGCCTGCGTCAGAAACAGAATTCGGGTTACCCGTTTCCGCCATCGCCTTGATCACTGACATGCTCTCAAATGCCGTTTGCATGACCTGGAAAGGAATATCAATGGCAAACCGCGTTGCTTCCTGTATGGCATTATGCCGCGCTGCTTTTTCTGTGTCGTTTGACTTTGGAAGTCCGAATGCAGCCATGATCTGATTGAATGCATGTGTATCTGCATCGACGAGTTCGATCAGACGGGCTTTATGTTGCTGCGCTTTTTCGGCCCAATCACTGAACTCTTTCCATCTGTCATCCCAGCCTTTCTTGTGCGAAGAAAGGTTCGCCACCATTCCGGCCAAAGAAATACCGAGTGCGCCGGCATACGCTGCAATGGAACCACCGCCGGGGGCAGGACTCTCACTGGCGGTTTCGTCAGCAAACGCGGCAAGGGTCATATTGACGAGCTTGTTGCGCGACTGGTCCTTCAGCAGGTATTCGATCACACGTTCTTCGGGTTTGAATGGACTCAATTCGTCCAGCCCCATCGATTTCACCGCAATACGGATCAGTTCTTTCTCGGAAACACCAACTGAGCGCTGTTGTTTTTGCAGGAAGTAACGGCCCGCGTCGAGCAAGGATTGCAGCGGAACAAGACCTACCAGCTCACTTCCCGTAACCCGTATACCGCGGGCATCTGCCTTCCGGCAAACTTCATCAAAAGCAATATGAACGGGAGTTACATTCAGGTTTGTAAGGTTGATGGAGATCTGCGCGATGCCGTATTCTTCAATAAACCAGCCGATCGCTTTTACTGATTTCAACGATCCCGGAATGGATACAGGTTTTCCGTTTGCATCCAGCACTTTCTTGCCGTTTTCCATTTTCACCCGGCCAGCTTCCCTTACATCAAAAGCGATCGCATTGGCGCGCCTGGTGGATGTTGTATTCAGATTGACATTATACGCGATCAGAAAGTCACGCGCTCCAATGACCGTACCGCCGCGTTTTGCATCGAAGACGGCCGGACCGAAATCAGGTTTCCATTCAGGCTGGCTGATCTTTTTGAAAAACCCTTCGTATTCACCAGCACGGATCACTGACAGGTTATGACGTGTTTTATCAGGTTGCGCTGCTTCATACAGATATACCGGAAGCGACAGCTCTTCTCCCACCCTTTTTGCAAGCTGTGTAGCATAAGCGGCTGTTTCTTCCATGGATATGTTCGCGATCGGAATGAGCGGGCACACATCGGTAGCGCCCATACGCGGATGCTCACCAGTATGCTTGCTCATATCGATCAGTTCGCCGGCTTTTTTAATAGCAAGGAATGCTGCTTCAATTACAGCATCCGGTTCACCAACAAACGTTACCACGGTTCTGTTGGTTGCTTTTCCGGGGTCAACATTTAACAGACGAACCCCTTCGACAGATTCGATCTGATCAGTGATCTGTTTGATGACAAGCAGGTCGTTTCCCTCACTGAAATTGGGAACACATTCGATGATTTTTTTCATATGTGATGTTGTGATAAGCAAGGTAAAGAAAAAAGCAGACTGGTTTTCTATCGGTGTGTCAGATCATTTTTCCTGCTCCGGCATTCTTCCATTATCCGGTGGAGTTGCTTCGAAAAAGCAGTGCTGTTTAACTGATCCATTGACCATTTATCATTACGCGGTCAACAAGATTATTCCCAAATGCATAGGGAATATACGCGAGCGAGTTGATCGGTTTTGTCAGCATAAAATTCGCTTTCTTACCTGTGGCGATACTTCCCGTTTCGTTATGAACTTCCATCGCGAATGCGCCATTGATCGTTGCGGCATTGATCGCTTCTTCGGGCAGCATCTTCATCTGGATGCAACTCATCGCCACCACCAGATTCATATTACCGGAAGGCGACGAACCCGGATTAAAATCTGTGGCAAGCGCCACCGCGCAATTCGCGTCTATCAATTGTCTCGCAGGCTGAAATGGCATTCGAAGGAAAAAAGCAGCCGTTGGCAACATGGTGCCTATTGTACCGGAAGAAGCGAGGGTTTCTATAGCGTGCTGATCCATGGTTTCCAGATGGTCAACAGATACAGCGCCGAGCTTTACACCCACTTCCACACCGCCGGAAAGATGCAGCTGATTCGCATGGATCTTTGCTTTCAACCCATATTGCATTCCTGCACGGCAGATGGTTTCCGTTTCTTCAGGAGAAAAGAAACCGTGCTCACAAAAAACATCGATATAGTCGGCTAGTTTTTCCGCACCGATCACAGGTAACATTTCATGAATGATCGAATGAATATATCCTGCATGATCGTCTTTGAATTGGGGAGGATATGTATGTGCGCCGAGGAACGTGGCTTTGATGGAGAGCGGAGACTTTTCCTTCAGCCTTTTTATTACCCGCAGCATTTTCAGCTCTGCGTCTGCGGAGAGGCCATAGCCGCTTTTAATTTCAACGGCACCTGTGCCCCATTTGGCCAGTTCTTCCAATCTCTTCCAGGCTGAAAGGAAGAGCTCGTCTTCGGAAGCGGCCTGCAGCTTTCTTGCCGAGTTAAGTATCCCCCCGCCACGTTCCGCAATTTCCGCATAGGTGAGTCCTTTCAACTTATCTACAAACTCTTCTTCCCTGCTGGCAGCAAAAACAAGATGCGTATGGGAATCGCACCAGGCAGGCAGAATGAAACGGCCGGAGGCATCGATTTCCGAATCAAAGTCTGCCTGTTTCAGTGCAGTCATTGGACCATAACCCGCAATGAAATTATCCTCCAGCAGCAGGTATGCATTGTCCAGACTGTTGAGACCTGCCAGATCAATTCCGCGTAAAGGCAGCGTGGGCGCTCCCAACCCAGCCATTTTTTTTATATTTTTAACCAGTGTAGTTGCCACAAAGCAATATTACATGCTTTGAAGCGATTCGCACAAGATTATTGCATCGACAAATTTTTCACCCGCCTTATAAAAATAAACATGGTTATTCCTGATTTTTCTAGTCCCGCGATCTGGTTAAGTTTATTGACACTCACCTTTCTTGAGATCGTTTTAGGTGTGGACAATATCATTTTTATTTCTATCATTTCAGACCGTCTTGATCCGTCTCAACAGAAAAAAGCAAGAAACATTGGTCTGTTGCTGGCAATGGTTATGCGAATCCTGTTATTACTGACGATCACCTGGATCCTGCGGTTACAAACTCCTTTGTTCACATTGCCATATATCACCGCCGAGGGTCAGCCGGTAAAAATCAGCTGGAAGGATCTGATCATGATGGCCGGAGGTCTGTTCCTGGTCATTAAAAGCACGCTGGAAATCCACCACAAACTTGAGAAGCCTTCACCGGAAGCTGAAAAGAAAACAGTGTACACAGCGTTTTCTTCTGTCGTACTGCAGATCGTTATGGTGGATGCGGTTTTTTCTTTTGATTCGATCCTTACCGCTATCGGTATGGTGGATGAAGTGTTTGTCATGATCGTTGCGGTAGTCATCTCTATTGGTATCATGATGCTTTTTGCAGGGCCGATCAGCCGGTTCATCAATAAGAATCCTACGTTGCAGATGCTGGCGCTGTCATTCCTGATCGCTATCGGCATCATGCTGGTGGCGGAAGGTTTCCATCAGAAGATCAGCAAAAGTTATATCTATACGATGATCGCGTTTTCGCTGCTGGTTGAGCTATTGAATATGAGATTACGGAAGCGGAATGATTCGATTGAATTACCGAAGGGGAAAAAGGTGTAAATGTTCAATGCCAGCCTGATGGTATAACAACGATTACCAGTAAACACTAAACCTTTCTTCCTTTCGTTCTGTTCACAATTTCTTCGCCTCCTTCATGAACTCGTATTGCAGATCTTCATGCAATCCATCGATAGCGGCGAAGAGTTTCTTGAGCTGGTTATGATAAATATTATTTATCATCGTGTTCTTTTCAAGCGGGATGCCGGTGCTTTTAAGCTTGGTGCAAAAATGCAGCAGCCATTCTACTTCGGCCTGTTTTGAACCTGTGTAGCGGATATGTTTGGTGATCCCGCGAAGGATCTTCCGGAGACTTTTCTTTACAAAATAGAGATGGCTGACATTGATGGTTTCGAACTGTTCATCAATCTCCTGTTTAACCGATCTGATATAGCCGTCTTCGTCATGTGCTTCAAAAAGAAGATAGGTGAGCAGTTCTTTGTTTTCCTTTTTGAATCGTGCCAGGCGCAAACATAAAGCACTGATTTCAGATGCTTTGAGTTGCGACATTTCCTGCTTTAGCTCGTGTATGGTGGCTGATTTCATGTTGCAATTTATCTATTTCCCGGTCAATTCCTTTAAGGTCGCAGGACAGGCACAGGCCGATGGCTGATAGCTGGACTCCACCTGTTCATTTCGTCAAAATAAGCAACGAATGCAGTGCAAAAACTGCCTTGAAATACTGCAGGGACATGTCTGGCCGCCTGCAATTTCCCCTCTTCATTGCGGATTCTTTTCTTTTACGGATATTTGCGGTCCGAAAAAAAATTACAGATATGCGGATTGCGATCAACGGAATGGGCCGGATTGGCCGGCTTTTGTTCAGGCGACTGGTGAACCACCCGAACCTTGAACTGGTGGCGGTGAATGATATTATGCCGACGGATAACCTGGCATACCTGATC
The DNA here is from genome assembly GCA_040509495.1 of Chitinophagaceae bacterium. GTDB lineage: Bacteria > Bacteroidota > Bacteroidia > Chitinophagales > Chitinophagaceae > Terrimonas_A. The sequence goes on along the minus strand of JBEVKW010000432.1, from coordinate 3,031 downwards.
AGGTATGATTCGGTTTACGGCACTTACCCTGATCCTGTTTCCGTTGATGGAATGCATCTGAACGTGTCAGGCAAACGTGTTGCAGCCTTTAATGTGGATCATCCTTCATCACTTCCCTGGAAAGAGCTGGCGGTAGATGTGGTGCTGGAATGCTCGGGTAAATTCAGTTCGGAAGCCGGAGCACGCGAACACCTGAGATCAGGCGCTAAAAAGGTGTTGTTGTCAACCACCGGCTCTGCAGAAATCCCGCTGATGATCTACGGCTTTAATCATAACAGCATTGATTCGGGCAGCGATATCGTATCACCGGGAGGTTGCATGACCAACTGTTCCGTACATGTGATCTATTTGCTGAATTCGATTGGGATCGATACGATCCAGCTGAACATCCTTCATTCTTATACTTCCCGCCAGGAACTGGTAGACGCACCGCATCCTCAATTCATCCGCGGACGTGCTGCTGCGGAATCGATCATCCCGGTTGAAGTGGACCTGGCTCAGTCACTCGAAAGAGTTCTGCCGGGAATGAAAAACAAGATCGCTGCTGTCTCCACGCGCGTACCGGTGGCCAATGGCGCCATGGCTGATTTTACCGCACAGTTAAAAAGACCTGCTACCAAACAGGAAATAAATACATTATTCAGGAAAGCTGCGGAGGGCGAATTCAACGGCGTGGTCGGATATACGGAAGAACCGCTTGTATCGCTGGATTATAAGGGCAACACCCATTCCTGCGTAATAGACGGCCACCTTACCACCGTAATCGGAAACCAGGTAAAACTGATCGCCTGGTTTGATAATGAATATGGGTTTACGAGCCGGATGATCGACTGGCTTGAACACTGGAAGTGAAACTAAAAGTCAAAAGTAAAAAGTCAAAACAGCGCATGACATGAGGATCATTTCCTTTCAGCAAGGAGCTATTTTTACTTTTGACTTTTTACTTTTTAATTTTAACATCAATCACTTGCTCCCCGTAAATGAATCCAGCAAATCCATTACGGCAATGCCATCCTCTGCCGGGCAGGGATTGGGCGCTTTATCAAGAAGATAGTCTGTTACAGCCTGGATCATTGGTTGCTGAACGTGTGGCAGCGGATCAAATTCCAACGAGATTGTCCCGTGTTTATTGATCAAAACAACCGGCTCGTGATTGAATATGCTGAAGTGGATCTCTCCTTCCGAGCCGGCAATGATGCAGCGGTCTGTTTCCTGTTCTTTTGAGACTGAAAACGACCAGGTTCCTGAAAAGACAACCCCGCTTTTGAACAGGATCGTTCCCGCAACCATATCATCAGCGTCGTATGCGCCGGCCTGGTTCAACGCCACACCGGAAGCCTTCTGTACATCCCCGAAAAAATGATACATCAGATCGAGTTGATGCGGGGCAAGGTCATGAAACAAACCTCCGCCGGCCTGCTGCGCATCCACGCGCCATGCTGTTTTGGGAACAAGCAGGTCTTCTGCGCTCAGGGAGGCTTTTCTGAAGTCAATTGTAGCGAAACGAACATCACCGATCGCTTTTTCTTCCAGCAATTGCCTGATCTTTTTGAAAAGTGGTTGTTGCCGGCGATAATGAGCCACCACCAACCGGCCCTTTGTTTGATGTACGGCCGCACTTATTTTGCGTGCGCTATCCGCATTGAGTGTCATTGGTTTCTCGACATACACAGGTTTCCCTGCAGCCAGCGCAGCCAGTGCATATTCTTCGTGGGAAGATGGCGGTGTAGCGATATAGATCGCGTTTACATCCGGATCATTGATCAGTGCAGTGGCGTCACTATACCATTTCGGAACGTTATGCCGCCGGGCATAATCTGCCGCAAGGGCGGCATTGCGCCGCATCACTGCCACAAGAGAAGAATTGTCCGCCTTTTGAAACGCCGGACCGCTTTTAACTTCGGTTACATCACCACAGCCGATGATACCCCAGGAGAGTTTTTGCATAAGGCAAAGAAAGGGAGAAATGTTTTAAAGTTTAAAAGTTTGAAAGGGTTGACCGGTTCACCGGTGACATTTACAAACACAGCAGTTACCCGGACAGATGCTGACCAGGCGTTCCGACCGAACAAACAGGGTTGAAACCGGCGCGAATAAAACCTCCCGAACTCTTAAACCCTTAAACTTTTAAACTCTTATACTTTCCCTACTTTTACATTAACCTGTACAACTATGGAATTCTTCGTTCACCACCACTCTATCGTCCGGAAGATCTGGGGCAAGAGTGACACTATCCTGTTCGTTTTCGCCGGGGCATCGGCCGAGTTTGCGTTGAATAAAGCTGTTGACTGGCTTTATTTTACGGGCAGGTTACCAGCAGATCCGCTCGGACGATTGTTCTCGACCGTTATGTATGCAAGGCGCATTGTTTTCTCGCCGAAGGAAGCCGCAGAAAAAGCGATCGATACTATTACGCATATCCATAAGGCGGTAGAAGAAAATCGCGGTTATGCAATTCCTGACTGGGCCTACCGGGATGTGCTATTCATGCTGATCCATTATTCGGTTGCATCTTATGAATTGCTGGAAAGAAAACTAACGGCCGCAGAAAAAGATGATCTGTATGATGTGTTCTATCGAATGGGCGCGAGAATGAACTTAAAAGAATTGCCTGATACATACGATGAATGGCTGATCAGCCATGGCCAGCATCTTCAACAGGATCTGGAAGTGAGTAAATACACCGCAGACCTTTACAGGCAATATCGTAAGCACCTGGGACCGGTGCGCTATTTTATACTGAAACAATCACAGAAACTCGTATGCCCATCAATAGTGAAAAAAATGCTGAAGCTTGATTCTTTTTCATGGGCAAGTCCCTTGCTTGGGGTGTATAAGATCAGCCGGAAAGTGAAGCTGGACGGCGTATTGAAGGCGATCTTATTGCCGAAGGAATACCAGGATCAGATAAAGGCGCTGGACAGAGAACCCGAATGACAGGGGAGAGTATTATGTCAGCCTGGCGTAGGAGTATCGCAAAGAGCGCAAAGCAAAACGCGAAGCGCGCAAAGAAACCTTAGCGTCCTTTGCG
>JBEVKW010000431.1:0-4619 GCA_040509495.1 Chitinophagaceae bacterium | reverse complement strand
GAATTCATTTTCCTGGGTTGTAAAGGTATTGTATTGATTCTCAAGACTGGCAATGACGCGTTTCACTTCGCCTATGACCGCCTTGCGCACCTCCGCCATCTGTTCCGCCAGGGCCACCATCTTGGGATGTTTCTCCATAAACTTCTTGCCCAGCTCCGTCGCTTGCACCTGCAAATCGGTATAGCGCATGCGCAAGGTACTGATCGCGGGGTTATGGACGAGGGTAGGATATTTCGCACTTTGGGTCAGATCCGGGCTCGCCAAGAATTTCTTCAGTTCATCGAGTTCCGCGCGTAGAGCCAGACGTTCTCGGCGTTTATCCAGATACGAGAGGTTTAAGGCACCCAAGTTCTGCAGATCTGTCGCCTGGGTATTGTTCGTATCGTTCCCAACAAGGCGTTTGTCCTCTTTCAAGGTCTGGATCCGACGTTCCCCTTCAGCGATTCTGTCGCGGAGGCTGTCCGCTTCCTTCCGTAACCAGATAGTCGCCTTGCGGGAGGCTTCGAGGCGTTTGTCCAAGTTGTGCTGCACATAGGCAGCAGCTACAGCGTTAACTTCACGCACCGCCTGTTTTGGATCCTCACCCTGCACGGTAATATCAACCAGTTTTGTCTCAGCCGTCTTGTCTGCGTTCTTACGCGGTTGTACCTTCAGCACACTCTGCAAGCGCTTTGCTGCTTGCTGACGCTTCCAGTTGCCCAATGCCGACTCTGCAATAGACCCCTCTGGACCGGCAGAGGAGGAGGGAGTCTCACTGGCGCGAGGCGTAACACTGGCGAGCACGGCTTGCCACATGCGTTCCGGAAACTCTTTAATCGCTTTCAAAGTGGCCATCTCTGGGCGGTCGGCTTTAGCAGGTTGAGGCACAGAAAGCTGCAGCTTATCGACCACTTCTTCTGCAATGGCTCTGCTTTTGATAATCTCGTATTGTGTATGTTGTGATTGGTCCGGTGCCATCACCTCAGGAATGGCAAGCACTTTCGGATTCGTATCCTCGATCAACACCGTTGCCTTAGCACTATAGCGGGATGGCTGCGTCGCCGTGGAGAGCCAGGTCCATGGCAAGATACACACCGCGGGGAGCAGGATGAGCCATTTGCGACGCCAAAAGAGGCGTAAGTAGTCTTGTAAACCAGTATGCGCGGTGCTGTCGGCTTCTGCCAGCACGACATACTCTACCTCCTGACGGCGTGGGGGCAGTGAGGGATAGTGCGATGGGGGGAGAGTTTGAACATCTGCCATACGATACCTGCCCTCACTCGGGGCGCTCTGGCAAAATCAGACGCTGCCCGATCTCAAGGAAGTGGATATTACGTAAGCCGGGATTGGCCTCGCTGACTAGGTCTACGACAGCTTTGGTATATTCCCCATATTCTTGGGCGAGAATGTGCGACAGTGTATCTCCTGAACGTACAATGATCACTTTTTTGATGGCTAACTCTTTTGTTCCACCCACCGGCTGCACCAGCGTAACCGTAGGCAGCTGGCTATTTAGCTGCTGGGCAGGAGGAGCGGAGGCACGCGCGGTCTCCTGTGCCATTGGGGGTACAGCCGTCCCTGCACTGGACTTCTCATTACCAGACGTCACGGTGGAGAAACGTTTGGGGAGCGATGCTACCTGTCGTCCCTGGTCACGCCCGCTCCCAGCCTCAGGAGCAACCACAATACCGGAGACCCACGCAACCCGCTGTCGCACCATCTCCACAGCGCGACTAACAACTGCATGCAGCGACCACAAGCCGAGCTGTTCGCCGACAACCCCACCGAGCAATCCAAGCAACACCACGGCGACTAGGAGAAAACGCCGCAGGCGCTGCCGCGATGCGCGCTCAGCGGCCTGCTTCCAGGTATAGAGAAGATTGTTCTCATTCCTGGGCCTTTTGCGCAGCAGACTATCCCAGTAGTCTCGATAGTTATCTTCAGAAAAAATCGTATTCTTGAGGATGATACGATCAGCTTCTTCTCTTCCTGCAGGCTGAGCAGCTTGCGATCCAGTCTGCTCAGCCTGGTGTAACTCTGTAGGCGGCGGGGACGGCAGGACAACGGGAGACGTCACCGCACGGGGCTCGGTAGCGCGGGCAGGAGAACGCGGCAGCAGGCCACTAGCTGAAGGGACGTCCTCCTCCAAGGTAGTGATATCCATATCCTGCGCAACGCGCCGGATGATATCTCGACCAATGTGATATGTATTGGTAGAACATCCAAAAAGTAAAGCGTTATCACAGATAATGTTAATAAGCCGCGGGAAGCCTTTAGCACAGGTAAAGATCTCATCGAGCGCGTCATTCCTGAAAATATCGACCTCATGCGCACCTGCTACGCTCAAGCGTTTGTGGATATAAAGCTCCGTCTCCAGCCGACTCAGAGGGAGAAGATTGTACATAATGCCCAGCCGTTGCTTTAGTTGACCGAGGCTAGGCATTTTTACGTTTTCAAGAAGTTGAGATTGACCAACGAGAAAAATATGCAGCAGCTTTTCTCCCGCGGTTTCCATATTTGAGAGCAGACGTATCTCCTCTAAAAGCGCAGCATGAAAGTTTTGTGCTTCATCCAGAATAAGTATGTTTTTTTGATTATTATCATGATTTTGTATCAAGGAGTTTTTGAGCTTTATAAGATACATACTTTTACTATCTTCACTTGTTTCCAAGCCAAATTCATCAAAAATAAGACAAAAAAGATCTTGAACGTTGATCTTAGAATTCACTAAAAACGCAATATGAATCCCTGGATATTGTTCACTAAGATGCCCAGTAACAGCACGTAAAATAGCTGTCTTGCCAGTCCCTGGCTCGCCCGTCAGTACCGCAAGTCCTTTATTGCTCTGTACGCCATAGACCAGATGGCGGAAAGCCTCCTGGTGTTTTTGACTCCAGTATAGAAAACGAGGATCAGGTGTAATGTTGAAGGGTTCTTCTTTCAGACCATAAAAGTCTTTATACACGCGACAATCCTGTATGAAGCCTGGTCTCAGGCAGGTTGAGCTGACATGCGATGCCGGCAGGCACAGAACGCATGCTGGCATCGTACGCTATAGAAGATATTAAAAGAGACTAGGGCGCACCACGACAACATCATCGGCCTGGAGGAGGTCATCCGGGCCAGCCTGGAAATCCAGACGTTTCCCGTCGACCATACGCTGGACTATCATACTCTTGGTGGCAGCAAATTTGGTAAACCCGCCAGCGGCTGTGATGGTCTTCTGGATGGTAGCATCCTTCTCCAAACGATACCGACCAGGGCGCTGGATCTCGCCTGCGAGGTAGACGAAGGCAGCTGCCGGCACATAGACCACGTCGCCATCCTGGAGCGTAATACGCTGCGGCACCCCACCCGCTATCAGTTGTTCGAGCGACACCCGCATAGCGGGCTGCCCGTTTGCAGCGGCCGAGGTTTTGGAAGTTCCAGATGGCAGCACTTGTTGGTCTGCAGCGTGCGTCAGAATGACCTCAAAACCTGCGTCAGGAGTTGGTCCTCCTGCTGCTGACAATGCCTCTAAGAGGGTCGTCTGGCGCTGTAACGGATAAGGTCCCGGTTTGCTGACAGCTCCCAGGATGTAGACCTGCTGGCTTTTATGTTGGGTCACCGTCACCCCCACTTGCGGGGATACAAGATAACCCTCGGCAAAACGCTTGGCTAAGAGGCTTTCCAGTTGACGCACTGGCAGGCCAGCCGCCTGGACCCGGCCAATCAAGGGATACGAGAAAGCCCCATCGGCTTCAATCGTCACTTCCTGAGACAGATCAGGGTTGTCGTACACGCTTACACGCAGGACATCGCCTGGTCCAAGGGTATAGCTCATGGTCGGTGCCGGTTGTGGCTTTTCCCCCAGCCCGTTCAAAGGCGGCCGCTCCGCTGGCGCTGGTAACGCCGGCAATGACGCACAGCCTCCAATGCCCAGCGCTAATCCCAAACAGCCGACGAGCACGCGTTGAATGCAGGGGAGTCCCCAAAGGGCTTGCATAGTGCTCCTCCTTACCTCGCAGCTTCGCCCCCTCAGTTACAGGCTGCTGCCCTGCACTTCCTCTGCCGGCCCTTTAGAGGGGCCGTCTTGCTTACCGCTGTCAGACTTACTTCCACTCGTGCAGAGGCTGCCTGACAGCGTATATCATCTAACATCACCGAAATGCTGAAAGACTCGATGGGCAAAGCAGACCACACTGGACCCATTGGCCAAAAAAAAAGGCGCCCTCAAACCTTCTCTGTCCCGCAAAGAAGGCCTAAACGCACCTGGCTAAGTATGCCCAAGTTGCCACAAACAACGATTTTTACTATAATTACAAATGCCATGAGGCGCCCCCTCGTGGCTAGAGGGGTTGGCGACCTTGGCCCTGCGAAAGCTGAATCGCCAACCCTATTTTGTTTCCCTAATCTGTTCCGCTACTTTCTCATCAATTATGTTACATAATAAAATATTATTCAAGTGTTATCTAACTGTATCTTAAACTTTCTTCTCCCACATTGTATTCCACAATTTTCTCGGCACTCTAGACACTGGTAGTATCTTACAAGTAGGCATTTCTCCAAACCAGATTACACGATACCGTATTCCAAAGGGACAGAAATTTTTCTCGGTGCAACGGTATGCGTACCACGGTGAGACATCCCATATCGCGCTA
>JBEVKW010000430.1:0-9738 GCA_040509495.1 Chitinophagaceae bacterium | reverse complement strand
TTCATTTCGATCACACGCATGCCGCCACCTTCGCACACTTCGCAACGACCGCTTTTTACGTTAAATGAAAAACGGCCTGCATTATATCCCCGGATCTTTGCTTCCGGTACGGATGCAAACAAGGTTCTTATTTCTGTAAAAAAACCGCAGTAAGTGGCGGGGTTACTTCTCGGCGTACGGCCGATCGGCGATTGATCTATCTCAATCACCTTATCGATATGCTCCAACCCTTTCAACGATTTGTATTCGAGCGGAGACATTTTTGAGCCATAGGCATGATGAGATAAGATCGGGTACAGGGTCTCGTTGATCAGTGTCGACTTGCCACTTCCGCTTACGCCTGTGACTACAATGAACTTGCCTAATGGGAATTTCACATCCACACCACGGAGGTTATTACCTTTCGCACCTTTCAGTTCAAGAAACTTGCCGCTTCCTTTTCTTCTTTCCGCGGGAATGGGAATATTATTCTTTCCATTGAGATATCCTGATGTAAGTGTATCGAGCTTGAGCAGATCTTTAGGTTTGCCCTGGGCAACTATTTTACCTCCGTGTGAGCCGGCTTTCGGACCGATGTCGATAAGATGATCGGCAGCAAGCATAATATCTTTATCGTGTTCAACAACGAGCACACTGTTGCCAATATCGCGGAGATTTTTCAGTGCGTCTATCAAACGATGGTTATCACGCTGATGCAATCCGATAGAGGGTTCATCCAGGATATAGGTGATACCCTGCAGCTGTGAACCGATCTGGGTTGCCAGCCTGATACGCTGCGACTCTCCGCCGCTCAATGTTTTAGAAGAGCGGTTCAGCGTGAGGTATGTCAACCCAACATCAAGCAGGAACTTCAAACGCTCGCGTATCTCTTTCAATACATCTTTTGCGATTGCTTTCTGTTTGTTGTCGATCCGCAACTCAATGCCATCGAGCCATGCTGCAAGGTTATCAAGGTTCATTTCACTCAGCTCCGAAATATTCCTGTCGTCTACCTTGAACCAAAGACTTTCTTTTTTCAATCGTGCGCCGCCACAACTTTCGCAAGGCTGGAGCTGCATGTATCCTTCTGCCCATTCCCGCAGGCCTTCGCTATGTCCGTTATTGAACCAGCGTTTAAGCATATTGACAATTCCTTCGTACGGCCCCTGCGGATCGAAGTTCATGTTATCATAATCAATTTCTTCTTCCACTCCTTCTTCGTTACCATATAGTAAAAGGTTGAGCGATTTTGCAGGAAGATCTTTGATCGGTTTTGTAAGCGAGATCTTATTCTTCTTTGCCACTTCCTGGGCCTGGCGGAATACATGTGCTTCACGCTCTTCACCCAAGGGAGCAATGCCACCGTCACTGATGCTGATGCCTTTGTCTGGAACGATAGCTTCAAGATTTACATGAAAGGTGGTTCCCAAACCCCGGCAGACAGGGCACGCACCATAAGGTGAGTTAAAGGAGAATGCATTGGGTGAAGGCTCTTCATAACTGATACCGGTATCTTCGCACATCAGCATTTTCGAATATTGCACAAGCAGATCACCGCTACCTTCAGCAGCTTTTGCTTTCTTTTTCGCTTCAGTAGTTTTGCCGGATGCAACAAGCAGGAACATCAGGTCTTTACCCAAACGCAATGTTTGTTGTACGCTTTGACTAAGGCGTGCGCGGAATTCGTCAGTCACCTGCATGCGGTCAACCACCAATTCGATATCATGGATCTTGTAACGGTCTACCTGCATTTTGGGAACAAGATCAAGCACTTCTCCATCCACCCGTACTTTTAGGAAACCTTTCTTGCGGATGTCTTCGAAGAGTTCACGATAGTGTCCTTTACGCCCGCGGACAAGCGGCGCAAGAAGACTGATATTGCGGTCTTCAAAACGACGATAGATATTTTCAACGATCTCCTCTTCGCTCCACTTCACCATTTCTTTACCGGTATTGTAAGAATAGGCTTTACCGACTCTTGCAAAAAGCAACCGGAAGAAGTCATACACTTCCGTGATCGTTCCAACCGTAGAGCGGGGATTTTTGTTGGTCGTTTTCTGTTCGATGGAGATGACAGGTGAAAGACCGGTGATCTTATCCACATCAGGTCTTTCCATATCACCAATGAACTGCCGGGCATAAGCACCGAATGTTTCCATATAACGGCGCTGCCCTTCTGAATAGATGGTATCGAAAGCCAGCGATGATTTACCACTTCCACTGATACCTGTAATAACAACGAGTTGATTTTTTGGAATGGAAATATCTATATTCTTCAGGTTATGCACCCGCGCTCCAAAAACCTCGATCTGATCTTCTCCTTCAATCTGCTTCGCCATGGGCAATAAACTAGTTTAAATTTTGTTTCTATATAGAAGTGAACGAAGATAAAACAAACAAACCGTCAGGAAGTTTCAGTTATCCATGCACGAAAGAAACAATCTTTAAAAGCTCGTTCAATCAGCTGGAAAAATGCAGAGATCGTGGGTGAAGGTTCCTGTCGGGATGAATAAGGTGTTGAAATGAGGGCATTTACAGTACTGATTTACAGTTCATTACAGGCGTCCCGCAAAAAATTAGTCGCCATTTTTCCTAAAAAACAATTTCTGGCACAAATTTTAAAGTAATGGCGTGAAAACATGCAAACAAACTTTTTAAAATAGACACTTTATGAAAAAAACCACAATGCTGGCAGGTGCAGCTCTTACTCTGCTGACTGCTTCCGTAAATGCACAAACTACCACTACAGATACTGTTGCTCAACAACAAACGGTTACTACAACAGAAACTGTAAGCAAAGACAAATACAATAACTGGAGTGCTGATACATATAAACTTCAGCCAATGCCAGAAGCACTGACACAGGAAAAGATCTTCCCGGTGCTTGGTCAATACAATATCACTGATAAAGACGGCAATGCATCTACAGTAAGCGTTTCGATGGATCCTTCCAATAAAGGAACGATATGGATCGAAGGTCTTCCTCAGGGACGTATCAAAGCAAACCTGAGAAAATCACCAGCAGTATATAAAATCCCTGCGCAGAAACTTGGTGATGATCCGGAAGCGAAAGATGCAAAAAGCATAGCAGAAGGTGTACTGGTTTTCGACAGAGATGCGAATACACTGAATGTATGCCTTGGTTGCACTTACAATGCTGAAAATCCTGCTATAGCTTTTGACGCAACTGCAGCAGCTGAACAAGCGGATGCAGTCGCGCAGCAAGAAGCAGCAAACCCAAAACCTGCTAAGAAAAAAACCGCCGCTAAAAAAGCGACTCCTAAAGTAGCGAAAGTTGTACCTGTAAGATATTCTGGTTCTAAGGTAATTGACCAGACTGCAGCAACTTCGACAACTACGACTGAGCAGCAATAAGAGAGATCTATCTCATTTCATTTTGTACCCATAAAAAGCGGGCTGTTGTAAAACGGCCCGCTTTTATTTTATAGGGAACTTCGGACTAATATTAGTCGTGGTCGGTATGCTTAAGTTCAGCTTTCAACTGCTCCAATAGTTGCGTCTCTGATGGCATGTACAATTTATATTTACTGGCTATAATCGAGGAGTTCTCCGGCAATGTTATTTTAACCATCGCTTCGTTTTTACTTGCACACAATAATATCCCTACAGTTGGATTTTCAAATGGCTGCTTTTCAAACCGGTCATAGTAGTTGACATACATTTGAAGTTGCCCAAGGTCCTGGTGAGTTACTTTACTTCGAACAATCTCAATTAATACGAAACATTGAAGTAAACGGTTATAAAAAACAAGATCAATAAAGAAATCATCTCCATCAAGATGAATACGCTTTTGCCGGGCTACAAAAGAGAAACCGTTTCCCAGTTCAAGCAAAAAATCCTGAAGATGGGTAATGAGTCCTGATTCGACATCTTTCTCATAATAACCAGACTCTTGCTTTAGTCCCAAAAATTCTAACACCATTGGATCTTTGATAATATCTGTCGGGATTAGGTTTGACTTTTCCTGATTAGCGGCGGCAAGAACGCTTTGCTTATCATTACTGGCTAACAGTCGTTCATACAAGTGACTATTGATCTGTCGCTCGAGTTGCCGCGCAGTCCAATTATTACGGGCTGCTTCAAGTTGGTAATAATGTATTTTATCCTGACTATCAAGCGATAGTAGAAGTTTATAATGGGTCCAGCTGAATTGTGTCCGCAGTGCGGACACAATTGGAAACATGCGATAAAATTGCCTGTACCAATTAAGCTGCCTATACGAAAAACCGCTACCAAATTCTGGTTGTAATGTACCAGCAAGAGATCTGATGATGTAGCTGCCATAATCCGCACGATCTTTTCCATTTTGCTCTTCCTCGAAAATTCTCTTGCCGATATTCCAGTAAAGAATTACTCTAAGATGATCTACCGTTCTTATAGCATTTTCCCGGCTTTGCAGGATCAAACTCTTGATTTCTGTGATAAACGAAGGATTTAGCGCTGTTGACATAAAGACTGTTTTAGAATGTTAGTGAATGATACACACCCTAAAATTGTCAAATACGCCCGGGTTCAGGGCTGATTGAGCTAATGTATTTCCCTCATCTCAGCCGACTATTCCTGGTGGTTTCCACGGTGAAATCATCACCCGTATCCATAAAAAAACAACAAAGGGATTGCCCGTTTATTCGTGTAAAACATTTTGATAGTAAAGGCATTAATCAAATCCTAAAAATAGTCAGCGGGAAAAATTGGAAATCTCCACCTTCCCCCACTATCTTTGCATCAGTTCTTTAAAACATCCCCGGCCTTAAAACCGGGACATGCTTATCAAGAAAGGCTGAGGGTATGGCCCTATGAAGCCTTGACAACCTGTTTTTCCGTTTTGCGGAAAGGCAAGGTGCCAATTCCATCCTGGACAATCCAGGACAGATAAGTCAGACCCCAGCTTCGAAATACACGTATCAAGATATTAAAAAGCTCATCTGATTTATCGGGTGAGCTTTTTTGTTGCATATGCTCCAAGAAGATCCCCGGTAATGCCAAAACCTCTCTGGTAAGTTCTCGCCGTCGCCTTATAACAATCAAAGGTCAAAACACTTGTAATTCAGTTATTTAAGTATGCTGAGCCGCAGGTCCAGGCCTTCAACTGTTCATAAAGCACAACATTTTAACAAAGAAAATTTTGGCAGATGAAAAACAAGTCCACTAAATTTGTAGAGCACTCGAACATAAATGACAACTATACTACATACCGATTTCCCTCTCTATACCACAGGTATCTGTTGTCTTTGCTGTATGCCGTAAGGCATCCTTTTACCATATCCCCCATTGGGCGTATTACTACTCTGTTTGCAATCGCTGTTTCTCTTCATTCATCAACAAAACCTTTATCATGAGTAAGAAGCTTCATTTCGAGACGCTGCAATTACATGCAGGACAACAGATCGATCCAACTACCAAGTCAAGAGCGGTGCCTATCTATCAAACAACATCATATGCTTTTGATGATGCGGATCATGCAGCCAATCTTTTCGGATTGCGGCAGTTCGGCAATATTTATACCCGCATCATGAATCCAACGACTGATGTATTTGAGCAACGTATTGCGGCACTCGAAGGTGGCGTTGCAGCGCTGGCTACCTCATCAGGCCAGGCGGCACAATTTCTTGCACTGAACAACATCCTGCAGGCCGGTGACAATTTTGTGAGCACTTCCTATCTCTATGGTGGAACTTACAATCAATTCAAAGTTGCATTCAAGCGCCTTGGTGTTGATGTCCGCTTCGCAGATGGAGATAATGTGGAGAGCTTTGTAAAACACATCGATCAAAACACCAAAGCCATTTACCTGGAAACGATCGGAAACCCGCGACTGAATATTCCTGATTTTGAAAAATTTGCAGCACTGGCAAAAGAACACGATCTCCCGCTGATCGTTGATAATACTTTCGGAGCAGGCGGATATTTATTTCGTCCGCTGGAATGGGGTGCTAACGTCGTGGTAAATTCTACTACAAAATGGATCGGCGGACATGGCACGTCCATCGGCGGTGTGATCATTGACGGCGGTAACTATAACTGGGCTAATGGAAAGTTCCCGCAATTCACCGAACCTTCTGAAGGTTATCACGGCTTGAAATTCTGGGATGTGTTTGGCGAAGGAAATCCACTTGGCCTGCCTAATATCGCCTTTGCGATCCGCGCACGTGTGGAGGGACTGCGTGACTTCGGTCCTTCTCAAAGTCCATTCAACTCGTTCCTGAATATTCAGGGCCTCGAAACATTGAGTCTTCGTGTAGAACGTCATGTTCAAAATGCGCTGGCACTCGCCAAATGGCTTGAGCAGGATGATCGGGTTGAGTTTGTATGGTATCCTGGACTGGAAAGTAGCCCCTATCACGAACTTGCAAAAAAATACCTGACTAATGGCTTTGGTGGAATCCTGCAGTTTGGGATAAAAGGCGGCGTTGAGCACGGACGTCAATTTATCAACTCACTCAAACTCGTCAGCCATCTGGCAAATGTTGGTGATGCAAAAACCCTCGCAATACATCCTGCATCAACAACGCATGAGCAATTAAGCGATGATGAAAGAAAAGCTTCCGGCGTATTACCTAATCTCGTTCGCATCAGTGTCGGCATCGAACATATAGAAGATATTAAAGCAGATTTTGAGCAGGCGTTTGAGAAAGTGTTTTCAAAAGAACTCGCCCATTAATTAAAAAACCAACATTAAAAAGTAAAAACTGATCTCACTATGAAACAACATGCGTTCGCAGGAACTGTAGTTTTTAATTTTTATTTTTTACTTTTTACTTAGAAACATGGTAACTGTTTTTAAATATGATCATCCTTTCCAGTTGGAGTCAGGCGCCATACTGCCGGGCTTCCACCTGGCTTATACAACGCATGGAAAGCTGAATGCGGCAAAAGATAATGTGATCTGGATCTTTCATGCGCTTACAGCTAACAGTAATCCAGCAGAATGGTGGCCCGGACTTGTCGGCGATGGAAAGTTCTTCGATCCGTCGAAGCACTTTATCATTTGCGTAAACAAACCCGGCAGTCCCTATGGCAGCATTTCTCCTCTGAGCATAAACCCGCAAACCAACCAGTCATACTATCACGATTTTCCCGTTTTCACTGTACGTGATATCATAAAAACTTATCAGCATCTTAAGAAAGAACTTGGGATCAGGAAAATACGGGTTGGGCTGGGCGGCAGTACCGGTGGTATGCAACTGCTGGAATGGGCGATCGAAGAGCCGGAATTGTTTGAATATATTGTCCCGATCGCAACGAATGCATTGCTGTCACCATGGGGTGTCGCCTTTAACGCATCCCAGCGGATGGCAATTGAAGCGGATCATACCTGGCTTGAAAAACGACCTGATGCCGGCCAGAAAGGACTGGCCGCCGCCAGGTCTATCGCTCTGCTCTCGTACCGGCATTATAACGGATATGACATTACGCAACCACGCGATAAGGCATTCGTTCCCCTGGGAAATGAGGTAACCTATGCTTCTGACAACTACCAGCGTTACCAGGGCTTAAAACTTGTTAACCGTTTCAATGCCGTCTGCTATTACCGGTTGACCCAAACAATGGACAGTCATGACGTAGGGCGGTCAAGAGTAAGTATCGAAGAAGCATTGAAGCGTATAAAAGCGGCCACACTCGTCATTGGCATCCGTTCTGATGTTTTGTATCCGATAGAAGAGCAGTACTATTTACGCGATACCATTCCGGGCGCTCAATTGCTGGAGATCTCCAGTGATTTCGGCCATGATGGATTTCTGCTGGAGTATGAAAAAATCGAAACAGCATTGGGGCAGTTCATTCAGTCAAACAATACATCCTCTCATTTAAAAATAGTGAATCAATAAAAAATGGAAACACATAAACAATTAACAATCGGACTTTTTGGATTTGGCGTGGTAGGCGAAGGTTTATACAAAGTATTGCAACAAACACCTTCACTAAAGGCGAGCCTGAAAAAAGTGTGCATCAAAAATCCTGAAAAGAAAAGGAATGCACCGGCAGAACTTTTCACTACCGACAAAGATGTATTGCTGAACGACCCTGAGATCAATGTGATCGTGGAAGTGATAGATGATTCTGTAGCCGCTTTTGAGATCGTATCAACAGCATTGAACAATAAAAAAGATGTGGTAAGTGCGAGCAAAAAAATGATCGCCGAAAACCTTCATGCCCTGCTGGCGCTGCAGGAGAAAACAGGTCAGTCCCTGCTCTACGAATCTGCCGCCTGCGCATCTATCCCGGTTATACGGAACCTGGAAGAATATTATGATAATGACCTGCTCCACTCGATCAAAGCCATCGTAAACGGGTCAACCAACTTCATCCTTACAAAGATGTTTGAAGATGGTCTTGATTTTAAACAGGCGCTCATCCTTGCTCAACAACTCGGTTTTGCTGAAAGCAATCCCAAGCTTGACGTGGAGGGTTTTGATGCGGTGAACAAATGGACTTTCCTGCTGACACACGCTTACGGCATTACTGAAGCACCGGAAAACATTTTATTTAACGGTATCCAGAATATCCGTGGTACAGATGCTACCGTTGCAAAAGAAAAGAACCAGCAGATCAGGCTCGTTGCGCAGGCGAAAAAGCTGCATGATGGCCGCGTAGCAGCTTATGTTCTTCCGCAATTCGTCACACAGGATGATCCTCTTTCTTTTGTTAAAAACGAATACAATGGCGTGGTGATAGAAAGCGGATTTGCAGATAAGCAGTTCTTTTATGGTAAAGGCGCCGGAAGTTTTCCAACCGCATCAGCTGTACTGAGCGATATCTCTGCATTGCGCTACCAGTATAAATATGAGTATAAGAAACTTTACCACCACAAGCCGCATGAGATCAGCAATGACGTTTTCCTCCGTGTGTATGTAAGTTTTGATGACTGGCAATTTATTCCGCGTGAAAAGTTTGAATGGATCGAAGAATGGCATGCGCGTGAAGACAGAAAATACCTTGTAGGCGTGATCGCTTTCAAAGAGTTGAAGAATAACAGCTGGTGGAAGGACAATAACACGTCATTGATCTTGACTCCCGATCCGGTGATCGAAGATGTTGAGATCAGGAAGCTGAAAAAGAAGAGTTTGGAATTGGCGGGAATTATCTAGAACGTCCTTCTCAAATCTGTAAAACTTCCCGTTCTTCTTCTGAACGGGAAGTTTTATTTGCCGGTTAAGTAGGATTTTTACAAGTGTATAGTAACCTTCTTTTTCCGAAGTTATTTACACTTATATGTCACGGCAGCATTACCGAGCGACTTTCTCAAAAATGTTTCACTAACAGCAGGCCCATATGTAACCGCAAGATACCTGGCATTATAGGCCGTTGCACCTACCGGATTATTCCGGCTGTAATTCCTGTCCATAAACATAAACACCTTATGCGTGCGATGAATATTCATTTTGTCATCATAGCTTGCAGCACCACCATCTAACTGACGATTACCGTTTGCATCGTACTCATACGTTTGTTCGTCAAAAGATTCTTCTGACTCACGTGGCCAAAACAACTTCACAGTTATTATTCTTTTCTGCGCATCGTAGACATACCTGTGAACACGCAATTCTGCCGCTTCTTCATCCGGAAGAGTAGCATTTCCATTCACCACGACGCCTCCCTTGTATGTTGTATCACTGGTGATCATACCCTGGCTATTATAATAATACCTTGACCAGTTTTCAAATACACCATTATCATAATACTCGATACTTTCAACCAGTCGTTTTTTGCTATCGTATTTAAATATAAAATTGGGAT
>JBEVKW010000429.1:0-4959 GCA_040509495.1 Chitinophagaceae bacterium | reverse complement strand
CGATCTTTCTGTTCAGCGGACGGAAATACCAGGATAATAAAGTCAGTACGATCAGCAACAAACACGGCAGGATGTCTTTCACCAGATTGCCGACAGCGATATGGGAGATCGTAGCGCCAGACATCATAAAGATGAATCCTGCATATGCCCATTCTTTTAACAATGGAAATTTAGGAATAAGAACGACAATTATCCCAAGAATTTTACACACACCGAGAAAGGGGATGAGGTAGGAGGGATAGCCCAGTTTTTCAATAAACTCGGTTTCCTCTTTCAGTTGAAGTACCTGGACCATGCCGGTAGACACCATGCCTAAAGCCAGCCAGCCTGTAGCGACCCAGTAGATGATCCTGTTTCTTTTTGACATATGGTTGTGTTTGTTGTTGGCGCAGAAGTATCGCAAAGGGCGCAAAGGACCGCAGTGTGCGCAAAGAAGTCATTCTTTCATAGCGAAGCCCCTGCGTTGCTTGCGCCTTCGTTGCGTTACTCCCGGATGCGCATGATCATAGCTTGGCAGCGAGGGTGAGATCGCTAACCGATCTACCGGATAAACTGGGATTGTACTGCCTGTAAACGATCATGCGCCATATTGATGCCATAAGCAAATGGCAGCTTGAGCATTTCATCGCGCAGCTGTGGCGTTTTGTATACTGTGTAGATCGTAAGCTTGCTTGTATCCGCTGTCAGCTTTTCAAAGTCGATGAACTCCAGTTGAACATCAAAGCCGGCATTGAGCATTTCGAAGGTGCGTATGATCTTCTGACCGGGAATGAATTCATGAATCGTGCCATGCGCTGCGAACACAACATTTCCTTTGGCATCTGATGTTTCAAACTGCCAGCTTCCATGTTGTTTGTTTTCGAGCTTGATCACTTTTGTACCCATCCATTGTGCTACAATGTCGGGGTCTTCGTAAGCTTTGAACAATAACTCAATTGGCAGGCCGAACTCTCTTGTGATAGTCAGGTATTGTTTGCCTTCTTCTGCATTCACTTTTGTTTTCCTTTCCATATAGCAGTTATTTTTTTGTTTTGTATTTCTTCATGATGCTTTCGAGCTTGTTGAATCTGTCATCCCACATGGTCCGGAAAGGCTCGATGAAGTCGGCGATCGCTTTCATTTTTTGTGGATTGAAATGATAATAGATCTCGCGACCATTTTGTTCCTGGGTCAGCAACTCGCATTCTGTAAGGATCTGGATATGTTTGGAGATGGTCTGTCGGGAAGAATCAAACTGCTCGGCGATGGCGCCCGGGGTCATTGCCTGAACAGCGACAAGCGTCAAAATCGCTCTCCGCGTAGGATCGGCAATTGCCTGGAAAACGTCTCTTCTTAAATCCATAATGCAGCTATTTGACTGCAAATATATGTGCAGTTATTTGACTGCGCAAATATTTTTTGAACTTCAGATCATGTGGGGGGTGTTGCATACAGGAGGGATAAGAAATGATTATCGTACAAGGGCTGGCTTGGGAGGACACATTCTGATACGTGCAGAAGTATGATCGGAGAATATTTCTTATCAAAATGAATTTATTGCTAAAGCCAGAAGCTCCCGCGGGTATTCTGCTTAATTCCAAATAATATCCTGCCAGCAATAGATGACTTTATAAGATCAAACTCACTTTGCTAAAGATCAATTCAACCAGATGCCCAGTTTCAGATTCGCCGATGGTATGAACGCCCCCGATCCTTCACGTGTAAGTTGCCCGGTGATGGGATGGAAAAATGTTGCCTTGCCGAATTGATATTGTAATCCTAAATTAAGGTCGAGGCTGAAATGGCCTTTATAGTTGCGTTGAAAGCCCCAGCAGGTGCCAAGAATGCCAACCGCCCTTCTGTTCAATTCTTCCCAATGTATGGAGCTCATAGTTGCTTTTGTAAAAACCAGTCCGGAGAATGCACTTATGTAGTTAGCGCTGTTCTTTTCGTAACGTTTACCTCGCTCTGCTCTTTTTTCAAAGTTATAATAATAGCGATAACCTACGGTAGCCGCAGGATCAATATAAACATCTGTTTCTGAAAACGTGCTGGAGATCACGCTTTGTACGGTCACGTTCATCAGTGCGGCCATGTGCAGTGTTTGCTTTTTCCCGATCCTGTGTTCGTGGCTGATCCCTGGCGTCAGCAAAGTGATTTTTGTCAAGTTGGTGGCGTCAACAGCGTTTTCCTGGGTAAATGTGGAAAACGGAAGACAAAGCAAAAAAGTTCCAAGCAGTTGTGCTATGCGGTGGTTGAGGTTGGAGGTATGCATACCTGAAAGACGCAAATTGCCGGGGATATGAATTGTTAAAAGGAAGGAGTTGTGATATTTGGGCTCTCAAGTGCCGGTTTTGCTGGTTTAAGAAAATGAGTAATTTGTTTGAAGAAGGTTGGTTCGTTATGTTCGGAGGCGTAGAGGAACGCGGCGGACGGAACGATACGCAGCGGACGCGGCGAAAACAGCCAGAGGGCAAGATTATATTCCGCCGCGCTCGCCGCGTATCGCTGCGTCCGCCGCGTTCCTGTTTCACACCGCTGGTTCCGGGATGTGGTTTGAACCTTAACTCAACAAGATGACATGCTAATTGCAGATCAGTTGTGTGAAAGATCTCTGGCGATCACTACCTCAGCGCGTTTTGAACCTGGAGATTGATCGATAAGCGCCTTTGCAAACAATACAGCTCTCTCCGTGTTTCCACTTTTGCTTGCGGCTAAGGACGCTCCGTATAAGCTGTTGAATCGCGCAGGGTTTTTCTTCAACGATCCTTCATAAGCTGCGAGGGCATCAGTGTAACGATTCATTTCCATCAGCAGATCTCCAAGCAATTCCCTGGCCGGTAAAACTTCACCGGGTGTGACCGGATGTTTTTCTGTTCTGTCTTCCAGCTCCGCTGCCTGTATCATTCTTTTTAAAGCAGTATCCTTTTTGCCTGACTGGAATGCTATCCATGCCTCTCCGGTCAGGATCTGCACATCAACCTGCTGCGCTTTATAGTTATCTTTTTGCTGCAGCAATGTATCGCGTAATGATTTCAAGATCGCTAATTCTTTATTTGCTGATACCAGATCTTTTGTATGCACCGCACCAAGCAAGCGTGCAAAATGGGTGATCGATTCCTGCCAGGGGTATTCTTGCCAGTTGACGGGGAATTTTGTATGCTGCAATTGAGCTGCCGCTTTCCAGTCTTTATTTTCCAATACAATACGGGCAGGAATGGCGGCAAATGAATACGCCACTTTGAAATTTGTGGGCTTTACTTCGTTGATAGTATGGAGGTATTGCAGTTCCCTGTTTGCCGCGTCATTATCTCCTTTCTGCAGAAAAGCATAGACGAGATAATCGAGGCCGTGCAACTCTTCATCCCAATGCTCACCGATCTTTGATTCTTCGGCATAACATTGTGCAGAAGAAACAGATTTTTGGTTCGACCGGATGCATTCATCCCATAATCCCATTCTTGTAAAAATATGCGAAGGCATATGCAATGCATGGGCCGAGGAAGGTGCGATGCCTGCGTACTTCCGTGCCGCCACCAATGCGTTCTTTGCGATCTCAGGATAATCGTAGGTGTGTATGATGTAATGAACAATGCCGGGGTGTCCGGGTTGCCCGGGATACAATGCGTTCAATATGCTACCTGCCTTCAGTTGATTGGTATAGGTCTTATCTGTAGGGTCCGCCGATGCGACCAAAGAGAGTGCATAGAATGCGGCGGCTTCTTTATCTGATGGGTAAGCGGCATGTAATTTCTCCATGGCTTCTGCATATCTTTTACATCGTTCTTTATGTGACACGGTTTCCCATGATGCATAATAAGCACCGATAGCGTTAATATATGCTTCCTCTTTATGTGTTTTGTTTGGGATAGAATGGGCGATCTCAAACGCTTTCTGCCCTTTCTTCAATTCAGGAATTGCCGGCGGTGCCCATAGTGCATGAAAATTGGACATGGCAATTCCCCAGTAAGCCATCGCACATTCCGGTGACTGATCTATTACGTTGGCAAACGCTTTTTCAGCTTCGTCATACTCAAATGAATGAAGGAGAGATACGGCAAGCCGGAAATCTGTCAGCGATTTTTTATCGCAACTCATGTCAAGATTGACCAGGCCAAATTGCTGATCTGCTCCACAGGAAATGATCTTTCCCTTTTTCAGCATCAATGCATCAATTTCTGTAGAAGAAGGAGTGTAGCCTTGCGACTGGTGACAGGCGGATAAACCGATCAGGATAACGATCCATGTGAAGAAGGTGCGGGCCAGCATTGTTTGCGAATTTTTTATGACAAACAGGATTGCTACCAGGCAGGGCGCTATTTATACCGTAAAAGCTTACCTGAAGTTAGTGTTGCCCGGTGATATTGACAATCCCCAATTTGGATGAATGCGGGCTTTGTGGCGGATCAGTTGGGTTGTACGGCGGGAAGTCTGTAATGCTGTCCGTCCCAAACAAACAATTCATCAATTTCGTATTGCCAGAATTTGTAGATCGGAGATTTGATGAGTAGTTTTTCAACTTCTGTTTTGTCTGCGGCATTCAGCGTGATCCAGATCCGTTGAGTCTCCATGCTCACGATATACTGGTCAATAATGTCCTTATTGATCAGGAAATTGATGTAAGTGCGGTGAGGAGGAATTAGGTCGGTAAAATCGTCCTTCATCTCAAATTGTATCGTAACCTGGTACTTCTTCATAACACTAATAGAAAGACAAACATGGGTCCGGAAAGTTGCACGGCAAAAAAATAAATTACTGCCATGCTATAAAGATAAAACCCCTTAATTTTACGGCCCCTGTAAAAGGGGATTTTCTTTCAAAATTAACGGGACGTTAGCTCAGTTGGTTTAGAGCACTACTTTGACAGAGTAGGGGTCATTGGTTCGAGTCCAATACGTCCCACTAAATTTTCCACTCCACGATCTCATTCACCCATTCTTGTCTATAAGGAGTTGCGATCTTAATGTAATTATCAGTGTA
>JBEVKW010000428.1:0-9290 GCA_040509495.1 Chitinophagaceae bacterium | reverse complement strand
TACGGGGCTCAAGATCGTTTGGATGTTTGATGTGGGTGTGATCCATACGATCACCAGCCTGATATCAGGAGAAATGAAGATCAATATCAGCGCCCTCAGTGTGGATGAGAAGGAGGGATTGTTTGAGGGTAATATCAAAGTGTTTGTGCATGACAGGGAAGAGTTGGATGAGCTGGTGCAGCGATTGAAGTCGCTTCCGGGTATCGAATCCGTGGAACGATACGATACGGAAGATGTTTCGCTATAATTACGCGGATCAGCCCCCCGTCAGCGAGGATAAGTGGCGATTGCCGGTTAGATAATTTCAGTTATCTTGTAAGTCGTTTACCCTATCAACACCAAACTGCGGACAACTATGAGACACACTTTCAGCAGGCTCTTTCTATTGTGGAGCTTTTCCTTTTGCTGTTGCGTGTGTCTGTATGCCCAGGAGAATTTTACCGGCATCAATGATTCGGTGATCAATCTGTCATGCAGCCAGAATTGCTCTTCTTTGAAGTTCCGGGTGCCACACCTGAAAAGCAGCGATGAATATACATTGACCAGTATTCCTTTCAGGCCTTATGCATTTACTACCCCAACCGGCAATGCCTTAAATCTGAACCAGGATGACCGGTTCACTGATGTGATTGACCTTCCTTTCCCGATCTGTTTTTATGGCGCAGCCTCTTATAACAAGATACTTGTCGGGTCAAACGGTATACTGACGTTTGATGTATCCAATGCAACTTGCTTTAACGCTTACAAGATCGATCTGCCTATTCCGTCTGCCGGGGCGGGCGAACAATGTGCTGTTGGTAATACACCCGAACAGGCTTCTTATTATCCAAGGGCATCTATCATGGGTGCGTATGTTGATCTTGATCCCGCGCAGCGGATCGTTGGCCAGCGGATCGAATGGCGATTAGAAGGCACCGCACCGTTCAGGCGGTTTGTTGCCAGCTATAATAATATGGCGGTTTACGGCAACCCGACCTGTAGCCAGGCGAATCCCACAACTTTCCAGATCGTTGTCAATGAAGGTACGTCAGTGATCGAAGTGTTTATCGCCAGGCGCACCTGCGCTCCCGGGAACGGAAGCACCAGAAATGCGATCATAGGGATCCAGAACTGGGACCGTGACAAGGCAGTTACCGTACCCGGACGCAATGCAACGGAATGGGCGGCAGAAAAAGAAGGATACCGGTTCGTGCCTTCCGGTGCTACTTCAAGATTTGTAAGATCGGAACTGCTGGATTATAATGGGAACCTTCTTCAGACAGCGACGGCGAGTGAGGTTACCCCGGGATTTATGGATATCCAGTTCCCCAATAAATGTTTCACTAATCCTTCGGAAAAGTTTATTGTTCGCACCACCTACAGTGGTGAATGTGGCAGCCCAACACCGGTTGTTGTAATGGATACGATCACGGTGAATACCGGCACCATACCGCTGACGTTTACATCTGTCAACAGCGGCTGCGCGGTGGGAACGGGATCGATCAAAGCCAATGTAACACCGGTAAGTGGTATAACGGGGCCCTATACCTATACAATTAATCCCGGTGCTGTTTCTGTTACCAGCAATAACACAGAGGAGACCTTTAGCAATCTCCGGGCGGGTCATTACAGTCTCACCGTAACCAGTTCGGGCGGCTGTACAAAAACTATCCCGGATATTGAAATTCTTTCAACAAATACATTCGACGTAACATATGCTGTTAATCCACCCAGTTGTCTTGGAGCGCAGAATGCCAGTATTACACTCAACCCTCCGGCTGGCGGAGGGCCGTATACCTATAAGATAAATGGAACTACGCGTCCGTCAAACGTGATCACCGGTCTGTCAGGGGACGGAACTTACCAGATAGAAATTACCGCGGGACCCAGTGCTAACGGTTGTGTTGCAAGTGTGATCGCAACGATACCGCAGGGCAATGGAAGCTTAACCGGCACTGCCACACCCACCAGCACAACCTGCGCGGGGCTTAACAATGGAAGTATTTCCGTGGCAGCCACCAGTGGCAGCGGTCCGTATCAGTATTCGATCAACAATATCAACTGGCAGGCTTCCAATGTATTTAATAACCTGGCACCGGGCAATTATTCTGTCTGGATACAGGAAGGTCCCTGCACTTCCACGGCTATTCCCGTAACCGTAAATACGGGCAGTGGCTTAAGCATAGCGGGAACTGCAACACCGGCGTCCTGTCAGGGGGTAAACAATGGAACAGTCACAGTTCAGCTGTTAAATGGAACGGCTCCCTTTACGGTGTACCTGAATGCTTCTACGGTGCTGACGACAACTGGTTCATCAGTTGTATTCAACAACGTTGCTGCGGGATCTTACAACGTGATGGTCACTGATGCCAATGGATGTTCAACCAGTGCTCCCGGATTCAGCGTAAACGTCGGAACAGGCGGAGGCTTTACGGCAACGTCAACGATCACCAATGTATCCTGTTTCAATGGCACAGATGGTAATATCGCGATCACGCCCACCGGTGGCGCAAGCCCTTACACCTTTGTATTGAATGCCGGTCTGCCGCAAAATGGTACGGGTTCCTATACATTCAATAATCTTGCGGCTAACACTTATACCGTTTTTGTAAGAGATGCGGTTGGCTGCACCTTTGCTGTGCCTGACCTTCAGTTGACGCAGCCGGATATACTGACAATCCCTGCGCCTGTCATTCAGCTGCCGCTTTGTGCCGGTGCAAATGATGGCGTGGTAACGGTGAGTCCCACCGGAGGCACGGCTCCATATACCTATAGTTTGAATGGCGGCACATACCAGGCGTCCAACGTCTTTAACGTGGCGGCGGGCAATTATGCGGTTACCGTGCTTGATGCGAAGAACTGTACTACTACATTGAACAATATCATTGTTAACAACCCGCCGGTCCTCACTGCCCTGATCGCAAACACGTCGAATGCTACCTGCCAGGGCGGAGCTGATGGTTTGATTGACGTCACGGCAAACGGTGGAGCAGGAGGTTACCAGTACAGTATCGACGGAAGCGCGTTTCAGCCATCCAATATTTTGCGTGTACAACAGGGCACGTATACGGTATATGTGAAGGATGCGAATGGGTGCAGCGTAACTGTTGCCAATGTAACCGTGGGTTTGACGAATACGCTTACCTATACACCGCAGGCCGACCCCGCTCCGGTCTGCGAGGGATCGGGTGTAACGTTGACGATCAATTCGAATGCAACAAGCTATTCCTGGTCAGCCAGCCAGTCTGCCCTTATTGGAAGTCCATCTTCTCCCACCACTACTGTTCAGCCGCAGGCAAATACATTATTTACCGTAAATATGCAATTGGGCATTTGCAGTGCGCAGGATGAAGTATTGGTCCAGGTGCTGCCGGCGCCTGTTGCAGATGCCGGGGTAGGTGGCGAGATCTGTTTTGGTCAGAATTATCAGTTGCAGGGTTCAGGAGGTGTCCGGTATGAATGGTCTCCCCAGCGGTTCTTGTCTGACGCATATGGCGCCAGTCCCCAGGTGATACAACCCAATCGCACTGTTACTTATTCCCTGACGGTGACGGATGCCAATCAATGCCGCTCGCTGACACCGGCCCAGGTCACCGTGGTGGTCATTCCTCCGATCGAAGTGAATATTGCTCCGGCAGATACGGTGGTTTACGCAGGTGCGCAGTTTCAGTACAGGGTGACTTCGATAGCCACTGACTATACCTGGACGCCATCAACAGGCCTGAGCAATCCTGCTATTGCGAATCCGGTGATGACGGCGCCGGATAATGAAGGGGCGGTGGTCCGGTTCAGGGTAGATGCCTCAACTGACGCAGGGTGCAAAGGAGAGGGAACAGCTATTGTGAGGGTATATAAAGGCCCGGATATTTATGTTGCCAATGCGTTTTCACCCAATAATGACGGGAAGAACGATGTATTCCTGCCTTTCCCGGTAGGGATCAGGGAACTCGGCTATTTCCGGGTGTTCAACCGGTGGGGGCAGCTGATGTTCTCTTCCAGGACGCTGAATCAGGGCTGGGATGGCCGTTTGGCCGGTGTGGAACAGCCGACCGGCGTTTATACCTGGATGATCGAGGCGGTGACCCAGGACGGCCGGAAAATTGCGAAAAAAGGCACGGTGACCCTCATCCGTTAATAAATCAGGGTATTTGGGAATAAAAAAAATAATTACCCCACGGATTTATTCGGTGGCTTTTTGAAGAGGGCTTATTTTTGCGACTTCTAAAAGCGACTTAAATACAACCCTCCAATTTTATGGTAGACGTTTTACTTGGCCTCCAATGGGGCGATGAAGGAAAAGGAAAGATCGTAGATTACTTTGCAAAGGACTACGATGTAGTGGCCAGGTTTCAGGGAGGTCCGAACGCGGGCCACACACTTTATGTTGGCGATAAAAAAGTAGTACTCCACCAGATCCCTTCAGGAGTTTTTCACCCAAACAAACTCAACCTGATCGGAAACGGTGTAGTTCTGGATCCCGTTACACTGAAAAGAGAATGTGATACAGTTGCTTCTTTCGGAGTAGACCTTCGCAAAAATCTTTTTATCTCCGAACGCACGCATCTGATCCTGCCAACGCACCGTGCATTGGATAAAGCGGCGGAACTGTCAAAAGGTACGCAGAAGATCGGCTCAACTCTCAAAGGCATCAGCCCCGCTTATATGGACAAAACTGGCCGTAACGGCCTTCGGGTAGGCGATCTGCTGGATAAAAATTTTACGACGGCATATATCAAACTGAGATTGAAGCACCAGAAGTTGCTGGACAACTACAATTTCACAGAGGATATCTCCGTTTGGGAGGAAGAATTTTTCGAAGCGGTGGAGTTCCTGAAGCAATTGAACATTGTGAACGGCGAATACTTCATTAACGAACAGATCAAAGCGGGCAAGAAAGTTCTTGCAGAAGGTGCACAGGGTAGCATGCTTGATATTGACTTTGGAACATTTCCATTCGTTACATCTTCAAATACCATCTCGGCAGGCGTCTGCAATGGTCTTGGTGTAGCCCCGCAGTTGATCCGCGAAGTATATGGCGTTACAAAAGCTTATTGTACCCGCGTAGGCAGCGGTCCATTCCCAACGGAACTGGAAAATGAAACCGGGGAGGAATTAAGAAAGATCGGCAATGAATTTGGCGCAACAACCGGCCGTCCGCGCCGCTGTGGATGGATCGATCTGGTCGCCCTCCGCTTTGCCTGCATGGTGAACGGTGTTACCAAGATCGTCATGACAAAAGCTGATGTGCTTGACGCATTCAAAGAATTGCAGGTATGTACCAGCTATAACATTAATGGAAAGGAAAGTCAGGAAATTCCATTCAGACTGGACAGGCTGCAGATAGAACCAGTGTATAAAAATTTCCCTGGTTGGAATACCCCAAGCAGTGAAGCAAAATCTGCGGGAGAATTGCCTGAAACCATGAAGACTTACGTATCATTTATTAATGAATATCTGGGAGTTGAAGTAAAGTATATCTCAAATGGCCCTGGAAGGGACCAGATCATCCTGGTTGATTAAAAAAAGCAGAAAAAAGTAATTTAAAAATTTGGCGAATTAAAAACTTCGCTGAAATTTTACACCCATAACCCTAGTTAGATATGGCATCAAAATCCGACAAGGAAAAGAAAGTTCCGGGAAACACTGCAAAGAACGAATCTGAAAAAGAATCAGCTAAGAAAGCATCTCCGAAGCCTAAAAAGAAGGAAGAGGAAGATGATGATGATGACGATGATTTAGATGAGGACTTTGAAGAAGAGACTCCAAAGAAAAAAGGAGCAAAACCTGCTGCATCTTCCAAAAAGAAAAAAGATGAGGATGATGAAGAGGATGACGATGATTCTTCAGACGAAGATGAAGTAGACGATTGGGATAAAGTTGAAGAAGAGGACAATTGGGATCCTGATTTCGACGAATTCGACGTGCCTAAATCAAAAGGGAAGAAAGCCGGTGGCACCACCGGTGGAACACCTGCAGCTGGTAAAAAAGGCGCGGATGATGACGACGATTTCAAGATGGACGATGAGTTCAAAGATATGTTCAATGACAGCGACGACTTCGGCGACGAAGAAGACGATTATTAATCTCTCCTTTCACCAAGCTTATTATTCTGAACACTTCAATATTTCCGGTAATTGATTTCCGGCAGACAAAAGAAAAAGTGTTGAACTGGTTACAACAGTTCGACACTTTTTCTTTTCTGGATAATCATCAGTACCAGATTGAACCTCATACACAGGAATGCCTGGTCGCCGCAGGTGCCAGAGACCGGATAGATCATTCGGGAAAAGGATTTCTTCCAGCACTGCACAAATTCACTTCCCAACCAAAACGCTGGCTGTTTGGCCACCTTGGCTATGATCTGAAAAATGATCTCGAAGACCTATCCTCCTCTCATCCTGATCATATCGGTTTTGCAGACTTCTCTTTCTTTGAACCGATGATCGTATTGCGACTGAATGAAACTGAGCTGACCATTGAAGCAGATGATCCCGCCGGCGTTTACCAGGCTATCCACGACAGTATCGCTGATATTTCTGCATCAGCAGGAAGCAGTTCAGCGCTTTTTGTGCAACAAAAAATAAGTCGTGAAGAATACCTGGACATCATTCGCAAACTCCAGCAGCATATCCTTCGTGGCGATTGTTATGAAATAAATTTCTGCCAGGAATTTTTCGCAGAGAATGCACAGATCGATCCGGTCAGGATCTACAATAATCTTAGCAGCATTTCTCCTAATCCATTTTCGGGATTTTATCGTCAGAAAGATAAGTGGCTTCTCTGTGCAAGCCCGGAAAGATTCATCAAGAAAGATGGCCAGAGGATCTTATCACAGCCTATCAAGGGTACGGCCAGACGAGCGCTGTCTGATCAGGCGGCAGATGACCGGTTGAAGGAAAATCTTTACCTGAATCCAAAAGATCGTTCAGAGAATGTGATGGTGGTTGATCTTGTCAGGAATGATCTGGCAAAAGTGTGCGAAGAAGGTACCGTCAGCGTCGATGAATTATATGGTATCTATTCATTTCCGCAGGTGCATCAGATGATCTCTACCATCAGTGGTTTATTGAAAGAGGAAGCGTCGTTTGTCGAGATCGTTAAAGCTACATTCCCTATGGGATCAATGACAGGCGCTCCAAAGAAACGGGTGATGCAGTTGATAGAGCAATATGAGCGAACCAGGCGCGGTATCTTTTCCGGTGCCATCGGTTATATCTCGCCTGACGGTGATTTCGATTTCAATGTTGTCATAAGAAGTATTCTTTACAACAGCGCATCAAAATATGTTTCATTCCTTGCGGGTTCTGCCATTACATTTTATGCTGATGCGGAAGAAGAATGGGAGGAATGTATGCTGAAAGCTTCCGCGATCCGCCTGGCCCTGGAAAAATGACAAAGCCTTCTGCTGGCCTGTTAGTAGTGGTCGTTCGGATCCCTGACCGTTTTACAGTGCGCACGCCACCAGGTCCCCATAACAAATATGTGTTTTTGCAAAAGCATTACGGTAATAGTTTCCTCACTTATGGTGGCATCCTCACGTGCGGCTACTCCCTGACAATTTGCCCGTATTCTGCTAGTTTATAGGGGTTTAAGCGCAAAAAAAATCTTATGGTATGAAGTTTGGAATTGAGCTGGCGTAAACTTAAAATCGTAAAGTATGGTACAAAGAAGAAAACTTGTTGCTGGCCTTTTCGCCATTGCAATAATGGTGAGCAGTTGTAAGAGTTGGAATAAGACACAAAAAGGTGCTGCAATAGGCGCTGGTGGTGGTGCCGCAGTAGGCGCAGTAATTGGTAAAGCCTCTGGTAACACTGCACTCGGTGCAATCATTGGAGCCACAGTAGGTGGCGTGACGGGCGCAGTTATTGGTAAGAAAATGGACAAGCAGGCAGAAGAGATCAAAAATGAAGTGCCTGGTGCAAAAGTAGAAAGAGTTGAAGAAGGTATTGTAGTTGAATTCAACAATAAGATCCTTTTCGGCTTTGATAAATCAGACATTGGCGAAAGTGCAAAAAGCAATCTGAATGAACTCGTGAATGTGCTTAATAAATATCCTGATACCAATATCGAAATACAGGGTCACACTGACAATACCGGTACGGAAAGTTATAACCAGGGATTGTCAGAACGCCGGGCAGGATCAGTGGCAAGCTATCTCCGCTCAAAAGGAGTAAGCTCATCACGTATCTCTACAAAAGGATTTGGTTTGACCGCTCCCAAATATGACAACGCGTCTGAAGATGGACGGGCAAATAACCGCCGCGTAGATTTCCTGATCACAGCAAATGAAAAAATGAAAGCGGACGCTAAGAAAGAAGCGAACGCGAATTAAGAATAGACTGGATTGAACAAGAACGGCGCGAAGCAAAATGAATGTCCCAGCATTCGCGCCTGTTCTCTTACCCCAATTGTATCAAATAAAAATGTGTATGGATCTGCGATGCTTTGCGGGCATTCGCGCTAATTCGCAGCCATTCGCGCATCATTCAAATTTTGTATTATGAAAACTAGTAAACTTCTTGCAATAGCCGCTTTAACCCTGTCCGGCTTTGCTGTTTCTGCTCAGTCAAAAACTTCTTTTGGTATTCGTGGTGGTGTGAACTTCCAAAATATAAATGGCGATGATGCTGCCGGTGGAAGTCTCGATAACAAACTGAAAGTTGGGTTTCTTGCTGGTGTAAATGCTGAGATCCCGGTTGGTATTGATTTTTATGTGCAGCCAGGTGTGCTGTATGCTGTGAAAGGTGCAAAAAATGATGTCGGTGACACCAAGGTTAATCTGGGCTATGTTGAAGTACCCGTTAACTTCTTGTATAAACCGGAACTTGGAACAGGTCACCTGTTACTGGGTGTAGGACCATATATCGCGTTTGGTGTAAATGGTAAGATCAAGTCTGGCGGTAATGAAGAAGACATTAAGTTCAAGAATACTGTCACTGTCGCAGAAGCTGCAGCCGACCCTTACCTGAAACGCATTGATGCTGGTGGTAACCTTTTATTCGGTTACGAAATGGCCAATCACCTTTCAATTCAACTGAATGCCCAGTTGGGTATGGTAAAGATCAATCCTAAAGTTGAAGGACTTTCAAATGATCAGAGTTCCTGGAAAAACACCGGTTTTGGTGTTTCACTTGGATACCGTTTCTAACAACAGAAAAGATCAGTCATATAATTGTTACCGCCCTGCCAGCTTACCTATTCAATTTACCGGTAGGGCAGGGCGGTAATAGTTTGAACATTCAGCTGCTTGCGGTGACTATTGAAAAGACAAGTGGGAAAGACAGTGCAGCAATTATCGTTTTCGAAGAGAG
>JBEVKW010000427.1:0-9510 GCA_040509495.1 Chitinophagaceae bacterium | reverse complement strand
GGAAAATATATGGTGCAAACGTTTGATCTATGTGACTAATAGATAAAAACTAAAATTTTATAAGAAAATGGCTTAAATTTTCAATTAGTCTATTTTTTTAACATTTATTAATGTTTTGTTAACGCAATCCTATATCTTAGTCCCGGTCAAGGCAAAATCAACACTCCCGATGGTTAGTCATGTCCACCGACTCTTATCCCCAATGAAAGTTATCATCGATTGCCTGCACTGGTGAAAACACCTTATCCATTATTTTTTTCTTTACTAAACTTTCAAAACTAACTTTCGCATGAGAAAACTTCTTGTGATGTTTTCTTTGCTGCTGCTTTGTGCCTCAGGCATCATAGCACAGCAGAGACAAATTACCGGTAAAGTCGTTGACAAAACCGGATCTCCAATTAGTGGTGCCACAGTCACAATCAAAGGCACTTCTTCAGGTACTACAGCGGGAACAGACGGTTCCTTTTTACTTTCTGCCAAAACTGGTGATGTTCTTGAAATTTCAGCAGTGAACTATGGAACCATTACTACGAGAGTAGGTAACAATGGTGCCATTGGCAATGTTGAACTGGAAATCCGTGAGAGCGTGATGGACGAAGTTGTGATCACCGCGGGTGGTATCCAACGTAAAAAACGCGAAGAAGGTTATGCTGCTACGCGTGTTACAGGGGCTCAGCTTACGGCTGCAAAACCTGTGAACGTAGCTGCTGGTCTCAGTGGTAAAGTTGCAGGCTTGCAGGTGAATGCCATCAACGGTGGTGTAAATCCTACTGTAAGGCTTGTACTGCGCGGTAACCGTTCACTTCTTGGTAATAACACAGCGTTGCTGGTGATCGATAACGTGATCGTTCCTAGTGAAATTCTGGGTAATATCAACCCTGAAGACATTGAGGATATCAACGTATTGAATGGTGCGGGCGCTGCTGCCTTGTACGGTTCTGATGCGTCTAACGGTGCGATCATCATCTCAACAAAAAAAGGTACAAAAGGAAGCAGCTTTGTAAAGCTTTCAAATACCACCACGCTTGAAAAAACAAGTTTTTATCCTAAACTTCAGAAGGAGTTTGGCTCAGGATGGGAGACCGGAGCATTTGTTTCTTACGAAAACCAACAATATGGCCCTCGCTTTGACGGTACAATGCGTCAGTTAGGCCGTGAAGATATCAATGGAGAGGTTCAGCTTTTCCCTTACGTCGCAAATAATGACAGGGAAGATTTCTGGCAAACAGGTCTGACCAACCAGTCTGATCTTGCACTGTCTTCTTCAGATGATAAGAGCTCTTACTATATCTCTGCTCAGTTTGCTGATATCAAGGGCACTACTCCGAAAGACAAATTCAACCGTGCGCAAATGCGTTTCAACGGTAGCCGCAAGATCAATAATGCGATCAATGTCAATTACAGTATCAACTACATTCAGAACAGGTATGATCTGACTACTCAGACCAGCACTATCTATAACAACCTGCTGAATACTCCGGCCTGGGCGCCGCTGAAGTCTTTCCAGAACTGGCAGACTGATAAATGGGCTAGCCCAGAGTTGTATTACAACGACTACTACCTGAACCCCTATTTCTACATTGACAATTATAGAGAGAAAACAAGGAACGACTACCTGACTGGTAACTTTGAATTCAGCTGGAAGCCTGCTTCCTGGATCGATGTGGTTTACCGCGCTGGTATTACTACACGTAACCAAAGTGGCAAATCATGGGTGGGTATGTATTCTTTCTCTGACAACTTCTATAAAAGAGGTGGTAAAGCGAGCTGGAACTGGCCTGGTAGCGTATCTGACAACATGTACTACAGCACGCAGATCAACTCAGATCTTCTTGTTACCGTTAGAAAACGTATCAAAGACATAGGTCTGGAATTCACAGCTGGTCAGAGCTTGCGTAATAACGTATCTAAATCAACGAATACCAATATCACCGGTATGGTTATTCCTGGTTTGTATAACGTATCTAACAGAACTGCCGCATTGCCTAACTCAAGCGAAAGCAACGCAACTGCCCGCCAGATCGGTGTATTCGGTAAGTTCAAGGCATCATATAGGAACTGGTTGTTCCTGGACGTAACAGGTCGTAACGACTGGCGTTCTGTACTGGATCCAGAGCATTGGTCTTTCTTCTATCCAGCTGCTGACCTTTCTTTCATTGCTTCTGATGCCCTTGACTTTATCAAGAACAGCAAGGTTATCGACAACCTGAAGATCAGAGGTGGTTTGTCTAAAGTAGGTAACGTGAACCTTGGTGCTTACGGTCTTTCCAATACATTCAGCAATGCCGGAGGTTATCCTTATGCATTGACTGGACCTGCATACACTGTGGATGGTACAACTGTTAACCCTGCCCTCAGACCTGAGATCACTAAGGGATGGGAAGTTGGTATGGATATGGATCTGCTTGACCGCAGAGTCAACGTAGGTTTAACATACTACTCAACTTCTACTGACGCACAAACTGTTACTACACAGGTTTCAAGTGCATCCGGATTCTCGAACTATAAAACAAATACCGGTGAAGTGACCAACAAAGGTCTGGAAGCATTGCTCCATTATACACCGATCCGTACGCGTGACTGGCAGGTAACTGTTGGTGGTAACTATACTTACAACAAGAACCTGGTCGTGTCAATCAGTGAAGATCTGGAAAAGCTTAACCTGTCTACAGGTGCTGCTGCTCAAACTATCGCAAAAGCAGGATACCTGTTCCCGATCCTTGAAGGAACCGACTACCTCCGCGATGATCAGGGTCGTATCATTGTTGACCGCGTAACCGGTTATCCTACTGCTGACCCAACTCCAAAACTGCTGGGCAATACAAACCCTAAACACCGTGTTGGTCTTGACCTGGAAGTTCGTTGGAAAAACTTCAGACTCTGGGCTCTTGCCGAATACCGTGGTGGATTTGTTGTGTATCACAATGGTGGTGGTACAATGGACTTCTCTGGTTCTTCTTCCCGTACAACCGTGTTCAACCGTG
The DNA here is from genome assembly GCA_040509495.1 of Chitinophagaceae bacterium. Classification (GTDB taxonomy): domain Bacteria; phylum Bacteroidota; class Bacteroidia; order Chitinophagales; family Chitinophagaceae; genus Terrimonas_A. The sequence continues at coordinate 6,526 of JBEVKW010000427.1, read as the reverse complement.
AGCGTTTCGTTATGCCGAACTCTTCTTATTGGGATGGTTCAAAATATGTAGAGAACACTTCTATCCAGGTTCGTGATGGTGGTTCTGGTTTCTGGGCAAATGGTGAAGGTGCTTATAACACCAATATCGCAACCAACTATATCATCAAAGGTGACTACTGGAAGATCCGTGAAGTTTCACTTTCTTATGATCTGCCAAAGAGCCTTATCGCTAAAACAAAATTCGTGAAAGCGGCTTCTGTTAGCGTTCAGGGACGTAACCTGTTCATCTTTACAGCTAAGTCAAATATCTATACAGATCCGGAGTATAACTTCTCCGATGGAAATGCGATCGGTATCACTACGTTGGGTCAAACACCTCCTTCAAGATACTTTGGTGGCACAGTTACTTTAACATTCTAATTACTTGCGTTTTAAATTTTAGATATGAGAAAAATATTTATTCCGGTCGTCCTGCTTTTGATGACGCTGGGGTCCTGTAAAAAATATTTGGACATCAACAGTGTGAACCCGAACTCGGCAACGACTTCAACTCCGGAACTGGTTCTTGGCGGTAGCATCACCCGTACCGCATCCAACCTGCTAAACTTCAATAACTATGGTGGCTGGATGATCGGCTACCAGGTGAATGCAGGTGGTTTTGGCAGCTGGGGCTCTCGTATCACCTATGCATTTGGCACAGGTGATTATACTGAACTGTGGGGTACATATGATCTGCTGACCGACCTTCAGTTTGTACTTGATCAAACAGAAGGCAAGGATGCTTATTCTTACTACAATGGCATTGCACGGATCATGAAAGCTTTCAACTTCAAACTGATGGTTGACGAGTACGATGCGATCCCTTACTTTGATGCACTGAAAGGTGCAGGGAACCTGACGCCAACCTACACTCCGGCAGCAGATATCTATAAAGATCTCTACTCAGAACTGGATAAGGCAATTGCAACGATCCGTGGCGCTGTTCAACCATTGTCGACCACTTATGCATTGGGAAATGCAGATCCGATGTTCAACGGTGATATGACCAAATGGGTACAGTTTGCCAACACGATCAAATTGAAATTGCTGATCCGTGCATCCGGTACGAATATCTTCCAGGGTGTTACACCTACATTTGACGCAGCCGGCTTCCTGACTACTGATGCAACAGTAAACCCAGGTTTCGCAAAAGTGGCTGGTCAGCAAAACCCACACTGGAACTCTTACCATAGCAGCGCTACCAATGCTGGCTCGGCAAGATCTATCATCTCCAGCTTTTATGTAATGACTTATTACAACGGGCAGAAGATCTCTGATAGTTCAAGAAGAAGGGCGATCTACAGACCGCTGTCTGCTTCAGATCATGATCCTGTCAGAAATCAGCTTGGCGAAGTGGGTGCTATCGTAGACGGACGCCTGGCTCCATCAGGAAGCTCTGTTTGGTACAGCGGAAGAGGAGGCACTTATGCATTCTCCGACGATCCTGATAATGCTATCGGTATCCTGAAAGGCAGGAACCAACGCCAGGTCGTATTACTCGCCGCTGAAAGCTTTTTCCTGCAGGCTGAAGCAAGGATGAAAAATATCATCACCACTGGTACAGTTACTGATTACTTCAACAAAGGCATCGAAGCTTCTTTCAAATACCTGTACACTTCAGCTGACGGAACATACAAGCTCAATACTTATATCGGCGCTACTGTTCCTGATCCTGTTGCAGCTGCTGCACGTTACAAAACAGAAAGCAATACGCTGACAAATAACGCGACCAATTACCTCGTGAACATTGATCTTGCAGCAACAGATGCGCAGCGCCTGGAAGCGATCATCACGCAGAAATATATCGCCAACAACATGATCAGTGGACAGGAATCATGGGATGAATACAAGAGAACCGGCTATCCAACGATCGACAATGCAGGTCTTGATCAGAACAAGACTTTCGTATCAAAGGCTTCTCAGGCAACCACTACCGATAAGCTGATTGGTCGTATCTGGTATCCATCTTCAGAGTATTCCCTGAATCCTAAAAATGCACCGACGAACATATCTGTATTCGGTTCTTTTGTGTTCTACGATCGCAGAAAATAATTTTCACTCAGCAACAACAAATTTTATGAAAAGATATATAGGTTTTTTAGCAATAGCAGGAATCGTGAGCTTATCTTCCTGTGTGAAAGAAGATCCGCCACTGGGAAGCAAAGGCTCAAAGAATGTGATCGAGTTCTACAATGATGTACCGGATCACATCAATTCTCTTACAACAAGTACTTATCCTTCTTACCCGGTAGACCTCGTATTTACCGGCGAACAACAGCCTGTTGATATCGAAGTAAGCTTTTCCGGTGCAGAAGCAGCAGCGCCGCAGGATATCGAAGTGAACATCGCGATCGACCCAACGATCATCCAAACATTCAATACACAGAACAGTACTTCGCTTACAGCAATGGATGCCTCTGTGTTTACAGCAGAATCATGGAAGCTCACTATCCCTAAAGGACAGAAAAGAGCAGCGCTGAAAGGGAAAGTATCCCGTGCAACATACGACTTCACTAAAAGCTACGGTCTGCCACTGCGTATCACTTCTGTTAGTTATGGCCAGTTAAGCGGCAACTACGGAGCAATGGTATTCCGTGTTCAGGCAAGGAATTCTTATGACGGCGTTTATAAGATCAAGTCTGGTTTTGTTCAGAGATATTCTGCTCCGGGCGTACCGACTGTAAATGATGCTTTGAATGGAGACCTGGTAGGCAACGCAGATCTGCGGCTGGTAACGGTTGACGCAACCACCGTTCACCTTTCCAATATGTTCTGGCACGGTGGCTCATCCGGAGTAGGTGGTATTGATAATACCCGCGCTAAAGTTGATCCTTCAACCAATCAGGTGACCATGGCTTCTCTTGGAAATCCCACACTTGCTAACTGGGCCGGTAAAGAGAATAAGTATGATCCTGCAACAAAGACTTACACGTTGAATTTCCGTTGGGCTCCGACAGCTGCGGCAAGAGAGATGAGTCTTGTACTGGAATATATCGGACCAAGATAGTTCCTCCCAATCTGTAGTTCTTTTGTTTTGAATAATCCAAGGGGCCATCTCTTCATTGAGGTGGCCCCATTTTTTTGTGGCAGGAATAAACGTTCAGCAAATTCTTGTGTTCAGTACAATTGACTGCCACAGCGCAAACACATGAAGGCTTCGACCTTAACCGCACTGTTCGCTGGCTTTATCATCGATTTGTACTGAAAAACACTTAGTTTTTTTACACGGAAGCGATTAGCAGGTAAATATTTGGTTAGATTTTTTTTCACATCTTTATTTCTAACCGCCCGATCCATTATTTTCCCTTCGTGATAGCTATATTCACCGGACCCGCCATCATTCTTTAACCACCAAAATCACCACCATGTTTAAGAGCTTCTCAGCCCTTGTTCTATTCCTATTCATTTATTTTCCCTCTTTTTCTCAATGGACAACCAGTGGCAACGATCTGTACAATAACAATACGGGTAATGTCGGCATTGGTTTAACTTCACCTGCTGCAAAACTGGACGTATTCGGAATCATTCGCAATACCTATCTGACACTTGGAGTACATCCGGGAAATGTGCCGCAAATCACTTCTAATTATAATGGCCTTATCCTGGCAACGGCCCAGTCTAACAGTAATGTATCAGTCATTACTAATGGCGGCGGAATGTTTACCGTCGGAGATCCTTCATCTGGAGGTACGCTGAGGCTTGTTACTGCAGGAAATACCGCCAGGATGGAGGTGACGTCGGCGGGACTGGTTCAAACCCGCGACGCGCAGCCATTGATGTTTGGCGTCAATCAAACTGAAGCCATGCGGATATTTCCAACCACATACAATGTCGGAATAGGTTATACTACCGATCAAAGCAAAAAATTAAGTGTGAATGGAACGCTGGGCGTAGCTGCTGATGCAACTATTAATGGCTTAACAATTGGTAAGGGTGCGGCAAATCATGTCGAGAATATGGGCGTTGGTGTGAGTGTGCTGGGAAGTAATACTACCGGTTCAAAAAATACAGCAATAGGGTATACCACTTTATCCAATTCCACCACTGGCCAGGAAAATACTGCTGTTGGATATAAAACCCTGATCACATCAGCAACAGCAAGCGGTAATACTGCTTTCGGAAGCAGGGCGCTGGAATATGTTACAGCGGACAACAATACAGCAGTTGGGACCTGGGCAGGGCGTAACCTCGGGACGGGGACAGGTAACAGTTTCTTTGGATTTTATACAGGGGCGTCGATCGGAACCGGAAATTATAATTCATTTTTTGGACATAACATCTTCACTTCCGGTGTGGGAAATGCCGCGGGAAATAATAACACAGCAGTCGGGTCAAACATTTACGGAATGGGCGCCGGTAGCAACAACACCATCATTGGTTCAAATGTATCCGTTGGCAATATAAGTGATAACGTGATGATAACCGATGGCCAGGGTAATCAACGCATTCGCATATTCGGTAATGGCAATACAACGCTTGGATTTAATTCTCCCGTTGATGATGGATATAAACTCGCCGTGAACGGAAATATCAAAAGCACAGGATTGATCTTAACTGATGGCAACCAGGCAGCCGGAAAAGTGCTGACGTCTGATGCAAACGGGAACGCAAGCTGGCAAACAGCTTCGGGCGGTTCCGGAGGCGCTTCAGGCTGGACTGATGCAGGATCTGGACTTCTGTACAACACCACCTTATCGGGTAAAGTGGGCATCGGAACTTCAACGATCCCCACGGGTTATAAGCTCGCAATTGCCGGAAATGTAATCGCTGAAAAAGTGAAAGTGCAGTTGCAGTCTCAATGGGCAGACTATGTATTTGACGAGGAATACAAACTGATGCCATTGCCGGCGTTAGAAAAATTCATCCGGCAAAATAAACATCTTCCCGAAATCCCTACCGCAGCCGAAGTGGAGAAGGATGGGATTGATATAGGAAATAACCAGGCCTTACTTCTTAAAAAGATCGAAGAACTGACTTTGCACATGATAGGGCAAAATAAACTGGTGCAGCAGGTAATAGCAGATAATGCAAAACTTAAAGAGGAGATCGAACAGTTGAAGGGAGAGAAAAAGTAAGAGCATTGATATTTATTTAACGGGCCATCTTTATTGAGATGGCCCTTTTTTTTTAAAGATCTGGTCGTTACCGCCAATCGAATAATGCCGCTCCGTTACTGCGCACTCATTATAAAAAAAGATCAATCACTTTTTTAAGGGTAAGCCTGTTGACCTTATGACTATGATCATTCAACAGTGAGATAGGGTTTTATCTTTTCAAATAAAACCGGATCAATCACATGAACTTTTTTCAGTTGTGTTATATCGCTGAATGACCCGTGTTCCTGCCGGTAGCTGACGATCAGCTTTGCAAGAGGATATCTTATATAGGGATGATTTTTCAATTCTTCGATTCCCGAAGTATTAATGTTCAATTGTTTTACCTGTTTGTTCTGTATGAATATCTGTGGTTCGATCGCCGTGAATAAAGAATCTCTCAGTCCAAATGTTTCACTTACCTGTTTAACGTCATAGAATCCGCCGAGTTTTTCCCTGAAGCGAACGATCCGCGCTGCTAATGTGGGACCAATTCCTGCTAAGCTTTCAAGCGTGGCGCTGTCGCTTGTATTGATATCTACGGAGACGATCTTCCGGGGCCCGCGGAATTTCTCCTGTTCGGCTGAATGAGATACCGGCTGCGGAACAACTGAGTTCCCACTGCTGTGGATCCGCACATATGGGATCAGCCGCGCTGCAAGGTCCGGCCGCATTCCGTAGATTTTCTGCAGATCGTCAACCTTTTTGAAGCGGCCGCCCTTGTCAAGGTATTTCCTGATCGTGGCGATCGTTTTTCCCTTTACCCCGAGTTTTTTCCAACCGGCATCATCAAGCGTGTTAGGGTCGAAACTGAACAATTGAGCCTGCGGTTCGTTATTATAATTGTCTGCAGGCTGGTCATATCTGTATTTCCCAATTGATCTTTGACCGGTTTCCGCAGGTGATACGGCTTCCGGAACAGGCTTCTCCAGCTTTTTCAGAGCGGAGGTCCAGGCAGTGTCTGCTGTTGGCCTGGGCGGAGAAACGGAACCCTCCAGAAGGGTAGGAAGCAGAAAAGCGGTCAGGAGGATAGATGCAATTATCAACACGGCGATCCGGTCTTTCCGCGAAAATTGAAAGTATTCGCTGAGATTTTGTTTCGTTTTCATAATAAGCTGATTTATCCCCAAATTATTTTTCCGTGAAAACATAACAGCGTGTTTTTCACAGCTTTTTGGCGGGGTTTTTGTCAGCTCATTTTTTTTGTCGGATGGTTATTTATCCTTACTTTTGCAGTCCTTTATTTTGGCCAAATATATTTTGACATCCCGAATCATGCTTAACTAGTTGAAAATCAAAGTCTTTCGTTTTTTCTAAAATGAGAGCTGGACGTGATTTGTATGTCATTACCTTTTTTAAACCGGTTATTATACATATGTCTTCAACAAAATTGAATCCAAGGGTAAGTTTTGG
>JBEVKW010000426.1:0-15610 GCA_040509495.1 Chitinophagaceae bacterium | reverse complement strand
CAGATCTTTAAACCTTAGCTTGCAGCTATAATCTATCTTCAGCTTTATGATGGATCTTCTCTTCTTCCAGCTCGACTACGCCACCGGTAACCGCGTATTTCATCGCTTCACCTGAGCTGATAGAGTCGATCCGTTTCACGCGGGAGCGTGGGAGAATATATAATTGACCTGCGAAATTGTATGCCTGGGGAACATAAACCGCTACTTTATCCGCGCCCATTTCAAACTTTGCCATTTCTTCATCAGTCAGAAAACCGACGATCCAAACGTCTTCCGCGAAAACATTTGCCAGCACCGCTTTGCCGAATCGTTTTTTATCACCCGCAAATGCCTCGAAGAAATCTTTGGTGGAGGAGTAAATGAATTTGATCACAGGCGTTCTTTCCACCCATTTGTCAAAGAAATGAATAAAACTACCCATGAGGAAGTTGGACGAGATCCATCCTACCAGGATGATAAATACGACGATGATAATAAATCCAAGCCCGGGAATATTCAAATAAGGGCGAAGAATACTATCCACCTTATCAAAAAGCCAGTAAACGATATATACCGTGATCCCGATCGGTGCCAGGATGATAATCCCTTGAACCAGATAGCGGAAGATCTTTTTTAAGTAAGCCTGACCGGTATTTTTAGGGCTGTCCGCCATGTTGTTGTATTAGTTTGAAAGAGCGAAGGTACTGAAACGCCTGTCTGACTGGCTGAGGAAAAAACGTGATGAACGGGGAAAATAACCGGATGGAAACTTTTGCCACAAAAAAAGTTTCCCTAGTTTTGTGGCTCAAAATTCTGTGTGAATGGAGGCTAAAGAACGCATTTCTGCCAAGGCTGAGGAGTTGTTCATGAAATTCGGGATCAGGTCGGTTTCGATGGATGATATTGCCAACCACCTGGGAATGTCAAAGAAAACATTGTACCAATATTATGAGGATAAAGACGAGCTGGTCATGGCCGTCGTAATGAATCATATTTCCACCCTTGAGCAAGATTGTTTTGCTATCAACACCACCGCAAAAGACGCTATTGACGAGATCTTTATCACGATCGACCAGGTGATCGATGATTTCAACGACATGAACCCCATGCTGCTGCATGATCTGCAGAAGTTCCATTACCGCGCGTATGAGCGGTTTACGCAGCATAAGGATAAGTTCATGATGGATACGCTTCGGAAGAACCTCGAATGGGGGATCAGGGATGGGTTATACAGGGAAGACATCAAAATTGAAATGATGGCCAGGTTCAGGATCGAGTGTATCATGATCCCGTTCAACGTGGCCACTTTCCCTCCGGGAAAGTTCAACCTGGGAGAGTTGTCGAAGGAATTCCTCATTCATTTCACGTATGGCATCGCAACAATCAAGGGACATAAACAGATACAGAAACAAATCCAACAAAGACAAAAAAGCCTTACTCATGAAGAGAATAAAAAGTAGATGGCATTATTGGCTTATGATGAGTGTCTTTCTGCCAGCAGCGGCAAGTGCACAAACCGGCGACACAGTAAGTACGGTAAGGCATGAGCTTTCGTTGCAGCAGGCGCTCGATTACGCCAATAAGAATAACGTAGAGATCCGGAATGCGGAAATAGACGTTTTGCTTCAGAAAGAAACCAACAGGCAAACGACCGCGGCGGCATTGCCGAAGGTGTCTATCAACGGAAGTTTAACCGATAACCTGCAGCTGCAAAAAACACTTTTGCCCGGTGAACTGATCGGTCAGCCTGCCGGAACATTCATCCCCGTTACATTCGGTACAAAGTATATCACCAGCGGAACCGCCGAGCTGAACCAGATCCTTTTTGACGGACAGGTGTTTGTTGGGCTGCAGGCTCGCCGCACTTCCATCGAATGGGCAAATAAAAAAGTAGAAGTAACACAGCAGACGGTCAAAGCAAATATCCATAAGGTATATTATCAACTGGTGGCAAGCAGAACTCAAATTGACCTGATCGATAGCAACGTAGCCCTCGTCAAAAAGCAACAACACGACGCGGATATAATGTATAAGAATGGCTTTGCTGAAAAGCTGGATGTAGACAGGGCTACTGTTGCACTTGCTAACCTGGAAACAGAAAGAGCAAAGGCTCTTACGTCCATCAATAATGGATATTACGGCCTGAAGCTGCTGCTGGGTATCCCCTCCGCCGATGCCCTCATCCTTACCGATACATTGAGTGATGAAATGATCAGGGGCGGCATACTGGAAAACTCCACCTATGCCTATAATGACAGGAAGGATTTTCAATATCTTGAATTGACGCGCGATTTCAACGCATATAATATCCGCCGGTATAAACTAAGCAAGATCCCAACACTCAGCGTGGCCGGTTCTTATAACAAACAGTTACTGGAAAATGAATTCAAGTTCAACGGCAGCTGGTTCACCGCTTCATTTGTTTCACTAAGGCTATCTGTTCCGATCTTCAATGGTTTTGCGACAAATTCTAAAATCGCTGAATCAAGGCTGACGGTGAGGAAGCTGGATAATCAGTTGCAAACAATGAAGATCCAGATAGATAATGAAGTAGTGTCTTCCCGGAACACGTTGCAGACCTCTATCGCCGCGATGGATTATCAGCGCAAGAATATGGAACTCGCGCAGGAAGTATACAGGCAAAGCAAAAAGAAGTATGAAGTTGGTACAGGAAGCAGTATAGAATTGAACACTGCTCAAAAGGATCTCCAACAGGCGCAAACCAATTATATATCGGCATTGTACGATGCTATCATCGCAAAGGTTGACTTCCTGAATGCAACCGGCAAACTTTAATCAAACAACCATTACTCCTAAATTAAGATATATGCAAAAGTTATCGACCATTATGCTGTCTGCTTTACTGGCCCTGCTGGTAGCATCGTGCGGCGGCGCTAAAGACAGTAAAGGCGATCTGGGCGACAAGAAAGCTGAGCTGGAAAAACTGAAGAAGCAGCAAAAAGAGGTGAACGAATCCATTGCCAAACTTGAAGAAGAGATTTCCAAAGTAGATTCAACAGTTGGTGTGAAGGCCAAACTTGTTGCCCTTTCCACTGTAGGTACAGATACATTCACCCATTTCATTGATCTGCAGGGTAAGGTTGAAGCGCAGAATGTTGCGTTTGCTGCACCACGCGGTCAGGGCGGTTTGGTTCGCGCAGTTTATGTAAAACAGGGAGATCAGGTACGCAAAGGTCAAACACTGTTAAAGATTGATGATGCCGTACAGCGCCAGCAACTGGCAGGTGCTGAGCAGCAGACAACAGGTATCGTTGCGCAGTTGGAACAGGCAAAAAGTGTATATCAAAGACAGCAGAACCTCTGGAAAGAAAATATCGGCACCGAGCTGCAGGTATTAAATGCAAAAACAAATGTTGATGCCTTGCAAAGTCAACTCAATGCTGCCAGATCCAATGTACAGATCGCACAGGAACAAGTGAACTTTACGAACGTGGCCGCGGAGATAGATGGAACGGTGAACACCGTAAATGTGAGAGCCGGTGAAATATTCTCGGCAGGTGCTCAGCAGATCCAGATTGTAAATACCAGCGATCTGAAAGTACTGGTACAGGTGCCGGAAAACTATCTGGAGAAGATCAGCGTTGGAACAAACCTGCGTGTTACACTTCCGGAATTAAATAATAAAGTAGTGAACACGAAAGTGACGGTTGCGGGTAAGCTGATCGATCCGATCACCCGTGCTTTTTATATCGAAGGAAAATTGCAGGGTAAAGATCTTCGTCCAAACCAGATCGCGATTGTGCAGATACAGGATTATAAGGCTGCCAATGCGATCACGATCCCGGTGAATACGTTGCAGAATGATGAGAAAGGAAAGTTTGTACTGGTTGCTGCAACTGAAAACGGGAAACTTATTGCAAGAAAGAAAACGGTGATCATCGGAGAATTGTATGGCGACAAACTGGAAGTAAAGAGCGGTTTGCAAACGGGCGATAAGATCATCACAGAAGGTTTCCAGGGATTGTATGATGGCCAGGTGATAACTACTAATTAAAAAGTCAAAAGTCAAAAGTAAAAATATGATCATGCGGTGCGGAGAGACTTAACCCCCGGAACGCTTTTTTTACTTTTTACTTTTGAATTTTTACTTCGAAACAAACCAGAATCAATGAAAGGATGCGCAATCGTCCACAACAAATTATACAATGAGTGCTTTAGAAAATCTCACCGGTAAGTTCAAAAGCTTTGGACCGACTACCTGGAGCGTAAAAAACAGGACATCAGTTTACCTGCTGATGATCATTGTTACTCTTTGGGGCGTAAACCAGTTTGTGACCTTGCCCAAAGAGCAGTTCCCGGATATCGTTATCCCGACTATTTATATACAGACAGTATACGTGGGTAACTCGCCGAAGGATATGGAGAACCTGGTGACCCAGCCGATAGAGAAACAGATCAAAGGGATCACAGGGGCCAAGATCTCAAAAACAACCAGTACCTCCTTGCAAGACTTTTCGGCTATTACGGTGGAGTTTGGAACTGATGTAAAAGTGGATGTGGCCTTGCAAAAGGTAAAGGATGCGATAGATAAGGCCAAACAGGATCTGCCGACCGATCTTACACAGGAGCCGACAGCCCTCGAAGTCAGCTTTTCAGATCAGCCGATCATGTATGTGAACGTAAGCGGTGACTATAGCCCGGTGAAGCTGAAAGAATATGCGGAAGACCTGCAGGATCGTTTGGAAGAACTTTCGCAGATCAACCGGGTTGATCTGGTGGGTGCGCCGGAACGTGAGTTCCAGATCAATGTTGACAATAGCCGGATGGAGGCGACAGGTATTACGTTTGATAATATCGAAGGCGCTGTTGCCCGTGAGAACCTGGATATTTCCGGCGGTTTGCTTGAAGTGGGAAATATGAAACGTACCCTCCAGGTAAAGGGACAGATCAAAGAAGCCTCCGATCTTCAGAAGATCGTTGTACGGAATACCAAAGGCTCACCGATCTATCTGAGAGACATTGCCACGATAAAAGATACGATCAAGGAAACAGAAAGTTATGCCCGTCTTGATGGCAAGAATGTGATCACGCTTAATATCATCAAGCGCGCCGGGGAGAACCTGATCGAAACTTCTGAGAATGTAAAACGGATCACTGATGAATTGAAAGCTTCGCAGTTTCCCAAAAACCTGGAAGTAGTGATAACCGGTGATCAGAGCAAGCAAACAAGAACATCATTCAATGAGCTTGTTAACTCGATCGTGATCGGCTTCGTATTGGTATTACTGATCCTGATGTTCTTTATGGGCGTAACGAATGCCTTCTTTGTGGCGCTGTCTGTTCCGCTGAGTATGTTTGTGGCATTTATGTTCCTGCCTGCCGCTGATCTGATCATCGGGTCGCATGTAACACTGAACTTCATCGTGTTGTTTGCTTTATTATTCGGGTTGGGTATTATCGTGGATGATGCGATCGTGGTGATCGAGAATACGCACAGGATATTTGTGGAAGGAAAGGGGAAGATCAGTTCAGAAAAATCTGCCATGATGGCCGCAGGCGAAGTGTTTGTGCCCGTACTCGCGGGAACATTGACTACGCTGGCTCCATTCTTCCCCCTCTTGTTTTGGCCGGGCATCATCGGTAAATTCATGGTGTACCTGCCCGCGATGCTGATCTTTACGCTGGCGGCTTCACTGATTGTAGCGTTTATCATGAACCCTGTGTTCGCGGTAGACTTTATGAACCACGCAGAAGGTGAGCACAAAAAAGCGAAATCTGCTGTTTTCCGTAAGCCCTTACTTTGGATCTTCTTTGGGATGGGGTTGTTGCTGGATATTTTCGGATCCACATTCTTTGGAAATCTCCTGATCTTCTTTGGATTGCTGATGATTTTGAATGCATATGTGATTGATGGAATGATCCATAGTTTTCAGAATCGTGTGTTGCCATGGATCATGAGCCACTATGAAAGTTTGTTACGCTGGGCTCTCAAAGGTTGGAGGCCCGTACATCTCTTACTTGGCGCAGTTGTGTTGTTCATTGTAACTATCTTTTTCTTCGTTGCCAGACAGTTGCCTGTCGTCTTGTTCCCCAGTGCGGATCCGAACCAGGTATATGTTTATCTGAAGCTTCCCGTGGGTACAGACGTAAGGTATACCGATTCGGTAACAAAGACGTTGGAAACGAAAGTGTACAAGGTGCTGGGAATGGAAAATGGACAGAAGAATAAGATCGTTGAAAGTGTGATCACGAATATCGCGATCGGAGCAAGTGACCCGACGTCGGGTGATAGAAGTACAAGGCCGGAATTAGGACGGATCCAGGTTTCATTTGTGGAGTTTGAAAAACGGCATGGAGTTTCTTCCAGACCGTACCTCGATTCTATCAGGGCAGTCGTGAAAGGGATTCCCGGAGCTGAGCTTTCTGTCAACCAGGAGCAAGGTGGTCCTCCAACTGATCCGCCGGTGAATATTGAAGTTGCGAGTGAAGATTTTGACGAATTGATCAAAACGGCGGTTTCCCTGAAAAACTATCTTGATTCGGTAAATACACCCGGGGTTGAAGAGTTGAAGATGGATGTTGACCTGAGTAATCCGGAGATCTCGATGACGATCGATCGTGAACGTGCAATGCGCGAAGGCGTGTCTACCGCTCAGATCGGGATGCAGATCAGGACAGCTTTGTTTGGTAAGGAGATCTCTAAGGTGAAAGATGGGGAAGATGAATACAAGATCCAGTTGCGCAATAATGAACTGCAGCGTAAAAACCTGGTTGATCTGTTGAACATGAATATCCGTTTCCAGGATATGTCTGCAGGCGGCGCGGTGAAAAGCATCCCGATCACGTCAGTAGTGAAGGTTGATTACACCAGCACGCTGGGTAGTGTTAAAAGAAAGAATCAGAAAAGAGTGATCACGTTGCGTTCGAACGTTCTCGAATCCCAGGGATACACTCCTGCCGGCGTGAATGAACAGCTTACATCAGCTATCGCGAACTTCAAGGGAAAGCCGAATGATGTTACGATCAGGCAGACTGGTGAAGGCGAACAGATGGCAGAGACGGGAGCATTTCTTGGAAAAGCGTTGATGATCGCCTTGCTGATGATCCTGCTGATCCTGGTAGTTCAGTTTAACTCGATGAGTAAGTCAGTGATCATTCTTACAGAAATCGTATTTAGTGTGATAGGTGTTTTGTTGGGATTTGCGATCACTGGTATGGAATTGTCAACGATCATGACGGGAGTGGGTATTCTTGGACTGGCTGGTATCGTGATCAAGAACGGGATCCTGGTGATCGAGTTTGCGGATGAACTGAGAGGAAGGGGGCTGAAGACGCGGGAAGCTGTTGTGCAGGCCGGTAAGACGCGTATCATTCCGGTATTGCTGACCGCGCTTGCAGCGATCCTGGCCCTGATCCCGTTAGCAGTTGGTTTCAACATCAACTTCATTACCCTTTTCGCGGACCTGAATCCACACATTTTCTTTGGAGGCGACAACGTAGCGTTCTGGAAGCCATTGTCCTGGACGATCATTTTCGGCCTTGCGTTCGCGTTCTTTATGACATTGTTCATGGTGCCAAGCATGTACCTGATCGCGGAAAGGCTTAAACGTCCCATGCGCCGAATGTATGGGGGCAAATGGGTCTCTTTCCTTGGTCTCATTTTCCCGCTATTCATCATCCTGATGATCTGGACAATGAGCGTTCATAAAGCAAAAGTGCGGAGGCGGAGGAGAAGATTGCAGGCAATAAAAGAAGCGAAGGCGAACGAAGCTTTTATCGGCTCGTGGATATAAGAATTAGGTTAGTTATATCTTTAATATGTAAATATCAGTCTGTTAGCAGGCTGATATTTTTTTTGGCCGGATAAAAAAAATCTTAAAAAAAAATGCGGTTTTGTGCAGCACAACGAATGAACCTTTTGTCTCTATTATGCGGTTCGCGTGATCGCAACCAGAATTAACTGCTTAACTATATTTTCACTTTGTTGGTTTTGTATCCGCGCCTATCTAACTGCTTAGCGGAAAAAAGCGGCTCCTCTCACCAGGGCCGCTTTTCTTTTGTGTGCAAGGGCTCGCGAATGGTTCGGGAATGGGAATGGTTCATTCATCAGGTATGTGCGAGTAGGGAAGAACCCTGCTTTGCGATTTTAGGTTCAGCAGAGATAAAAAGACGGTGGCCAGGGATATATTTGAAGTGATGGGCGAAGGACTTTATACTTGAAGGGATCTCGGAGAAAGAAGGTAGAGATGACGGTTGGATGGTGCGTGGCCGGTAGGAAGTTTGTGCAGTTTTGGTACACTTACCGACCGTTTTACCGGGGAAATGGTAGAGTATCGGTACACTATTTTTCGCCCCGTGACTCATACAATCGAGTTAAACGGCTACTCTTTATATAATTAAAAAGGGCTTAGAGTTGGCGACTGCCAGGTCTCTAAGCCCTTCTTTTATCCGGCAAATTCTTAATGTCCCCGGATTTATCGTAATAAACTGAATTCGAATTTGTCAGAGAAAACGTCAGCCTTGATTACGTAGCAAACTTTTATAAGCTGACGTCGCTTTCCCCCTTAATCCTCTTTCAATGCTTGATTCTAGAACGCTTAACTCTAGAACGCTTTTTTCTCGACCGGTTTTCCGTCAGCATCGAGTTCGATGATCTCGTAACCAAGTTTTTGCAGACCGGGAAGGATCTTCGCCTTATCACCAACCACCAAAACATTCATTTTGCCTGCGTTCAGCCATTTTTTAGCCAGGGCATCGATCTCTGCCTTCGAAATGCCTGCAACGATCTTGCTTTGCTGATCAACGTAATCCGAGGGCAGGTTGTATTCAAGGATATTTCCGATAAAGCCGGCTTTCTGGAAACCTGTTTCGTATCTGAGGGCATCACGCTGACCGATAGCGCTTTTCATGAATGCCAGTTCTTCGTCGGTGATACCTTTTTCCACATAACCGTTGATCTCTTTCATTACTTCGACCAACGCGCTATCTGTTGCATTGGCGCGTACTCCTGCTCCGAATTCGAACTCACCTGTTTGTTTACCTCCGGAGAAATAGCTGCTTGCACCGTAGGTCCAACCTTTGTCTTCACGAAGATTCAGGTTCAGACGGCTATTGAACGCACCACCAAGGTTATAGTTCATCAGTCCTGATTTGTAATACTCTCCGGTTGCATCATATTTCATACCGGTAACATAACCTACGCGAAATTCTGATTGAGCGGCTTTTGGTACGTCTACCAGGTAGATCTTTGTTTTTTCCACAACAGGTACGGCAGCGATGCCCGGAATAGTAATCGCCTTGTTTGGCAGCTTGCTGAGAAATGCAAGTTTAGGCAGGATCTCTGTTTCAGTGATATCACCTACCACTATCACGTCAGTACCCTGAGAGGTCATATTATTGTCGTAATAAGCCTGGATATCTGCGAGGGTGATATTCTTTACCGTTTCTTCGTTCCCATCGCCGGAGATGCCAAGAATATGGTTGTTGCCATAGTTTACTTTGGCGAACACGTTACTGGCAATCGAAGCAGGTTGGGTTTTCGCCATGCGGAAGTTTTCCAGGTTCTGCTTTTTAAACCGATCGAATGCTTCTTGGGTGAATTTTGGATTGAACATCCTTTCCTCGAGCAGGGCAAGTGTGGCGTCCAGGTTTTTCTTTTGTGTTTGTACCTGGAAGGTAATGTCTTCATTACCGCTGAATACAGATACGGAGCTACCCAGTTTTTGCAACTCGCGGCTCATTGATTCAGCTGTATAATTTTTAGTATCGTCATTCATCAGATCCGTGAAAAAAGAGGCGAGGCCGGCTTTCGACATATCATTTGCCTCAAGGAGGTGGCCGCCGGGGATCTTAATGGTAAGTGTGACTGTTGGCAGTTCTGTATTTTGTGTTCCGATCACTTTGATACCGCCATTCAGGTCTTTTTTCCAGAAAGCGGGCACTTTTACAACCGGGTTTGGTCCATTGCCCGGCATTTTCGTACGGTCGAACTTGTCTTTGGCTTTTACATACTTCAGGCCATCGTATCCGTAATGCGGTGCCACATAGCCAGTGGTATCAATAGTGAAGTTATCTGCCGCTACCAGCATTTTCTCGTCGGCTCCTTTAGGTAATACGCTCACAGTGACGCAATGCTTTAGTTTGATATATTTGTTATATACACGCATTACATCTTCTTTTGTTACCGCCTGGTACATTTTCATCAGCTTTCCGATCATATTTGGATTGCCGGTGAATGTGTTGAATGCTGCCAGCTGCGAAACTTTTCCTGATACGCTTTGGAGGCCGTTGATCATTTGAGATTCATATCCGCCTTTGAATTTCGCGATATCATCGTCTGTTACACCTCTCTTTTCAAAAGAGTCAAGTGCATTATTGAGCAGGTAGTACATTTCTGACAATGGTTTGCCGGGGAAAGGAATGACCTGGAAAATAAAGGAGCCAGACAATTCCTGCGGGCTGGCGAATGCACCTGCATTCAATGCCAGTTGTTTTTTTACCAGTTGCTGATACAGTACCGAGTTATTACCCTGACCAAGTATCTGCGCGAGGCAGGCGAGTGCGGCCTGGTCTTCATGATAGCTTGGTGCAGTTGGGTATGTTTTAACCAGCATGGGCAGACGTGCATAGTTATCTGTGTACGAAGCGAAGCGGTGACTGGGAAGCACTGGCACCATTGGTTTCATATTCTCCACTTTTGGTCCGCGCGGAATGCCGCCAAAATATTTCTCAACGAGGCTCAATGCCTGTTTAGCTGTAACATCGCCTCCGATGGTCAGGGTTGCGTTGTTCGGACCGTACCAGCGCAGGAAGAAGTTCTTCAGGTCGTTTGCATTAACCCTGTTCAGGTCTTCAATGTACCCGATGGTCAGCCAGGAGTAAGGGTGCCCGTAAGGATACATATTCTTCGCCATTACCTCGCTGAGAAGTCCGTAAGGGCTGTTATCCACACGCTGACCGCGTTCGTTCTTTACGGTCTCACGCTGGATCTCGAATTTTTTCTGTGTTACCGCGTCGAGAAGAAAACCCATACGGTCGGCTTCCAACCACAGCATTTTCTCTAATTGATTGGAAGGAACCGTTTCGAAATAGTTTGTGCGGTCTGTATTGGTCGTACCATTGAGTGTTCCGCCTGATTCAGTAACGATCTTGAAATGTTGCTCATCGGCCACATTGTCTGACCCCTGGAACATCATGTGTTCGAAAAAGTGCGCAAAGCCTGATTTGCCGATCTCTTCACGGGCAGAGCCAACGTGATAGGTAACGTCTACGTGTACCACAGGGTCACTATGGTCTTCGTGAACGATCACCGTCAGGCCGTTCGGTAAAACATATTTTTCGTAAGGGATGACCAGCTCCGTACCCTGGCGGGTCACCTTTTCCACTAGTTTGGCCTGGGCATTTGCCGCTGCTGCAGTCAGCAGTGACAGCGCCGTAACCGCGAGAAATTTTTGTCTCATAATATGATTGCTTTAAGGGGTCAGCAATGTAAGGAATAATGACCGGAAATGGCCGCCGGTTATCAAATACTAAAAACCTTCTCCCAATGGCCGGCAAGACCTTCCTTAGACAGTTTTTTTGAGCCTTCCAGCCAGACTACGCTGGTCCTATTGTTTTAAGGGTTTGCACTGTTTCCCTGAGGTTGTCAGTTCCAGATCATTGCAAAAGGTTTTTCACTACAGGCGATCAGAAAATGTTTTGCCGTATTCCTTCATTGATTGAGCAAAGCTGAAGGTTTTCCTAAATCAAACCTTGAGGAAAAAAACATTTTTTGGTGTTTTTCACCCAAGGTTTCCCCTTCCGTTGATTTTAGCTTTATGTCTTTCCGTATGATATATAGTTCTGATATCTTAATCGCAAGGCAACAACATTGTTCAACATAAAAAATCAGTAAAGTGTCAGGTATTAATTTTCAAGATGCAAGGGTACCGGAATGGGCCGGCTTGTTTAGCCGGGATGAGTACCTTCTGTTCATGGGTTATGTTACGAATCATTTCCATCAGGAAGACATCAGCTACTCAATAAAAGAGGGTGCATTATTAAGTGAAGGTAAAAGCGGGCATCATTCAGAGAAAATGGGACTATTAAATCTCGCGCAGCTGTGCCGGTTGAGGCCGGTTCAGGAATGGGGTTCTTTGGTTGAGGATCATTTCAATGGGATACAAAAGGCCTCGGTGTTTGAAAAACAGTTCAGTGTCAAAGCTCACGACTTCAATTTTGTTAGGGATCTAATCGGCGTAAAGCTTTATCCCGAAGAATATGTTGGCGCTATTAAAAATGGTCTGACAATGGGTAAGCGTATTGCTGAAGGTTTATATGCTATGCTGGTCTTTGATCTTCCCGAAAGCATTGTGAATGTAAGGCCGGAGCAAAGCATCCAGTGGCCGCTGGGCAACGAGGAGCTTTTCGATCTTGGGATCCGGAATGTAAAACGGAAATATGCGTTGGATTTGTTTGAACAGGATGTTGATGGGATCCCGATCCATTTTGTTGTGGAGAATCATTTTTATGCACCTAACATTCTGTTCAGTTTGTTGGATGAAGAACCCACCGAAGGAGATAAGGGGATGCTGATTGGCCTTCCTAACCGGCATGCGGCCCTGATGCACCGCATAGCCGACTGGCGGGTGCTGCAGGCGATCCACCGCATGATACCTGCGATACATGGAATGAATAAGGACGGCCCCGGTTCCGTAAGCGATAAGCTTTACTGGTTGCATAACGGCAGGATGATCACACTTCCTTATTCACTGGATACGGAAAATATTCATTTCGATCCCCCTGAAAGCTTTATCCACCTTTTACAGGAATTGGAGGGTGATAGTGGGTATCCGGTGGCGATTGGAGGGTAACGCGTTTTACGGAAGCAGTTGCAGCAAACGCCGCCATCAATGAAAAACGGCCTCCAAAGAAGGCCGTTCAGGATTTATAGTGGGTATTTGTATTATTTAAGTGCGTTTTTGAGCACAGCTGCAGCCTGGAAGATGGCAGTTTTGATCGCTGGAACCTGTGCAATTGGATTGAGCAGACCATAGTCGTGAATCAATCCTGCGTAACGGGTCAATGTTACAGGTATACCTGCTTCATTGAGTTTGCGGGCATAGGCTTCGCCTTCGTCACGCAATACATCATTTTCTGCTGTTTGAACGAGTGCGGGAGGGAGGCCTTTGAGTTGTTCGAGTGTTGCCTGCAACGGAGATGCATAGATCTCTTTACGCTTATCTTTTTCAGGCAGATAGTTATCCCAGAACCAGATCATCATATTTTTTGTCAGGAAGCGTTCTTCTGCAAATTGATTATAAGATCCTGTTTCGAAGTTTGCATCAGTGACGGGCCACAGAAGTACCTGGAGTTTTATCCTGGGGCCTTTTTTATCTTTTGCCATGAGTGCAATAGCTGCGGTCATGTTTCCACCAACGCTGTTGCCGACAACAGCCAGGTTTTTTCCATCCACGCCGATCTCCTTACCATTTTCTGCAACCCATTGGGTGGCGGCATAGATCTGGTTGATCGCTTTCGGATAGCGGGCTTCGGGAGAAGGAGTGTAGTCAGGAAACACAGCTACTGCGCCGCTTGCTACAACAAGATCGCGCACCAGCCTTCTATGCGTGGGGTAGTCACCCAGTACCCAGCCACCACCATGTATGAAGATGAACACCGGGGAATTTGCGTGCGCGTCTTTGGGCTTGGTGATGTGAATGGTAACAGTTTCTCCATTCTGAGTAATTGTTTTCTCTGATTCACTGATGCCAGAGTAGTCAACCTCGACAGATTTCTGTGCCCCTACTAATACCTGTCGGGCATCGGCCGGACTCAATTGTTCAATTGGTTTGCCTCCACCAGCGTTAAGCGCTTTAAGAAAGCCTCTTATCTCTGTAAATATCAGTGGATCATTTTCTGCTTTGATAGATTGTGCCATTGTTGAATGATTTAAGGTGAATAATGATGCTGCAAGAGCAATGCCGGATAGAAGAGCTGATTTCATTGTATTTGATTTAAACTGCTGATTGGTTTGATAACACAAAGCTATAACTGCAACCACCCGGGGTCAATGCATATATTACGGAAAGTATTGTACTTTTTTCCCCAGATGGCTATTAGGTGCGGAATAAGTGCTTTGCCCAATGCGGAACAGATACCGAGAGCACTCATTCTTTTACTGATTTATAGTCGGTGATAGTTTACGGTTGGCAGTTTCGAAATGCAGCCTGCATCCGCTAAACCGTATATCAATTCTTCAGATCAGGGCGATAGTTAATACGGGCCGCGTGCGCGGCTATGATCTATCGTTATCTTTGAGTATTAATTACCGG
This sequence comes from Chitinophagaceae bacterium, assembly GCA_040509495.1. Lineage (GTDB taxonomy): Bacteria > Bacteroidota > Bacteroidia > Chitinophagales > Chitinophagaceae > Terrimonas_A. The sequence continues at coordinate 1,358 of JBEVKW010000426.1, read as the reverse complement.
AAATGAAAAGAGTAACTGTTTTCTGTGGTTCCAGCTTTGGAACGGATAAAGTATTTGAAGAACAGGCGTATGCGCTTGGGAAGACTCTTGCGTTAAGCAATATTGGACTTGTGTATGGAGGTGCCAGTGTTGGGCTGATGGGGGCAGTAGCAAATGGTGTTCTGGATCAAAAGGGCGAAGTGATCGGAGTGCTGCCTGATTTTCTGCGGCAGAAAGAAATTGCACATGCCGGATTGACCGAGCTTATTATTGTAGAAACCATGCACGAACGCAAAACAAAAATGAATGACTTATGCGACGGCGTGATCACTCTTCCCGGCGGTTTCGGAACGATGGAAGAGTTTTTCGAAATGCTCACCTGGGCTCAGTTGGGGTTGCATGGCAAGCCGATAGGGCTGTTAAACACAGATGGTTTTTATACGGAATTGTTGTCATTAGTTCATACAATGGTGAAAAAAGGATTCTTGAAAAAAGTGAACCAGGACATGCTTTTGGCAGATAGTAATATCGATTCTCTTCTGGAAAAGATGAAGAATTATCAGCCGCCAGCGGTGGGGAAATGGATTAACAAGGATGAAGTATAAGGGGGAAGTAGCAAACAAGTGTTGCCCGAAATCCGGCTTAAGTTTGAATTCGAACGTGTGCACGGCATCTCGTAAGCTCCGTTTTGTAATATCAAGTAAATAAACAGCGTAGGGCGTTGGTCATGTGGATACAGGTCTGAGGAAGATCTCATCAACACTTTCTGACCGGTGGATTTTATATTACCGGGAAGTGTATGGTACAAACTTTTAGCGATCCGGTACGCTGACCCATTGCGTGGTGTCGATCGGCAGCGTATCGATCCGGGTCGCCCAGTTCAGCCCTGGCATAACTGGTCTTACGCAAAATACGTCAGGCACGGAAGGCCCGCTGTCAGTTGCTCCGCAACCATATTCCCGGACAACAATTGTTACAGAAGGTGACTTTTTATTGTGGTAAAGAGTTTTCTTGTTGACAGAGTTACACATATTTAGAAAAGACAACACAACGAGACTTGCTATTGCAAGGAATGATGCAAGTAATGTCAGGAGGATTTTAAACACAATTGTGAGTGTATTGTCTTTATCACGAAGTGTCCCGGTTAGCGTAAACGCGATAGCTATGGCAAGCCAGATGTGCGTGACCGTATTAACAACTGTCCCGGTGTGATGGCTGGAGTACTCAAGAGGTGATAACGCAATGAGTATTCTGAAGAAAAGAATGATGATAATGATCGAGACAGAGGTGAAAAATAGAATGCGTTTTACAGCGCCCATTTCTTCGGTGCGTTTTATTTAGTTGTTCTTCGCCAATGCAATACCCGCAGAATAAAAATA
>JBEVKW010000425.1:0-7447 GCA_040509495.1 Chitinophagaceae bacterium | reverse complement strand
AATTAGCTTAAAGTAGTATTTTAAAATAGAATTATAAATTTTATACCTCCTGTTTATATTTAACTACATAAGGCCATTATAAACTCCCCTATTTTAAGGATGATTTATCGATCTCATCGCGTACTATACCCGTATAAAGTGTAAGGAAGAATTAACGGACTTCATTCAGAAGGGAAGACAATGCTTCGTACTTTGCGTATATGACAAAATATCTGTTAAGCAGCCTTTTCTTGTTAGGCCTTATGAGTTCGTGCAGGACGTTAAAAGACCCGGTTTTTGACGGTATAGAAAGTGTATCGGTTGGGGAAGTCGGTTTAGACAGCTCGGTCCTGACCTTGAATTTGAAGTATTATAATCCGAATTCTTCAGGGGCCAAATTGACCAGCGCAAGCGGTAGTGCGTGGATGGAGAACAACTTTCTCGGGACCTTTATCGTTGACTCAACGGTGAGAATCCCAGCACGGGATTCTTTTAGAATTCCGGTCAAATTGTCGGTTGATATGAAAAAACTTTTGAAAAGCTCCATTACGCTCCTTCTCAAAAAAGACGTAAGCATCCGGATCGAAGGCGAAGCAAGGGCTGGCCGAAACGGCGTTTATAAGCGTTTCCCGGTGAAGTACGAAGGCAGGCAGGATATCAGTCGGCTCATCAATTTTTAGTCAAATTCCAGCCATTGAGATCGCGGATCGGTTTTAGAGCTGCAAGGCTAAGCTCATAAAAAAACTCCCCCTGGATCAGATCCAGGGGGAGTTTTTTTATGAGTCAGGGCCGGCTTCACAGCCCTATAATTTTTGTTTCCGGAACCTATTGCTCCGCCGGAGCCGGGGCTTTTGGTTTGGGATGCCCACCTCCGTCTTCAAATTTTTTGCATGTTTTAGGCAGACGTTTGTACGATTCTTCATTCGCCGGGATGTCATCAGCATCGAATCCGCTGTTGGCGATCGCGGTTTTGATCTCCTCGATATTTGTCCGGTCGCTCACAAATTTCACCGTCGTCTCTCCTTTTCTCGTGTTGATCGCGACACTTTGCACACCATCAATCCGGTCGAGATAGGTGGTCACTCTTTTCTTACAGTCTTCGCAAAGAATGTTAGGTGTCTTGATTTTTGCGGTTTGTCCCGGTTTGACCTGGGCAAAAGATGCCGCAGCAAATCCGAAGGCTGCAAGGCAAAAAAGCAATAATTTCTTCATAAGGTTTTATTGAATCTACAAGTTACAAAACGCCTTTCCAATTGGCTGGATCATCGCGCCATTTTAACAAAATTTCCTGCTCCGAGGCGTTCACGATCCCCTTTTCCACGGCAAGTTCGATCAGGGCCGGGTAATTGGTCAGCGATTCGTAATGCAATCCGTATTGCTGAAAAGCTTCTGATGACACCGGAAAGCCGTACGTGAAAATGGACACCATCCCGATCACGTCCAGGCCCTGCGCTTTCAGTACATCTACAACCTGGAGACTGCTTTTTCCGGTAGATACCAGGTCTTCGATCACCACAGTTTTCTGTCCTTTTTCAAAAGAACCTTCGATCTGGTTGCCCAGGCCATGTTCTTTTGGTTTTGGACGTACATATATATAAGGCAATTTCAATTGATCTGCAGCCATTGCGCCCCAGGCAATTCCTGCTGTAGCTACTCCAGCCAACAGATCCGCTTCAGGAAACTTCTCGAAAATCACGTTGCACATCTCCGATTTAATAAAATCACGGATAAAAGGAAACGATAAGACTTTCCGGTTATCACAATATATCGGGCTCTTCCAGCCACTCGCCCAGGTGAAGGGTTGCTGAACACTCAGCCTTACTGCGTTTGCCTGCAGCAATTTGTCGGCTACTGTTTTTTCGTTTGTCATGGCGCGAAGATACTAAACGCGAATGAACACGAATGGTCGCGGCCATTCGCGTTTAGCGCTATCTTTGCCCAATGCATATCAAAATCTACTTCAACGATAAACCCCTGTTCCTTTGTGATGCCATTGACCCGGTCATTGAACCATTTATGCACCATGATGACGCCGTATTTATCGACGAATTGAATGTGCATACGATCAAGTCGATGATCCATGAAATGCAATTGGAAAAAGTGCATGCGGGTATCTTCCTGCATGCAGATCTGCAGGAATTGAAGGAAGCTTTTTTCAGGAAATTCGATGTGATCCAGGCGGGGGGCGGACTGATCCACAACGAAAAAGAGGAAACCCTGCTGATCTTCCGTCGCGGAAAATGGGACCTTCCCAAAGGAAAGCTGGATGACGGAGAAACGATCGAGCAGTGTGCCGTGCGGGAAGTATGGGAAGAAACAGGGTTGCAGGCAAACCTGGAAGCCCCCTTGTTGATCACTTACCACACTTACCACCAGGGAACTCATTTTATCATCAAAGAATCACACTGGTACAGCATGAAAGTGACGGGCGAAAACACCCTCAGGCCACAAACAGAAGAAGATATTGAAGAGGCAAAATGGGTAGACGATTCTTCGCTCAGCTATTATCTTCCGCTGGCCTATCCTTCTATTGTTGATGTATTAGAGGCTTGGCTGGCGAAATGATTCCTTTTTGGGGATGATCGCGACGGTGAGCCTGCTCACGCAGATCATCTTTTTAAGTTCATCATAAATACGGATATCCCAGACATGCGTATTGCCACCAAGATGTAAAGGTGAGCATATCCCGGTCACCCAGCCTTCACGCGCGCTGCGGATGTGATTCGCATTGATCTCCAGCCCAACACAAACCATCTTGTTATGATCAACTACCATCGCGGATGCGATGCTGCCGATCGTTTCGGCAAGTACGCAGGACGCACCACCGTGCAGAAGTCCATAAGGTTGTTTGGTGCGGTGGTCGACCGGCATCCTGGCCGAAAGAGAATCGCTGCCAAGTTCAACCCATTCTATACCCAGATGTTCGGCAATCGTTCCGGGCGCAAATGCATTGAGCTGCTCAATTGACAGATTTTTTTCAAACCAGATAGGCGTGCTCATAGTTTATCGGGGCTTAATGTTTTATAGACTTCCTCGGGCAGGAATAGCTTTGCATCGCCGCCATTCCGGATAATATCTCTCACGATCGTGGAGGCAACAGATGTATACTTTGGTTCTCCGGTGAGAAAGATGGTTTCTATACTGCTGTCCAGTGTCCGGTTGGCATCAGCAATGGTCTTCTCATATTCAAAATCGCTGACATAACGGATGCCCCGCAAAATGAACCTGGCTCCGATCTCTTTACAATAATTGATCGTCAGACCTTCATACACGGCGCCTTCTACTCGTTTGTCTTCACTGAAGATCTCATTGATCCATTGCACCCGTTGCTCTGCCGAAAACATCGGGGCCTTCGCAGCATTGAGTCCCACACCCACAATGATCTTGTCAAATAGTGGAATTGCTCTGCGCAGAATGTCAACATGCCCAAGCGTAATGGGATCGAACGTGCCGGGAAACAAGCAAATGCGGCTCATAGTGCTACTTTGAAGGTTTTAAAGTAAAGATCAAAAGTCAACAGTCAAACACTATCTGAAGCTGGTAAACCTACTGTCAGTCTGTTTTGACTTTTGACTTTTTTACTTTTGACTTCAATATTAATTGTTATTACTGTTCGAAAGCAAATACAATACTGCCATCCGTACAGCTACTCCATTTTCTACCTGCTGGAGAATGATAGACTGTTTACTGTCTGCTACATCACTATCCAGTTCCACGCCTCTGTTGATCGGGCCGGGGTGCATGATCACAATTTTCTTGTGAAGACTGTCAAGCAATTTACGACTGATGCCATACGCCAGGTTGTACTCCCGGAGGGAAGAGAAAAGGACCTGGTTCTGCCTTTCCAGTTGGATCCGCAGCACATTCGCCACATCGCACCATTCCAGCGTTTCCCTGAGGTTATAGCTGACTTCTACATTAAGTGCTTCGCGGATATATTTCGGGATCAGCGTTGGCGGACCGCAAACAGTCACCTTCGCGCCCATTTTATTCAGCAGGTAAATATTGCTGAGTGCTACCCGGCTGTGCATTATATCACCGATGATGGCCACCTTCTTTCCTTCCAGTCCGCCAGTTGCCTGTTTGATCGACAATGCATCCAGCAAACCCTGAGTGGGATGTTCATTGATCCCATCACCGGCATTGATGATCGCAGCGGGAATATGCTGTGCAAGGAAATGCGGGGCTCCGCTGGCACTGTGTCTCATCACCACCATATCTACTTTCATAGACAGGATATTGTTCACCGTATCCAGAAGGGTTTCACCTTTTGATACCGAGGAAGCGGATGCCGTGAAATTTACCGTGTCGGCAGAAAGCCTTTTTTCAGCGAGTTCGAAGGAAATACGTGTGCGGGTAGAGTTTTCAAAAAAGAGGTTGACTACTACTATATCGCGCAGTGAGGGAACTTTTTTCACCGGGCGCTGGAGAACTTCTTTAAACTGCTCCGCCGTCTGTAAGATCAGGGAGATATCGTTGGGCGACAAGTCTTTAATGCCTAACAGATGTCTTGTAGATAGTTGCATTAAAAAGCGAAATTAGGGTAAACGATGGAAAATGACCGCCTTTTTTATTGACGGTTTTAGGGCTGTGAATGTTAATAATCCAGCAGTGCCACTTCTTCCCTGTCGTCCTTTTTCTTCCAGTATACTTTGACTCTTTGGGAAACGATCGAGTCGATGGCCTTTCCCACATAATCCGGCTGGATCGGGAACTGACGGCTGAACCGGCGGTCGATCAATACGCAAAGTTCTACTTTTTCGGGTCGGCCGAAATCAAGCAATGCATCGAGCGCTGCGCGGATCGTGCGGCCTGTATATAATACATCATCAATAAGGACCACTCTTTTTCCTTCTATGGAAAAAGGGATGTCAGTTTGATTGGCGATGTGAAGCTCTTTGCGGATATCATCCCGGTAAAAGGTAATATCCAGTTTGCCGTAATGAACCTGTGTTCCGGGAAATTCTTTGCGGATCGCATCCACCAGTTGATCTGATAAATAAATGCCTCGCGGTTGAAGCCCGATCAATACCGTGTTCGCCAGTTCACTGTTATTTTCCAGGATCTGATGAGCAAGGCGTTTAATGGTAATTGCCAGTTGCGGTTCTGTGAGGATCGATTTCAAGAATAATAATTTCGGTAAAAATAAAGAATTGTGGGCAATGTCTTTTCAAGAGAAAAGCCAGATCATTTGACCTGGCTCTGCTGAATTTCAAAGAGAAAAATTTATTTGCGGAATGAGATATTGTAGCCCAGGCGAAAGCTGATCCATGAATCGGAGGAACCATCTTTTGCCGCGCCAGAAAAATTCACCCCAAGGTCTATACCATTCTGCCACGCATAGCCGCCGCCAAAGCCCCAGGCAAAAGCACTTTCCGAATTCGTAGCGGAAACGTTACCGACAGATGCTTTCGCACTAAAGATCGCTAAGCCCAGTTGCGGTTCCACATATACGCCTTTCATATTATGGCGGTAACCCAAAAGCACCGGAATGATACGCACACTGGATTTATCTACTCCGATCATCTGCCTCAGATCGCTTTTTAAATTGAATACCGTATAGCCCGACGTTAAGCTGATCTGCCCAGCGTTACCCACTCCCAATAATCCTTTGGCGTATCCCCCAAATCCAACGGTACAAATGTCTCCGAATTCCCCGAGCGGAATGCCGACATCAGCGCCAAAGCCGATGGAATTATTTCCTTTCTGAGCTTTAGCAGTTAGTGTAATGATCGTAATGACAATCGATAGAAAGAGTCTTTTCATAAATGGTGGTTTAGTTTGACAGCTAAAATAAATGCATTTTTAATAAGATCAAAGCAGCTTTGGCAAGCCCTCAGTTGCGGCTTAGATGCCGGGGGGACTGACCAGTAACCGGCTCAAGCAATGTAAGGATACGTAAAGAGCTATCCACAATAAGTGGATAGCTCTTTGTCAGGAGAAATATCAGCCCCTCTAATCACGTTAAAATATCTTGACCGGCTCAACAGACATTGTAACCCGACCCGTACTCACTTCCCTTGTTCTTACCACAGGTGGATTAACGAATTCTAAAACAGGATCCTGAAAATCTAAAATGCCTTCTGACAGAGCGTCTGAACCTGCAGTTGTCTTGTACGTATAAGTTGTTTGAGTTGTTGAGCTGGTGGTAAGTCCAAATTTTCCACCCAATTTCTTTATAAATCCATCATCCAAGCCAAAATTAGTTCCATAGGCAGTGGTATTAACAATGGTTGATGTAATTTCCTCAGCAGGGTCATATTCAGAAACGATAAACTTCCAGGCATTCCCATATACTTCAAGATTCCATGGTATCAGGTCAATAGAGCAAAAGAAAGTCTTTGAGGAAATACCTGTCAAAGTGTATATTTTAATTCCGCCGAAATACGACTTCTCGGAATATGTCGTGTTGAATAAATCAGGCCCCGTTGCAGTAAAGCTTTTTTCCAGCTGCTGGCCAGTACCATTTTTCGCATTGATTAAAATACTTATTCTTATTTCAAAATTTCCCTGCGTCCACATAGGGCTGGAACTGGAATTTGTAACAAAATACTGATCGGCTGCTGTAGGATCATTTGCATGATCTGCGACAGTGTAATACTCTGCAGGATTTACAAACGTAAAAGTATTGATGTACTCTCTGAAATTATTTCTGAAAGCACCATTAGGCGTTGTTGAAGTTATACCGTAATAGATATAATCTCTTTGCCAGTCTGTTGGACTACTGATATTGTATGCAGTGATCCACTCCTGCGGAACGGATTGAATAGGCATATACCTTTGCGTACTACGGCTTACACCATCGAATCGTTTCGAAAGAAAAGCGAAACGAACTCCTTCTTTTTCCGTATAAAATACAGGAAAATCTGATTCAGGCGATAATAACGCGCTTCGGGCGCTTAACGCCTCATTCTCGATAACCAGTCTCTCATTTAATTTAACAACTAACGTGGGAAAACCTGGCTCATCTGCAAAACCAATATTCATTGTTTGTCCGGAATGATCGAAAAGTTCTACATACCTCCTCTTATTGATCTTCTCCGGAGATACTGCAACCATTGGCACTTCATTATCAGTGTTCCAGGTTGACGCATTGAAATTCTGCAAAACAGGTACATAAATCGTCATCAAAGGAAATTGCTTTAGAGAGGCCTGAAGTTGCGTTCGATCTTTTGCATACTTCAGTACTTTTTCAGAAAAAGAAAGTCCATCAGGGAAGACGTGATCTTTCACAAGATGATACACTACATCATAGTCCTTATCAAACTGCTTCAACGCTTCATCTTTAATAAATTTTCTGAGAAAAGGTTCATTTTTGAGAGATGTCGCCAGAGTCTTCGCAAATTCTGTTTTTGCTTCATAGGAATTTAAACTTCGGTTGAAGTTCTGATCATTGAAACTTTTTTTACAACTAAAAAACAAAAGGCTTAAAACAAGGAAAAAGGATAAGAATGCTTTCATAAGAAAA
>JBEVKW010000424.1:0-7059 GCA_040509495.1 Chitinophagaceae bacterium | reverse complement strand
GGAGGTTGTTTGCGCGGCTGCGCCTGCAACAATCGATAAACCTGCTATAAAGGACGCCATCTTTTTCATTTTTTTATTTATTTACATCGCGAGATGAATCAAAAGATGAGTATGCTATCATACATTCATCCCCGTTCATATTGCAATACTGAATTAAGTAATTTTATTTTTTCCCGAATCTTTGTTCTCAGCTGCGCATTATGTCCGGTACGTTTAATTTCCTCCAGGGCAATTTCATATTCTCCGATAGCCTGCTGGAAATTGAAATTATTTTCGCTCTTAAGCGCAACATTGAAAAGACGGACTGAATTGTTTTTTTTGCGGAGGAGTCTTTGCCGGAAGAGGTAGAGAATGACCAGGATTGGAATAATGATCGCTATGATACTTAACAAAAACACGCTGCTTATTTAGAGTGATATTAAGCAAAGGTCGTGTACTTCAACGTGGATATTGTTATACAACTAAATTAATAAGGTACATAATTCACACTTATCCGATCCGGTTAAATTTTATGGCAGTAATCCGGAATAACGGATGATAACTACATTGCATCATATAAAATAAACCCGGCACTCTCATTTATAAAAGGTAGATTACATTGATGCAGATTATTCTATCTGCAAATAAATTACCCAAATGTCAAATATTGTAGATGTTGTTGTGGCAGACAGAAATCTTGCTACGATGTTGCGGAGTGTAAAAGCTGCAGGTCTCGAAGATGCATTAAACAAGACCGGTCCATTCACGCTTTTTGCGCCAACTGATCTTGCATTTGGCAAGATGGCGGCAGGGGAGTTGGGAGAGCTTTTAAGACCTCACAATAAAGCGAAACTGACACTTTTATTAAATCATCACATTGTTAGTGGGAAACAGTATTTCAAGGATCTTAAAGATGGCCAAAAATTGAAAACCATTGATGGCGATGATCTTTCAGTTGCTGTAAAAGACGGATCGGTAAGCATCAATGGCTCTGTTATACAAGGAAGAGATATGGAAGCATCAAATGGATTGGTGCATTCATTAAGCAAACTTGTTGTGGACGCATAAGAAGTGATTACTTGCTGACCTCTCAGATATTCAGGGTCGCTGGCACAAACGGCGACCCATTTTTTCAGGATGAAATGCATCTTAAATCGACTGTTATGGATATTCTTATTTCCAATATCGGCCAACATGTGAGCCGGTATGATATCAGGCGACTCTTCGAAGCATTCGGATCTGTTCGATCCGTAAAACTGATCACCAACCTGCAAACAGGCGAAAGCCGTGGCGTTGCCCGGATCAGCATGCCATTCATTAAAGAAGCGAAGATGGCCATAGAACGGCTGGACGGTGCAGACATCGAAGGGCAGTTTGTATCCGTTGCAATAGTACCTGCAAACAACGATCAATACCATAATATATAGACGGATGATCTGCTTTCAGCTTGTTTGATTGTCTATAAGGTAACAAGTTCATAAAGCATCATCCCGATCCTCTATCGATTGCTGATATTGTTTCTGCAAACGTCATAAAACTGTTAAGCCAGTTTTACAAATGGTTTGTAGCATAGTATTTGTAATATGTATTTCGAACGTTTAAGTGTAGTATGATCGATCCTGAACGTAATCTGGATCGCGAAACTTATACAGATGCTGGCTGGTCTGGCCAGGATATAAAACCTTTTAAACGTATTCCATTCAATCAATGCAATGCTCAATTATTACAGGAACCGGGGTCTATATTCCTGCTGTTATCAAAAAGAACGAAGACTTTGGCGCAGATGGCTTTTATGATGGTAAACACCAGCGTATCAATCAACCTGTATCTCTGATCCGTGAGAAGTTCACGCAGATAACAGGTATAGCTGAACGCCGTTATGCACCAGATAATATTGTTGCATCTGATATGGCTGCCTTTGCAGCAAAGGAAGCAATTGTGGAGAGCATGACCGATATAGAAGAAATCGATCAGATCATCGTAGCACATAACTATGGAGATATACTGGTGAATACTATTCAGACAGACAGTGTTCCTTCCCTCGCATCCCGCGTTAAAAATAAACTGGGGATACACAATCCTTATTGTATTGCCTATGATGTGCTGTTTGGCTGCCCGGGTTGGTTGCAGGGAATGATACAGGCAGACCTCTACCTGAAAGCCGGAGCAGCAAAGAAATGTTTGGTGATCGGTACCGAAACCTTATCCCGGGTGACCGATTACTCTGACCGGGATGGAATGATCTTTTCCGATGGCGCAGGAGCGTGTATGATCGAAGCGCATGACATTGACGACAAACGCGGCATACTCAGTACCGCCGCACGTTCAGATTGCCGGGACGAAGCTTTCTATATTGACTTCGGCCAGTCTCATGCTCCCGATCTGAACGGTAACAGACGTTTTATTAAAATGAATGGCAGAAAAGTATATGAATATGCGCTCAGGCATGTTCCCGAAGCGATGAAAGAATGCCTGGACAAAAGCGGCGTAAATATCCATTCACTAAAGAAGATATTTATTCACCAGGCGAATGAAAAAATGGATGACGCCATCGTGAAAGCATTTTATCAGTTGCATGGAATTGACAATCCACCAGCGTATGTCATGCCCATGTCAATCCACTGGCTGGGAAATAGTTCTGTTGCAACCATTCCCACACTTTATGATCTTGTCCGAAAAGGAAAGATCGAAAACCAGGAACTTCATGCAGGAGACATTATTATGTTCGCATCCGTTGGGGCCGGCATGAATATCAATGCGGCTTGTTACCGTTATTAAAACAGAGCAGCCATCGTATTTCCTGTTCGATGGCAGATGACCGATGGCTGCTGGCCTGACAAGCAATATTGATATTGTTATCCGCCGGAATATTTGAGTTCATCATTCCAGCCATCGATCACCCGGCGCCGAAGCATGGTGAAGCTTTTTAGGTTAAATGTTTTCTGCAACCGTTTATACTTTCATACTAGTAATTGTGTTCGGTACCCGGTTTGCTGTCTGAATCATGTCCGCTTTGTTTGACCAGCTTATTGTAAATTCCAAGCAATAAGAATGGAGCGGCCCACTGACCCACGAAAAGCGCGTCGTGCTTTTTCCCAATGCATTTAAGTGTTAACGAGGTAGCCATTGCGGCAACCGAGGCGATAAGGTATACGCCCGAAGGTACTTTCGATGTGTAATTTTCAATCTTCTCGGTCATCGCACCTTCCTGTGGCTTTTTTGTTGTGTCCATATTTATGTTTCATACATAGATTCAAAAAGGCTGCCAGCTATCTGAAATGATCATCATCAGATGAATATAGTTTAACAAAGTACACGCATACATTCATCACTCATCTTGTTTGGGTCCGCTTGGTAAGGCCGATGCATTATCAAACCGGGGAGAGGATAGGTAGTCAGGCACGACCGTTATACATTGATCGTCGATATTGCTTTGATCACTTCCTGTGATGAACATGATCGGCGCCCAGCCTTAAAACAAAAATGGGATAGCCGAAGCTATCCCGAGGGAAGGGGAGTATATGGCAAATCAACTTTGCGTTCCCGGTTTGCTACCTTATTACAAGATCTTTCTTCCGGATGATACAGTGCATTCCCCGCATATTGCTGCTGGTCTTACGGTTTCTTCTTACCGTTTTTCTTTGCTGCTTTTTTTGCTGTTGTGTCTTTATACTCTGTCAGTGCATCCACGAGGGCCTGCAGTTCAGGGTCAAGTCCCGGAGAGAATTCTTCAGGTCTTTCAGGTGCGCCCGGATCCGGATAAGATTCTTCAGGCTCTGCCAGTGCTTCGAGTTCAGTGCCGTCATTGGCCGGCGACGAGCCCTGGAAGATCGTTGCCAGTTGTGATGATTCCAGGTTGAAATGATATTGCTGGCGGTTGATTCCTGCATCGATGAGTGCCTGCACTTCCGGATAATCACTTGCTTCAAAAGCCGGAATAGGCAGGATCTTACCCCAATTCACACCAAGGGTTTCCAGTGCTTTGGCAAATGCCATCTGGTGTGCGGAATCGCGCGCGATGAGGAAAGAGACAGTTGAACGCAATGTCTTATTGGATGACATCTGGTAGATACGGCATTTCTGCAATCGTCCTGTTGCTTCCAGTACAAGATTGTCCAACAGGTCCAGCACTAGATTACCATGGGCATGTACATAGGATCCCTGCCAGGGATTTCCTGCAGCGTCTACCGGAAGCGCGGCCTGTGCTCCAACAATAAAATGATGCGGGTTCATCTGCTCTTTGGCCATATCCATGGTGGCTTCTCCTCCTGCTCCTGGCGTTGAGAATTTGTCACCCTGGTAACGGGGACTTCCATCCAGTAATTGTGAGATGGTCTTGGTGATCAGTTCTACGTGGCTGATCTCTTCAATGCCTACCGACTGGATGAGGTCGCGATACGGCGCGGCATTACCACGGAAATTAAAACTCTGAAAAAGGTATTGCATCATCGTACGCATTTCGCCAAACTGGCCACCCAGCCCTTCCTGCAACGCGTTAGCTGCTGAAGGGTCCGGTTCATCTGCAACGATGGGATTGATTAATTCACGAACATGATAAAACATAGTTTCCTGTTTAATTGATAAAGTTGATTTATCAACTAACTGATCAATAGGTACGCCACGATCCCGCTGACAGGACAGTTAAGATCATTCCTTCAATAAGTCAGGGTATTCCCGGTGTTTTTAATTTCCTTCAGCGAACATATTCGCTAATTATCTGCGGGAAGATCGTCCGGGTGAGTTTCGTGTATTATTCATTTGTGACAGGAATGATACACTCCGGTAAGTATTTGCTGAATACTGTGTGCCTGATGCCAGCCCACAATTATCAGGCAACGTTTATCCGGACCCATATTCCCGGAGCGACGTTCTTCGGATACAAGAGTTCCTGAACATACGGAGCAAATGATCTATCTGCTGATCAACGAAAGTGACAGAAAGTTGCGGGCAGCAACTCCTGGCGCAGGGAAGAAGGTGATTGTCACCGCGTTTGCAGTTGCGAAGTTTCTAACTGAAAAACCTTTCCGGAATAGTTAATCAGGGATTTCCCGGAGTGCGTTATTTGCCCATATCCGGCATTGAAGGGAAAACGCTTTGGTAAATGGCCGTGGCAACCGTGATCACCAGGCGGGAATGTGTGAATTAAGCATACATTTTACTTTAAGTTGCTTTGGTATACTGTTGGTAGGTATCTGCATAATCTATCACATCATGCGAAAATTTTTAAAGAATAATGGACTGTCTGTTGTGTTCATATCGCTCTTCCTGTTGTCAATGACCGGTCAGTGGCTGACCGGTTTTAGTGAATACAACAAAGAGCGGAAAGAGGAGGGCTATGCGGAGGTGAGTCTGTCAACCTATTCCGGTTCCGGACATTTTATCCAGGCAACGTTTGAGAATTGGGAAAGCGAATTCCTGCAGATGGCGCTGTTTGTTGTGCTGACCATTTCCTTACGTCAAAAAGGGTCTTCCGAATCCAAAAAACTGGATGAGCCGGAAGAAGTAGACCGGGAGCCTGATCCCTCAAGAAAAGGTGCGCCCTGGGCTGTGAGAAAAGGTGGGTGGATAACGGGGCTCTATAAATACTCGCTGACCCTTGTTCTGTTCACGCTGTTTCTGCTTTCTTTTATTTTGCATTTCTATGGAAGCTTCAAAGATGAAAACGAGCAACTGCTGTTAAAAGGTTTGCCGCCCGAAACAGTGTCTGCATACCTTACCGATCCCCGTTTTTGGTTTGAGTCTTTCCAGAACTGGCAAAGTGAATTCCTTTCAGTCTTCGCAATAGTGATATTATCCGTCTTTCTCCGCCAGAAAGGGTCACCGCAATCGAAACCTGTTGATGCGCCTGATAGTGAAACAGGTGAGTAGGTGTGGATAGTATCCAATCAGATCAGGATCTGTAAATTGCACATAAGATCATTTTCATTAAACGATTAAAAAATAGCTCATGTACCGGGTGGAGAACACACAGGGAGAAAAGATCCGGAATGGATTACTGTCAAAAGGAAAAACGATAGCTGTCGCTGAAAGCGTTACAGCAGGATTACTGCAATATGCGTTATCAACTATTCCAGACGCATCAAAATTTTTACAGGGAGGCATTACTGCGTTTAACGTGGCGCAAAAGTATAAACATCTGCGGGTGGAACCGCTGCATGCGTTGTCAGTCAATTGTGTGTCAGGAAAAGTTGCAGAAGAGATGGCTTTACATTGCTGTGAGCTGTTTTCAAGTGACTGGGGTGTGGGTATAACTGGTTACGCATCGCCGGCACCGGAATCAGGCAACAAAAGTTTCGCCTACTTCGCGATCGCCTTCGGCGGTCGTATTGTGGAAAAAGGTAAGTTGAGTCCGAAGAAAAAAGATCCACCTGCTATACAACAGGAATATGTAAGCGCCATTTTATCAAGGCTGGAGAAGGTGATCAAACGTTAATGCGTGTATCACCCTTTAACGTTTGTAAGAGGAAATACATCCACCTGAGGGTGATGCCTCTTCAGGATACTGCCGGAAGATAGCCTTCCCGCTTGGTCTTTCTTTTCCTGACGGTGGCATTCCTGGTGCCGGTGAGTGGTAATGTAACTGTCAGTATATATCCTTTCTTGCGGTTTGACTCCGTTTTGGCACTGCCCTGCACCAACGCTGCCCGGCTTTTGATCGTTGCCAGCACAGCCTTCTTTTCTGCGGCAGCATGTTTCGAACGGCCATCGTCCGTTATTTCGAGGATAACATCATTATTCTCTTTGCTGATCCTGATCGAAGCTTTTGAGGCAGAGCGTTCCACCATATTATTGATATGAACCTGGACGATCCGGTATATTGTTTCCTGTAATTGTTCATTCATCTCCTGCTGCACGATTGACAGAACAGAAAATCGTATACGTAGTTTCTGTGACAATGAAACTTCTGCGATAAAACTGCGCAGTATCTCAAAAATCCCAACAGAACCTAACAGTGGTTTTACCAGTCCATTTGCAAGTCGCCTGATCTCTGCAATCACATCCGTTACATACTGCAGGCCTTTCGTGGTATTTTCCTGGCGTTGAGTCCTGGAAGAAACAGCCATGTCCAGGTGCATTTTA
>JBEVKW010000423.1:0-7513 GCA_040509495.1 Chitinophagaceae bacterium | reverse complement strand
CCTCATTCACGAGGCGGTCTTTTCTTTATGCGATCAATTCTTTCGTTTCCGTTGATTTGTATTCCGCAGGATCTCGTCCTTGGTCGGCAATAGGGGGTCTGGCGCCTGTTTTATCCAGATTGTGGTTTCCTTCCAGACCGCCGGGTTGGATTTCAGCACAGCTTTCACAGTAACTTTTTCAACACTGCATTCTGCCGGCAAAATCAATTCATTACCCGAAAAAGTATAGTCAGATGCAGAAAACGTGATCTCTTTTGCACTGAGTGGATTCCAACGGCCGTTGGAAAGCTTTCCGTCAACATTGATGTAGTTATGCGTCCCCTTTTTCAGGCTATCCGTGTAAAGATGGAAATATATACTGTCCACGGTTTGCGCTTTCAGCGTGGTAGTTGCCACGAGAATAAACAATGTAAGTAGAAATTTTGCCATGATCCTGCTTTAATGGTTAGATGACGAGCCGGAAAAGACAAAGGTACGGCAGGATAGGGGCTTAACTAAATTTTAAGGAGATCAGGCCCGGTAGAAGATGAAAAGGGCAGCCAGCTACATGTTCCCGCCAAAATCTCTCTTTACGCATTGATTTCTTGTAAATCCAGGTAGGCCCTTAATAAAAAAGAGAGAAGGACTTTTCTGGGAAAAGTCCTTCTCTCTTTTTTATTAGATCGTCCAGTGATGATCTGACGCCGATCAAAGTGCCAGTTAGAAAGCTTTCGTTTCTTTCGCTTTCTCCTCATTTTTCGGAGCATTCTTCACATATTTCTCAAGCCAGGCGAATTGTTCGTTCAGCATGTGCAGGATGTTCTCCCGGCCAGCGTATCCATGGCTTTCATAAGGAAGACTGACAAATTTAACAACACCGCCATGTCCTTTAACGGCATTGAACATGCGTTCACTTTGGATGGGGAATGTTCCGGTATTGTTATCTGCATCTCCGTGGATCAGGAGAAGAGGTGTTTTGATCTTGTCAGCATAACTGAACGGGCTCATCTGGTTATACAGATCGGGAGCCTGCCAGTAAGTGCGGTCTTCGTTCTGGAAACCGAATGGCGTAAGCGTACGGTTGTAAGCACCGCTGCGTGCGATACCGGCTTTGAACAGGTTGGTATGTGCCAGCAGGTTAGCGGTCATAAATGCTCCATAGCTATGGCCGCCTACCGCTACGCGGTTCCTGTCACCCACTCCCATATCAGCGAGCTTATTGATCGCAGCTTCGGCATTATACTTTAACTGATCAATGAAATTGTCATTCGGTTTTTTATCCTTGTCTGTTGCTACGATCGGCATTTCTGCATTGTTCAGAACAGCGTATCCCTGTGTAACATAAAACACCGGTGAGCCATAGTTTACCAGCGTATAGCGGTGTTCGCTGCCGCGCACCTGTGCTGCATCTGCTGCTGAATTGTATTCTGCGGGGTAAGCCCATATAAAAACGGGTAATGGACCATCTTTTTTAGGATCATACCCTTTTGGCAGATACAGGTCGCCGGTAAGATCCACGCCGTCCGCTCTTTTGTAACGGATCTTTTCCTTTGTTACACCTTCCATTTGAGGATAAGGGTTCTTAAAGGAAGTAAGCTGACGATCTGCCACTCTGAGTTTCAGATTTTTCAGCCAGTAATTCGGCATTTCTTTTTCACTTTCTCTTCTGGTGATCAGGTTAAGTTTGTTCGGATCCAGCACACGTACGATCGTTTCATAATATCCTTCCTGGCAACGCCATAAAGTATCCGCTTTTTTTGTGTGTATATCGTAAGAAAGCAGGAATGGAAGGTCGCCTTTGGGAGAGCTGCCTGTCGTATTATTCAGCAGGATCTTATTGCCATTGTCGATCGTAACGATCACATTTTTCCCAAAACTGTTGGGTGCAGTTACCGGGAAACCGGGATTACCATAAGCGTCTGTCGTATTACGCGTAATGAGTTTTTCAAGATCACCGGTTACGGAATTGTACCGATCCATTTGTGTTACCTGTTTGCTGGTAAGCCCCTCCGTTACAAGCGCCAGATTCTTATCGCCCCAGGTGATCCCACGGAAGCGCATCTGTGTTTTGAACAGTTCTTTTGGTTCGCCGGTGAAGGGAACAGCCTGTGAATAAACAACATCCCTGTATTCAGCCTGTTTTTTGATCAGGCCGCTGTCGAGCGGCATGCACCAAACAATGGTCGCAGCTTCGTCGTCTTTCCATTCAAAACCGCGTGCAACGTTCTGTACGTTATCATTTCCACCTGGCGCCGTTTCGGAAGAAGGAAGGTCCGCCAGTTTTTTGATCAGTTTTCCCTGGAGATCGGTAACTGATACGGTTGACGGAAATCCGTTTGCAGGAACGATATAGGAGAAAGGTTTGTTGAGCGTGCGGGTCAGCAGATATTTCTTATCCGGAGATACCTGGATGCTGCTGTAGATCGCCGGTGCACCGATCTTTGTTTCCACTCCATTTACGTTCTTTACCAGTTGTGTCGTAGCAAAGAACTCATACAGTTGTTCGTCGTGTGGACTTTTGATCAGATCCTGGTAAGTAGGGCGTGGGGAAGCTTTGCCATAGTTTTCCTGCGTTGTTGGTCCTTTGGGAGCAAGGGGCTTGGGGGGAGCTGCTGTTGGTGGCTTCAGCGTTGTGCGATAGATCAGGGTATTGTCATCGTACCACTGATATCCACCGCTGATCACGTTCAGAGCTGTTTTATTGATCTGCGTTGCTTTTTGTGTAGCAATGTCGATCACGTAAAGGTCAACCCGGTTTGACGTGATGTTGGTGAATGCGATCTTTTTATTGTTGGGGCTCCAGCTTACACTGCTCGCATAGAGCGGAGAAGGAAGGCCTGTAATCTTCAGTTCTTTTCCGGAAGCGATATTCTTCAGGTACAGGTTATTTACATAATTCTGACGGCTGGGAGCGTAGTTTGCCGGATTGATCCGCAAACCGGCAATTTTCAGCTCCGGTCTCGCCAGTTCTTCCACAGACGGGTAGCTGCTGCTTTCGGTAAAAAGCATCCATTCACCTTTATCGTCAATGTTGACGCCAGGGGTTGGTTTGGCCAGTACCATGTCGGCAATGTCTTTCGGAGGAAGTTTGTACGCTACATCGTCTTGTGCGAACGAGTAGCCGGCTAATAACAGAGCTGCAAATAACAACGAAATTTTTCTTGTGTGCATAGCAGTATTGGTTAAATTAATTGGACGATATAAATATAGAGAACTTGCACGGATCGGGGGAGGTTAGGAGGGGCTCCCCAGTCCTCTCCGCAAAACTTTTTTTGCTCAAATCAATTTGCTTCTACATATTTGCAGGTATAATGACTAAACAACAGGTAAATATTCAGTGGTGGTGGCAAGCAAACGTCCAACGGGGTTTGTAATGTCATTGCTATGTTTATTTCAACATATTCAGCCCCGACAGTGTTCGGGGCTTTTTTATTTATATGAAAAAAATTACGATCAATACTACTTGTAAGAGAATGCTGGCAGATGTGTTCACACCTGTTGGGATCTATTTGCGGTTGCGGGACCGTTTCAGGGATACGATCCTGCTTGAAAGTACAGACTTCCATGCTGCAGAGAACAGTTATTCTTTTATCTGCATCAATGCGATCGCGGGTATAGAGATCAGCAGTACGAATAGTATCGAATTCAAGCTTCCGGGTCTTCCGCCTGAAAAAGCTGCAATCAGCAAAGCCGAAGCTGTGCCCGGGATACTCTGGGAATTTATGCAGCGGTTTTCAGTAGTGCCGGGAAAAGAAAAGGAAACTTCATTTGCACAGGGATTGTATGGCTATACAACTTACGATGCCGTACAGTTTTTTGACACCGTTCGTTTTGCTGATAAAAGCAGTGCAGCAGGCATTCCATTGATGCGTTATCGCCTTTACCAGTACGTGATCGCTATCAATCATTTCAAGGATGAATTATTTATCTGCGAGAACACGGTGGCCGGCGTGGAAAGTGAATTGTCATTATTGGAATCACTGATCCGGAGTAAAGATGTTCCCGTTTACCCATTTGCTGTTTCCGGTGATGAATCATCCAATATGGAAGACGAGACATACCGGCAGATGGTGAAAAAAGGGATTGCAAGCTGTCTTCGTGGTGATGTATTCCAGATCGTCCTAAGCCGCCGATTCAAACAATCTTTTACCGGAGATGAATTCAATGTATATCGCGCATTGCGCAGCATCAATCCGTCTCCCTATCTCTTCTTTTTCGATTACGGTGATTATAAACTGATGGGCTCGTCACCCGAATCTCAACTGGTGATCAGTAATGGCAAGGCCATCGTTCATCCGATCGCCGGCACATTCAAGCGGACCGGTGATGATATACTGGATGAAGAGGCTGCTGCCAGACTGCTGAAAGATTCGAAGGAAAACGCGGAGCATGTGATGCTGGTGGATCTTGCGCGAAACGATCTCAGCCGTCTCTGCGATAATGTTACCGTTACCCAGTACCGGCAGGTACAATTTTTCTCGCATGTGATCCACCTGGTAAGCGAGGTCACCGGAACAGTACGGGAAAACAGCAATCCATTTGAGCTTGTAGCTAAAACATTTCCGGCAGGTACCCTGAGCGGTGCACCAAAATTCAAAGCAATGGAACTGATCGATCAGTATGAACCCACTCAGCGTGGATATTATGGTGGCGCGATCGGTTTCGTGGGTTTTAATGGTAGCTGCAATCATGCGATCATGATCCGCACATTCCTTAGCCGGGATAATACTTTATACTATCAGGCAGGAGCAGGCGTGGTTGCTGCATCGCAACCTGAAAGTGAACTACAGGAAGTAAACAATAAACTCGGTGCATTGAAAAAGGCGATCAGCTTTGCTGAAGCGATCAATTGATCTGCCGAAACAGGAGAATAACCAACTCGCGTAAGTCCATTCGCGTAACCCTAATTAGTGTGATATGAAAGTGCTTGTTTTCGATAACTATGATTCCTTTACCTATAACCTGGTGCATCTTGTTGAAAAGATCTTGCATCAGCGTGTCGATGTTCACCGGAATGATCAGCTGCCGCTGGAGAAGGTAAAAGATTATGATAAGATCATTCTTTCTCCCGGTCCCGGTATTCCGTCAGAAGCGGGTCTGCTTCTTCCATTGATCAAAGAATACGCCGCTTCTAAATCGATGCTCGGCGTTTGTCTCGGTCACCAGGCGATTGGGGAGTCTTTTGGCGGAAAGCTTGAAAACCTCAGCACTGTTTATCACGGAGTGGCAACGCCCGTGATACAAACAGAGGCAAAGGCTGATCTGTTCGACGGCTTGCCTGAGGAATTTGAGGTTGGCCGGTACCATAGCTGGATCGTAGCAGAGAAAGGCTTGCCTGCCGAACTTGAGATCACTGCCAGGGATGCCAGCGGTATGATCATGGCGATGCAACATAAAACCTATGATGTGAAAGGTGTGCAATTTCACCCTGAAAGTGTACTGACACCGGAGGGCGAAAAGATCCTGAGGAACTGGTTGAAATACTAATGAGCGGCCGGTACCAGGATCGGTTGAATTTTCGGATCAATGCCGTGGATTTGTTGGGTGAATGATCAGCGTGCGTTGGCCTTTGAGTTTGCAGGAAGCGACTTCCGTTCAAAAGGGAATTTGCCATACTCATCTGTTACAAACGAAAGCGGCACTCGATAAATTGATCCAATGTTCTGGTGTAAACAAATAAAAAGAAGCTGAATAAAATCTTCAAATGATGCATTATCATTCAACTAATCGCAATAATCCAATAAA
The DNA here is from genome assembly GCA_040509495.1 of Chitinophagaceae bacterium. GTDB lineage: Bacteria > Bacteroidota > Bacteroidia > Chitinophagales > Chitinophagaceae > Terrimonas_A. The sequence goes on along the minus strand of JBEVKW010000423.1, from coordinate 1,789 downwards.
TTTCCGTTCAGTCGGCTGAAACATGAGAAAGATTTTAACCTACCTATTCGAACACAAAACGCTTCCACGTACGCTTGCAAAGGAAGCCCTGGTGAATATTGGAAAAGGCGTTTACAACGAACATGAGGTTACGGCTTTTATGACCGTTTATCTCATGCGCAGCATCACGATAGAAGAACTCCAGGGATTCAGGGACGCCCTGATCGAATTATGTGTGCCTGTTAAACTTGACGGTTTTCAAACCGTTGATATCGTAGGTACGGGAGGCGATGGGAAAGACACCTTTAATATCTCTACGCTTAGTTGCTTTATCGTTGCAGGTGCTGGCCAACCGGTAGCCAAGCATGGTAACTATGGTGCCTCTTCCGTAAGCGGTGCTTCAAATGTGATGGAGCAACTCGGATATAAATTCAAACAGGATAATGCACAGTTGCAAAACGAAGTTGAACAAGCTGGTATCTGTTTTCTACATGCCCCGCTATTTCATCCTGCATTGAAAACTGTCGGACCTATCCGCCGCAACCTTGGCATGCGTACTTTCTTTAACATGCTTGGTCCAATGGTTAACCCGGCTGATCCGGCCTATCAACTGGTGGGTGTATTCAGCCTGGAAATGGCGCGCGTTTACAACTATTTTCTGCAACATAACGGACGTCCTTTCACGATCATACACGGGTTGGATGGGTATGATGAGATCTCCCTCACAAATGACACAAAAGTGATCACTCAGCATGGTGAGAAGATCATGACCCCTCAGCAACTGGGTAAAAGAATGGTCTCTGCTTCAGATCTTCACGGTGGAAAAACGCCCGAAGAAGCGGCAAAGATTTTTGCTTCGATCATAAAAGGAGAAGGTACATGGGCACAGAATGCAGTTGTGCTGGCAAATGCTGCAATGGCCTTACATTGCACAGGTAAATACGCAGTTTATGATGACGCTTATCATGCCGCGGTGGAAAGCCTGGAAAGTGGAAAAGCGTATCAATGTTTACTAAAATTAATATCCTTACAATGAGTACAATACTCGATACGATCATTGCTGAAAAGCGAAAGCATATCGAAAAGTTCAAAGCGCTCAGTAGTATTGAACGTTTTCAGCGCGATGGATTTTTCTGGGAGATCGCGACCCGCTCTCTAGTTAAAAACCTGCAGACAGAAGGCAGTACGGGCATTATCGCGGAATTCAAACGTAAAAGCCCAAGCAAAGGCTGGTTCAAAACAAAAGAACTGGAAGTGGAGCCGGTGGTCCGTGCCTACAATGATCTTGGGGCAGCAGGTATTTCAGTGCTGACAGATGAAGAATTCTTTGGAGGTGACCTGGACGATCTGATCCAGGCCAAAGTGATCTCAGATATCCCTGTTCTCCGTAAAGATTTCATGATCGATCCCTGGCAGATCGCTGAGGCAAAAGCTTTTGGTGCAGATGTTATCCTGCTCATCGCAGCATGTCTTTCACCGGCAGAAGTAAAAAGCATGGCCGGTTATGCCAAAAGCATCGGGCTTGAAGTATTGCTGGAGATACATAATGAAGAAGAGTTGGATCACATCTGCGATGAAGTAGATATGGTGGGTGTCAACAACCGTAATCTTAAAACATTTGAAGTGGATATCAATATTTCACTCGGTCTTATCAACAAGATCCCAACAAGTAAGCCGGCTGTGGCAGAAAGCGGGATCAGTAATGTTGAAACGATCGTAACTTTAAGACAAGCCGGATTTAAAGGCTTTCTCATCGGAGAAACATTTATGAAAGAGGAGCATCCGGGAAAGGCGTTTGAAGGGTTTGTTG
>JBEVKW010000422.1:0-27023 GCA_040509495.1 Chitinophagaceae bacterium | reverse complement strand
CGAAGATTTATCATAAATAGATACCGGCCTACCCTCATTCCGAAGATCCTGTGTACAGTTGATAGTACGAAATCCGGCAATCCTCCGCTGCAAACCTGTCTCCTGATCTTTAAAAGTCTCAAGAACTTTTTGTTCCGCACATTGGAGTGGGCTAAATAATTATTTATTCTTTTGGCAAAAGATGCAACGATCGCGGCTGTATGCTGAGGGAATCGGGTCTCCAGGTCTTTCATTCCCGCGAGCGCTTCGAAGATCACTTGTCTGTCTGCAGAACTGGATGAATCCGGTACCGCCCGGTAATACGCGAGTTGTTGTTTGAGAGATTCGAAGCGACCTCCGGCCAAATAGAGTTTTTGCCACAGATGCAGATCCTCTGCATTTTGTATGGCAGGGTCTTCCGTGAATCCTCCCACGGCATCTACCAATTGTTTCTTCACCATTACGGTCAGGATCCCGACACGATTGGTCGCCAGATAATATTCGAAGTTTTCAGGACCATAAAAAGAACCGGAAGCCAAGTTCAGAGCCTGCCCCTGCCCGGGTTGATCCCGGAAGTAAAAGTAGTCAGCATACAACAGGTCTACATTTCTGCTCTGCATGATCGCAACCTGTATACTCAGCTTGTCAGGTATCCACAGATCATCAGCATCCAGAAACGCTATATATTCTCCGCGCGCATGCCTTAACCCATTATTTCTGGCTTTACCCTGTCGTCCATTCTGCTGATAAATGTATTTGATCCTTGAATCTTTATCCGCGAAGTGTTGAATAATCGTGGCTGTTTTATCCGAAGAGCCGTCATCGACGACCAGCAATTCCCAATCCGGATAGTCCTGGTCAATGACGCATTGTATGGATTCGGCTATATGTTTCTCCGCATTATAGGCAGGCATGATCACAGAAACAAGTGGATTTGCAGTTATACTCATGATTTCCGTTGCCCCTTCCAACCGATGATTTTTTTTAAAATGCGGTAAAGCGGGTAAGTCCATCCATTGATACGTTTTTCCAGCAACTCAAAATTTTTGTCAAATTGCTGATTCATACGTTTCCGTGTATCGGAATCCGACTGTGACCCTTTGAAAATATGAACGAACGTAGTTGTTGCGATAAAGTAGTTCTTGAATCCAGCTTTCCTGGCCTGCCAGCACCATAACAGGTCTTCATGATACATGAAGAAGCTTTCATCCAGCTTTTGATCTTTGAAGTGAGACAACAACTCACGGTCAAAGAACATGTAGGAACCCCAAATTGCTTCCGGTGAAAAATCTTCCGACAAAAGACTATAAGGACGTGTTCGCTGCAGAACGCGTGTCATGAAAGAAATACGTAACAACAGATTTTTAAGCGTTGGCAGGAACAGGCAGGTATATTGAAGCGATTGATCAGGATAGACTGTTCTTATCCCCACAAATCCGGGCTTCCTTAACTGTCCCATTTTTTCAACTGTGATCTTAATGCTGTTTTCAGTCAACCATGTATCACTGTTGAGAAGCAATATAAAACGCCCGTTGCTCTGCCGTATTCCAAGATTATTTCCTCCTGCAAAACCAAGGTTACGATCACTTTTGATCACCCGGATGTTTTCCCATCTTTTGTTGAACAATGCAGGATCACACTCAGTGGATGCGTTGTCAACAACAATAAGTTCAAACCTAACCTCTTTGGTATTTTCCATAACTGACGCAATGCATCTTGACGTCAGTTCGAAAGTATTATAATTAACAATGACGACAGACACATCTATCATAGGAGGTGATTCTGGATATCAGCTTCGATCAAAGCTGTGTTATTGCAGGTATTGCGTGTTCAAGGCTGTAAAAAACCAGGGTTTAAGTATCCAGCACCTGTTTCGTTGTTTCAAGGTATCTCAGTCCCCATTTTCGGTCTGGCTCCAGATGATTCCCTTCAGCCCACTCATTCCATGCATTGATAAATACGAAGTTGTGTTTTTCGTCTTTAAACCTGAAATTGTCTTTTATATGCTTTAGCCACTCCCCATACTTTTCAGGAGAGGAATGGTGGAACATAAAGTAATTTTTCTTCCTTGCTGAGTTATCCCACATAGGTGTTATCCCGGGAAACCATGAATACGTCGGAAATGGTTGCGTTTTTACGAAGTCGACATATTCATTATAGTCAAGCACATGTGCCTTAGCATGAACCATGCTGGAATACTTTTCATGACTGATCATTTTAACGAAGGTTCTTTGCGCTTTGTAGCTGATCCTTGCAGCCAGGCTGCGTTGGAACTGTGCGTTTTTCTTCGCTCTGAACGCATCAAGAAAATTACCGAATGGCTGAAAATCTATCGCGGCATCGAATCCACCGTCACGTAGATAAGATTCTCCGATATGGGAAAAATTTTCAAACCGGCAGATATAAAGTTCCAGTCCCGCTTTTGCCGCTTCCTCCCTCCAGATCTTAACGGTTCGCTGAGCGGAAGGTAATAATACCGATTTATAGATAGCTATTACTGGCTTATCGTCTATGCGGATGTATCTTTTATCCTGGAAATATGGCAACAGGTGCTGAATATGTGCCCTGTCATCGTCATCAGAATATTTTTGTTCCAGAAGAATATTTTTTTCACTTCCATCCCAAACCCGGGTCCAGTTTTCATTTGCCCAGCACAACATGAACGGGAAGTCGGGCTTACCGCTTTCAATGATCTCCTGGAATGGTCGTTCCATTATTCTCCTGCCATTGAACCAGTAGTGATAATAGCAGAAGCCATGTATTCCGTAGTTTTTGGCCATAGCGGCCTGTTCTTCCCTGACCTCAGGTATTCTCAGATCATAAAAGCCGAGATCAGCTGGCAGGTGTGGCTGATAGTGTCCTTTAAACAGGGGTACAGCCTTCGTCACATTCGTCCATTCTGTAAACCCTTTGCCCCACCATTCATTGTTCTCTTTTATCGGGTGAAACTGCGGAAGATAGATAGCGATAGGCTTCATTGTCCGGACAACTTCTTTTTTAAGATAGCGAAAGGCTGTACAAAGAAATTTCCCAACCGGTAGCTCGTGCTTTTGCGAAGGTTTTCCATCTGCTTCAGTTCTCCCCGAAGCACTTTAACTCCGTTAAAAAGGCTTGTTCCCGGCATAGCTGCGGGAATGTCTCCATCTGAAGCTATTGCCAGGTTAAAGAAAGGTCTGTTATAGAAAATATCTTCGTCAAGGGTTTTGCTGATCCTTGAATAGTCTCCATCATAAAATTGGATCCCATCGGTTTTATCATGGCTATTAATCAAAGAGCCAAACACAAAACGTTGGTCATATATCTGTACATTTTTGAAGGAGGAGCCAAGCAGGCTCTTGAGTTCATTCAGCGTTAATTCTTTTATATGATATGGATTTTCCGGATCGCGGGATTTATAGATGCTTCTTTCAGGAGACGAAAGAAGCAGTACCCCATTTGGAACAAGTACCCGTTTGATCTCATTCATCATTTGCTGATGTTCGTCATGATGTTCCAGCGTTTCAAATGATACTACGATATCCACACTATTATCTTCTAGTGGAATTTTACTGGTTGAGCCTTCTTTGAAAATAAGGCTACTATGCTGGTATTTTTCATTTGCATGCTGAACGCTTTGTGCAGAAATGTCGACGCCTGTCACATGAGCAGCCACTGTGCTGATAAGGTTTGATCCGTATCCTTCTCCGGAAGCTATATCCAACACTCTAAGTCCCTTAGTCAGTTCCATAGCCAAAGCATAACGATGAAGATGCTCTATCACACCATGAATATCCGTAACACTAGTGACCAGGCGCTCGCCCGTCCATGAAAGCTCTTTCATATACTCCGTTTATTTTTCCATTTTAGAATTGGTCTTACAATACCGGGAAAAGGTCCTCCATATACACCTCTGGCAGAGTCCCCTTCCATTGAATCAATAACAGTAAATGATACTGTATCGTTTTCATGGAAATGAACCAGGAATGGATCGTAACTCATGATTGCAACAGAAACAGAAACGAGCCCTTCAGCCAGAAAGTTTGCAGGTATCCATGCAATGGTTTCATATTCACCCTTTTTGCCCGACTGGTTATTTTTCGCGGTATCGATATCGTGAGAACTGAGGATGTGAACACCTTCGGCATTATACAGATTCAATCCGTGAGTGAATGGTACATCATCCTGCAAAACCATATATTTCATCCTGATGCCAATAGCCTGGCGAATATCCAGGATGTCTTTAATTTCCTCTTGTTCATTCACAACTGCTACTTCTACTAATTTCACCAGTTCGTTGCCCGGCATGTAGCCTGCCTTATCCCACCGGGCTAAAGCAGAGGTATTTTCCATCTTATTGTGGTATATTTTGATGGCCTCATCAGAATTTCCATTGAACTGGATATTTCCACCATTCAGTACAATAACTTTTTGACACAACCTTGAAATTGCATCCATCTGGTGGCTGACAAATAATACGGTCCGGCCTTCTTTCTGACTAACATCATTCATTTTCCCGAGGCATTTCCTTTGAAATTCCGCGTCACCAACAGCCAGTACTTCATCGACAACCAGTATTTCCGGTTCGAGATGAGCAGCTACTGCAAATGCCAGGCGCACATACATTCCGCTGCTGTAGCGTTTAACAGGAGTGTCCAAAAATTTCTCTACTCCGGAAAAGTCAACAATCTCATCAAATTTTCTTTTGATTTCAGCCCGGCTCATTCCGAGGATTGCGCCGTTCAGAAAAATGTTCTCTCTTCCTGTCAGTTCCGGATGAAAGCCTGTTCCTACTTCCAGCAGAGAGGCGATTCTGCCATTGATCTCAATGCGTCCTCTTGTTGGTTCGGTAATCCTGCTCAAAATTTTAAGTAAGGTGCTTTTGCCTGCGCCATTTCTTCCGATAATTCCGACAGCTTCTCCCTGCTTAATATCAAAACTGATATCCTTCAATGCCCAGAATTCTTCTTTCCTCAGCACCGGTTTGCTTTTTTTTACAACGCCGGCAGCCTTTCTTGCAATTACATCTCTCAACGCGGTATATCTATCCTGTCCTTCATGTGAAATAATATAGCTTTTGCCAATATTATCAACTTTTATAGCGGGTGAACTCATAATTTGAAAGGCTCCTGTATTTTAAAACTTAGAGAACGAGCGAAAAATGAATATTGTTACGCGGAGAGCGAGACATGACAGCCAATCGAAATAGTTGCCCTTAAATGAGGTCCGCAAAGTTCTTTTCCATTTTGCGGAACTGGTAAATAGACAACCCGACGAAAAGGAGGATAACGATCAGTGATATATAGAAATAGTATCCCAGCATTGGATTCGGAGCATCCTGGACAATACACCAGCGGAATGCATCGATCACACCGGCCATTGGATTGAGATAGTACAACCATTGATACTTTTCAGGAATAACTTTCATCGCCTGTTCACTAGTGATCCCTACGGGCGAAATAAAGATGCCAAACTGTACAATGAATGGAATGATATACCGGAAATCGCGATACTTAACATTCATGGCGGTAAGATAGAGACCGGGACCAAAAGATGCCAGGAAAGCTAAAATCCAGAATAATGGTATAAAGAGTATTCGTAATGGAGGAGCATACTGATAGTACACAAACATCAACAGCAATAATACGAATGTGATCAGGAAATCAATAAAGCTGGTAATAACTGAACTTACCGGAATGATCAGCCGGGGGAAGTACACTTTGGTGATCAAACGTTCATTTCCAATGAGGCTATTACTGCTTTCCAATAAAGCATTTGCAAAGAACAGCCACGGCAACATGCCTGCGAAAACCACAATGGAATAGGGCACGTTGCTGCTTGCTTCCAACCGTGCAACTTTTCCAAATACGAAAGTAAAAACGATCATGGTGAGCAATGGCCGGATAACAGCCCATAGTACCCCAAGGGTTGTTTGCTTGTAACGTACTTTTATATCCCTCCAGCTCAGGATGTAAAACAGCTCTCTGTAACGCCAAAGATCTTTCCAGTAATTCTTTCCGGCTTTACCGGCTTCAATAACTATTCGAAAACTCATAATTGACTGGCAATTTGCTGAAGGTAAACTCCGTAACCACTTTTCTGTAGCTGAGCTGATATGTGGAGTAATTGTTCTTTACCTATGAAACCGTTACGGAAAGCGATCTCTTCGATGCAGCCCACCTTATAACCCTGTCTTTTCTCAATCACTCGTACGAATTCGCTGGCATCGCTCAATGAGTCGAAAGTTCCTGTATCCAGCCATGCTGTTCCTCTATCAAGCACCGCGACCTTCAAGGTTCCCCGTTTCAGGTATTCCTTATTGACATCGGTGATCTCGTATTCTCCTCTTGGAGAAGGTTTAAGGTTTTTAGCGATATCGACCACATCGTTATCGTAAAAGTAAAGTCCGGGTACAGCAAAGTTGGATTTTGGCCTGGCCGGCTTCTCTTCAATAGATACGGCTTTATTTTCCGCATCAAATTCTACCACTCCATACCGTTCCGGATCTGATACATGGTAGGCGAAAACATACCCACCTTCTATATCAGAAAGCTTTTTCAGTTGCGTGCCGAGACCCGCTCCATAAAAAATATTATCTCCAAGAACGAGCGCAACCTTATCAGTTCCGATAAATGAAGCTCCTATTACAAAAGCCTGTGCGAGTCCATTGGGAGTTTCCTGTATCGCGTATTCGAAATTGCATCCAAGCTGTTGTCCATCACCAAGCAAACGCTTAAAAGATGCGTTATCTTCAGGCGTTGTTATGATCAGCACTTCACGGATCCCTGCCATTAATAAGGTCGACAGGGGATAATAGATCATTGGCTTATCATAAATAGGCATCAACTGTTTTGAGATAGCCTTGGTAATAGGATACAGACGGGTTCCCGAACCACCAGCCAGAATTATACCTTTCATTTTGCGCGCCTTTTGAATTTTTTGAATTACTGTAAATGTGTTATTTATTAGCCTGCATACTGATTATCGTAGTAACGTTGATATTCACCTGACGTCACATTCTTAAGCCATTCGGTGTTATCAAAATACCAGTCAATGGTTTGCTGTAGTCCTTCTTCAAACGTCACACTTGGTTTCCATCCGAGCTCTTTATTGATCTTCGTTGCATCAATTGCATAGCGACGGTCATGACCAGGTCTGTCTTTTACGTAGGTGATAAGCTGTTCGCTTTCGCCTGGTTGACGACCCAGTTTTTGATCCATTTGTTTGCATAGCAGCTTTACCAGGTCAATATTTTTCCATTCGTTGAACCCGCCGATGTTGTAGGTATCACCATTTTTACCTTCATGAAAGACCAGGTCGATCGCTCGCGCATGATCCTTCACAAAAAGCCAATCCCGGGTATACAGGCCATCGCCATAAACAGGCAGTGGTTTTTTGTTGATCACATTATTAATAAAGAGGGGGATCAGTTTTTCCGGGAAATGGTTTGGACCGTAATTGTTGGAGCAATTACTTACAACGACAGGTAATCCATACGTATCATGATAAGCCCGAACGAAATGGTCGCTCGATGCCTTGGAAGCGCTGTAAGGAGAGTGTGGGTCATACCTGGTCTCCTCTGTAAAAAAGCCGGTGTCGCCCAGAGCCCCGTAAACTTCATCCGTCGAAACATGGTAAAATCGTTTACCGGAGAAATCGTCTTTCCAGAAATATTTTGCTGTGTTGAGGAGGTTAACTGTTCCGATCACATTTGTGTAAACAAAGTCAAGAGGAGAGGAAATCGAACGATCAACATGACTTTCTGCAGCCAGGTGTATTACAGCATCAGGTTTATGGAGTGTAAAGATCCTTTCGAGGTGATCCGTATCCAGGATATTACATTTTTCAAAATGGTAATTAGCATTTTGCTCGATATCCCTGAGGTTCTCGAGATTTCCGGCGTAAGTAAGTGCATCCAGATTGATGATCTTGTAGTCAGGATATTTAGTTACAAATAACCGCACAACATGCGAGCCAATAAATCCGGCCCCGCCTGTAATTATGATAGTTCTGTTCATACGAATACTTTAATCGTATTTGTTTATAGATAAGGGTTTATTTCTGTGTTCTATACCACTCATAGGTATATTTCAATCCTTCTTTAACGCTTATGGAAGGATTATATTTTAGCAGTTTGCGCGCTTTGGAAATATCTGCGAGACTGTGTTTTACATCGCCTTTTCTTTCTGGGCCATGAATTGGCTGAAGAGTACTTCCCGCTTGCTCCCGTAGATTTTCAAACAACTCAAGCAATGAGGTTTGTTCGCCACAGGCGATATTGTAGATATTATTGACTGCATCCGGTTCCTGCGAAAACAATGCGGCAATATTCGCCTGGACTGCGTTTATGACATAGGTGAAATCCCGGCTATGACTACCGTCTCCATTGATCACCGGAGGTTGATCGTCGATCAATGATTTAGCAAATAAAGGGATCACAGCGGCATACGGTCCATTAGGGTTTTGACGGGGTCCGAAAATGTTGAAATACCGCAGACCGATCATTTCAATATTATACAAAGAGGCGTAGACGCCTGCATAAAGTTCGTTTACATATTTGGTAACAGCGTAGGGAGATAACGGCTTACCGATCCGGTCTTCCACCTTCGGCAAACCAGGATGGTCTCCATAGGTGGAAGAGCTTGCCGCATACACTATCCGTTTTACACCATTGTCTTTGGCTGCGGTGAATACATTAAGTGTTCCTGCAATGTTGACTGCATTGGTCGTTAATGGATCTGCAATAGAGCGGGGCACAGAACCCAGAGCCGCCTGGTGGGAGATCAGGTCTATTCCTGTACAGGCACGAATACAATCATCCACGTTTCTGATATCCCCTTCCTGCAACTCAAACCCTGGCACCTGTTGCAGGTGTCGGAGGTTCTCTCTTGAACCGGTGGCAAAATTATCAAGAACGCGTACAAGGGTTACGCGTTCATCTTTAAGTAATTCATCCACGAGGTTGGATCCTATGAAACCGGCGCCGCCGGTTACTAAAATTTTCACTGTTGTTATTCGTTTATGGTGTTACTTTTTCCTTCCTAATAACCGGCGCAGATCAAATCTTCTCAAAAACCGGTTGATGCCTGAAGTTTTCGGTTCATCCTCCTCATAGTAGGTGTCCTTCCCTCCCTTATGTCCATACCCGTATGCATAGCGGCCATATCCATAATATCCATATCCCGGTTTCAGTTTCACATCGTTGATCACGATAGAGACTTTGGGGAGTTTAGCTTCTCTGAACAGTTCATCCACCAGCACTATTTGCTTTTTATACGTATGCCCCTGGCGAACGATATAAAGTGAGCAGTCAGCATACTTTCCAAGTGTCATGGCATCACTGACCATCCCTACAGGAGCAGTATCGATCACGATCACATCGAAATTTTCACGAAGCCATTTGAACATTTCATCAACCTTATCGTCAAGCAAAAGTTCTGAAGGGTTTGGCGGGATCGGACCACAGGGCAGAACGAAAAGATTTTCCTGGTTTGGTATCGGTATGATGACATCTTTAAGTGAAGCCTGTCCCAGGAGATAATTTGAAATACCAGCACTCTTTGGCATACCCAGTGATGATAAGATCTTGGGTTTTCTGATATCAAATTCAAGAATCACGGTTCTTTTACCGGTTAATGCCATCACTCCACCCATGTTGGTACTGACGAATGATTTTCCTTCGCCGCTGAAGGAGGAAGTGACCATGATAACAGGTTTCTCCACCTTATTCAGTACGTATTGCAGGTTGGAGCGGATGATCCTGAACTGCTCCGCCACCATACTGCGGCTTGACTTGCTCACGACGAGAGTGTCGGCTACATATGAGTGACCGACCTCACCCATGATCGGTGCGTCGGAGATATTTTCGATATCAGCCCTGGTAGTCACTTTATCGTTCAACAGCTCGACCGCAAAAATCAGCAAAGCCGGTAAAGCAATCCCGATCAGCAGGGCGATCAATTGTATGGTCCTTCTGTCTGGCTTAACCGGTTGATCATTTACCGGCGCATGATCAATGATCTCTGAATTAGAAATGGTGGAAGCCCTGGCAATGGCCGCTTCTTCCCTTTTTTCTTCTATTAGTGTATAGAGTGCAAGTTTGGTATTGATCTGCCGCTCCATCTCAACATATTCTTTCAGTTTGAAAGGGAGCGATTGCAATCGCTGCTCCTCCATTCTGCTTCTGCTCCGCCAGGTACCGATCGTAGACTGATAGGATTTTTTGATATTGTCCAGGTTCTCTACCAGGCCCTGACGTACCGATTCGATTGATCCTTCTACTTCTTTAATAGCCGGATTCGCAGGCGGCATACCTGCATCGATATACGACTGCCGCTGAAGTTGCAGCTTGTTATAACTCATCACCAGCTCATTCAGGGTCCTGTCATCGATGGTAAGTGCCGAGGGTGTTACCTGAGTAAAGCGGTTATTTTTATCCTTTAAATATCCCTGTATACTTTCCGCCTGCATCAGCATAAATTGCCCCTCTACAGTAGCCTTGTCTGCCTCGCTCACTTTGGAAAAGAAGTCTCCCAGCTGGATATTTACATCGATCAGATTATTTGCCTGCTTATAACGGAGGAACCGGATCTGTAAAGTATCCAGTTCTGTTTCGAGGATCTTAAGACGTGTGTCGATAAAAGTCAATCGTTGATCCGTTGAGTGGTTATTCTGCTCCAACGTCATCGAATCATATTCTACCATTAGTGTATTAACAATATCAGCCGCTTCCTGGCTGTTGGTTGTTTCATAACTGACGGAGAGAATATTTGTTCCAGGGGTTTTCGGCATGATCCAAACAGTGTTGGAAAGAACGGACGCCACATTCATCGTCGGTTGCCAGGTGACAGAGTATTCTGCGTCTTCAGAAAATCCGTAACCTGTCTTGACCAATTTGAAGATTCCAAATTGATTTCGGAACTCCTCCTGGAAATTGTGCCATTCGGTGCCCTGATCGATCTGAAATTTGTCTCCCTGGAAAGCAAAATGCATTGTGAATGCCCTGGAAGAGTCCGCTATTTTTATCGGTTCCAAAAGGAACGGCCCCTGGCGATATACATTAAGTTCTTTGATCTTACCCTTCACCGTATAACTGAATTGCAGATTCAGTTTGTCTACGACCCGGGCCATCAGTATTCGGGATTTTAGTACTTCTATTTCATTCTGCAGGTTGGAATTTGAACTGGCACCACTTAAAATAGTCTCCACCCTGTCTCCACTCTGCGGCGCTTCCGTTTTAATACTCATGCTGCCCGTGGTCTGGTAATAGCTTGTGGAATAACGCAGATACACAAACGCAATTAATAGCGCCAATGCTACAGATAACAGGAAAACAGGTAAAAAACGGACGTACTTATAGAATACATCCTTTAGACTCAGGCCGAGTGCCTCGCTTTTCTTTTTGTTCGTCTGGGGATTCATCAAGGAAAGGTTGATGGTCTGATCTATTTGAAAATATTATAAAGCACTGCGAGCGCCGTAATCGCACTTAATGCAAAACTCGCACGGCGGATGTACAATTCTTCATTTGCCATCTTCTGCCGCTTGGCGGATGGCTCCACCATCACTACATCGTTTTGCATAAGATTATAATAAGGAGACTTAAAAGCCGACGTGGAAGAAAGATCAATGATTCCTATTTCGCGCTTTCCATCCACTTCACGCAGCACCTTGACATTTTCTTTTAAGCCGAAATTATTAATACCACCAGCAAGGCCTATTGCTTGCAGGATCGTCATGCGCTCTCCCGGAAAATTTAATAGTCCCTGGCTGTTCACCTCGCCGAGTACAGTAATCCGCATGCTCATGAAACGAACGATGACGGAAGGGTTGGTCAGGACCGAATCCCTTTCATTGATCTTCTTTTTTATAAGATCGCCGAGCTGAAGCTTTGTCAATCCTTCTGCGTGGATCAATCCGATACGCGGATACTCGATATTGCCATTGATATCAACGAGAAAACCGCTCTGTGCGGGCGATGTATTGGCTCCTGCAGGTAAATTGTACATCGCGTCTGAAACTTCGGGTTTGGTGCTCCGGCTGTAAACCTGGATAGAAAGCTGATCATCCTTTTGGATCAAGAGCTCACGGTAGGCATTCTCTTTACCCGTCGTATCCGTCACTGAATGAAAATAGTTAGGCGGCAGTTTAGTTGATGCACAGGAGGAAAAGTAGATAGTGATGACAGCAAATATGAAGAAGCGAAGAAATTTCATTGAAAATTCTTTTAAAAAATTTTGTTTATGTAAAAGTAAGTTTGGCCTTATCTATATGAGCTACCAATACGTAGCCGAGACTGTCTATTGCCACTTTAACTGTTTTGTTCTGAACACTGACCACCTTGCCTTCCTGATCCATCAAAGGACCCGTGGTTACTTTCACCCGCTGGTCTACCTGGATGCTCAATGACTCCACTTCAACATTCTCATGCTCATCAAGAAAACGCTTGATCGCCTGGATCTCTTTTTCCTTTATCACAGCAGGCTTGCCCTCCCAATATACAAAATTGATCACACCCGGTGTCATACGCACAGCTGTCCGATCTTCATCTGATACTTTGACAAAAACGTATGATTTGAACAAAGGCTCCTCAATCATCTTTACACGGTCACTCCACTTTCGCTTCACCTTGTTCAGCGGGCAATAGCTCTCCAGCCCTTTCTGCAAGAGCAACTGATTAACTTTTTTTTCCCACCTGGGGCGGCTGTAAACCGCTAACCATTTTCGTGTCACAGATTATTCGTTTAAGCTTCAACAAACACATGTATGGGCATAGCTTCGCCTGCTCAGTCCCACAGGAATGTTTCGCGTATGCGCATCTAAAAACGGCAAATTGTTAAAAAAATTACCGCAGTTAGCACAAATATAGTGGAGAACGGGACTGGTAAATCAATAAAAAAGACAGATTTTGAACGATTTGACCATTCAGATAAAATGAATTATAATTTTAACTTATGTGAAGAACTGAGTATATTGAACGGTGTTTTCCAAATCCTGCCTGTATCAAGCCAACTTTCCTATTTTTATCAAAATTAATGCTGCTTGGATCAACGATTCTATTCGCTCGATGTATTTCGCGGAGCCACGGTTTGCCTGATGATACTGGTAAATAACCCCGGAAGCTGGGGACATATTTATCCCCCACTGGAACATGCGCCCTGGCATGGCCTAACCCCGACCGATCTGGTTTTTCCATTTTTTCTTTTTGCGGTAGGAAATGCCATGGCCTTCGTAATGCCAAAGCTTGAAATTGCCGGCGATGCCGTTTTCTGGAGAAAGGTCATCAAAAGAACCGTGATCATTTTCCTGATCGGCCTCTTCCTTAACTGGTGGCCTTTCGTCAGATGGCAGGATGAGGAACTGCGGTTTATCAACTGGATAAACCCAACAGACCCGACAAAAGGCGTCCGGATCTTTGGAGTATTACAAAGAATTGCCTTGTGCTACTTCTTTGCCTCTGTAATTGTTTATTACCTGAAACCAGGAAAGGCCTTTCTGACCGGGCTCATCCTTCTTTTATTCTACTGGATACTTTGCCTGATCGGCAATCCTGCAGACCCCTTCAGTTTGACCGGCTGGTTTGGCACTGAGATCGACAAAAGCGTGCTGCACATAGCTCACATGTACAAAGGTGAAGGGATCCCCTTCGACCCGGAAGGAATACTGAGCACCATACCGGCTATAACGGAGGTGATACTGGGATACATGGTCGGCAATTATATCATTCGCAAAGGGAAATCATTTGAAATGGTAACCGGACTATTCGTTGCCGGCGTAGCAATGCTGGTCACCGGCTGGTGCTGGGATATGGCATTCCCCATCAACAAAAAGATCTGGACAAGTTCTTACACGATCTACACAGCCGGCCTTGCCACCATTACGATCGCAACGATGATCTACCTGATCGAACTCCGGGGCATCAGGGGGCCACTTGCCAGGTTCTTTGATGTTTTTGGAAAGAACTCCCTCTTTGTATTTGCATTGAGCGCGTTTTTGCCAAAAGTACTGGGATTGATCAGGCTTGATAAAGGTGTTAATCCCTGGAATTTTCTTTATACCAAATTGTTTGTCAACATGCCTGGCGATCCCCGGCTGGGATCTCTGCTGTATGCATTATGCGTGATATTCTTTATGTGGGCCATTTGCTGGTGGATGGATAAAAAGAAGATCTATGTAAAGGTGTAGACAAGGGCCGTTGCCTTCATCCGGGTGACCGGGCTGACCCTTATGCTTTACAGTTCGCCGTCTGCGATCCGGCTCCGCCGGCTCAACCTTCCTTTGCTTTTTCGCGCAACAATTCGATGATCCTCTGCTTGTCCGTCAGGGAGGTTTCGAGTGAATGAATTCGCGCATTTAACTGCTGGATCATTTCATCTTTTGAAAAATGGGGAACAGCCAGTTCCGTGTCCGGCCGCAGCATATCTCCTTCCCCGGTCAGCAACCAGATAAAATCCAGGTCCGCGTAATAATGATATATACGATACAAGATCTCTGAGCCAACGGAACCTTTTCCCTTGAGCTGTTTCTTCAGGTACCCATTGGCAACATCGACACTCCTCTCAAAAGCATAAGCCGTTATTTTTTTAAAGGCCAGGTAAGTAGCAAGCCGGTCGACAATCCTCATAAAAAACATTTTTTTTCGGTGAAAAAACAAGAGCAAAAAATAGAGCATGCATTGGGGGAATTTTATATTGCAGCTGTATTGTATTGTCTATACGTTGCAAGCTATTTCACACGAACAGGAACGCCGCGAGGTTTTCCTCATTTTGTCCGCCTTTTACACAGTTATTGGGACCGAAAAAAACATTTTTGAAGGCGGATTTAACGGTTACTTTATTTTTTGCGTATAGATTGTCCCGACACCTTAGACATTTTTCTATGTTAAGGGAGAAATTTTTCCGTCAGCTAACATTTGTCTGCCGGAAAGTCTGTGCAGGATCGTTCCCGATCCGTGCAAATTCTTTGGGCCCTGTTATCTGGGATAGCGGTTAAAGGGATGAGCACCTGATTTGTTTCTCAACCGCATTATTCATTCAAAACTTTTTTATATGAATACCCTGGAAGGATTGCCATTGCACAGTCATTATAAAAATTTACAGGCAACAGAAAAGAAAAAATATGCCTGGAAGATCCTGGACGAATTCTTTGAAGCATTTGATGCAGAAGGAGCGCAGGAAACATTATGGTTTATGCTGTCTGCAGCGATGAAGCTGGAGTCAGAAGAAGTTGATGGAAAAGAACGAAGTAATATGTTATTCTTTTACGATTACAGTACGGCGTTTTATAAAGCCGTTCATTTTCTACATCAGGAATATCATGAGCGAAAAGGAGATTCAGTTGACAACATTATCTGAAAAAGGGGAGCAATTGCTCCCCTTTAAAATTAAATTTCGACGGTATCGGCGGTATTAAGTACCATCAAACTCCTTTGAGGTAGATGCCTACCGTTTTACGGATGACCCAAGCAGAACATTCGCCTATTCTCCATTTACATCAGCATCTTTCTTCGACTTCATCCAGGGTTTTGGCGCAGTGCCATCCATCTTGACAATTTTTGGAATGAACTTACCGACTACATCTACGAGATTTTGCTGTGACTTCATCACGGTATGGATATCCTTATAAGCGAACGGAGCTTCATCAAGGCCTCCCCCAAGTAGTTTTACACCATGTCTTGCCAGTTCTTCTTTCAGGGCATTATGTGTGATGGACTGCATTGCTCTTGTACGGCTCATCAACCGCCCCGCGCCATGAGATGCAGAATTAACAGCGGCCATTTCACCTTTTCCCTTTACAATAAAACCATCGGCAGTCATCGAACCCGGGATGATCCCCAGTACGTTCCTGCCAGCTGGTGTAGCTCCTTTCCGGTGAACGATCACATCTTTTCCTTCCCACTGTTCTTTCCACGCAAAGTTGTGGTGGTTTTCCACCCGCCTTATCGGTTTTCTTCCAAGTTGCTTTGCGATCTTGTTATGTATCACGTGATGGCAGGCAGAAGCATAGTCACCCGCCAGGTTCATTGCAATCCAGTACTCGATCCCTTCCTGTTCGTCCAACCCCAGCCACGCGAGGTTATTGGCTTCACCCGGAAGTCGTCTTTTCTGTTTTGCGATCCTGGTATAGTGATTCGCAATGTTCGCTCCAAGGGCCCGGGAACCGGAATGGGATAATAATCCAAGATAAGTTCTGGCTTCCACACCAAGCACATCGTCCTTTTCAGGGATCTCCACTATTCCAAACTCAACGAAATGGTTACCTGAGCCAGACGATCCCAGTTGCTTCCAAGCCCGTCCATGCAGGTTTTTCAGCAGGGGCAGATCAAAAAACGCGGCATTGTCCATCACTTCGTGATCTTCTGCCTGTTTGAATTGCGCACCGCTTCCAAACAAAGTGGCTTCCTGAAGTTCTCTTGTATAAAAAGACTCTTTTTGCACAAGTTCTTTCGGATCAATATCGAAAATACTCAAACACATCCTGCACCCGATATCGACGCCAACTCCATAAGGGATCACTGCATTTTCAGTCGCCAGCACGCCTCCGATCGGTAATCCATAGCCCGAGTGGGCATCCGGCATCAAAGCTCCCGCAACTGCTACGGGCAATTTCGCCGCTGTATACATCTGGTGCATCGCTCCCTGTTCGATATGTTCAGCTCCAAAAATATTAAACTGGATCCCGATCTGATTTAAAGAGATCTCGGCACCTTCTGCCGCCTCCTTCGGCATCAATTGTTCGGCGATCAATGCCAGCACCGCATCACCCATGTATTCCAGTGGTGCCGCGAGCACCTGTTTCAAAATCTCCATCGCATCTTCCTTTTTGTGATGTTTATAATTTTTCTCCATCACGTTCATCGCTATGCTGATCACCGGCCCTTGCGGGTAACCGATAGCTCTCAATTCTTTTCCTTCAATTTTCAACTTTCCCATTGTTACTATTTTATGACCAGCGGATCCATCAGACCCGTTGTTCATGATAAAAATATCGCCTTAATTCAACCAGTAATCTGTTCAGTGCTTCCCTGTCAGGCAAATCAGGTAATCCTGAGTGCCGATACTTGTCTGCCAGGCCAGCCTTAAGCTCTTCTGCTTTTGCGATCAATTCTTCGTATTCGAACTTCCCGGACTTTACCGACAGGAGAAACTCCCTGTCGTGCCGGAACACATTGACCTTCTTTTCTTCAGCGATCTCTTTCGCCATCAGCAGAAGCCGGAATACATGCATCATATTTTTTGCATCATAATTCCTGCCATGTTGTAATGTACCGGCATACCGGACTTCATTTCTTTTTGTCAGCCATTCCTGGTATTGATTATACTTTTTACAATGTACAGAATAACCGTCCCGGTTAAAGATCAGCAAAGCCGCCGGCGTTTCCCCTTCAGGTATAGCGCTTACACAAACTTCGTTGGAATGGTCACTCCTTACGATTCCCTTGTATTGATGCGCAACAGCGTGATAAAGATTGAATCCATCCCGCAAATGCGGTACAGATTCCAGGCCGATATCTTCCTGCCTCCAATTTCTTGACTGGAGAAACGCAGTCACCGGCGCCGTTTTTCCTTCCTGGTAAACATAACAGAAATCGAGCACCGACTTCCGCTCACCATCCATCGGATTCATGATCTTTTTTTCCAGGCCATGAGCCTTCTTTACCTGGGTGTATGCATAGTTGGCAAACGTTTGCTCACACTGTTTTGAAATGATGGATTGAAGATTGATCCGATCCATTATATCGTGCCTTTGTAAAACAAAACGTTCATCAGTGCCGAGCAATTCCAGCATGTTGGGATTACTTTTCGATAGCAGTTCTATAAATCGCCCCAGTTCAAAATATACAATGTCATTGGTTTCATTGGACACCTGCGGAGTATAGTCCATGGAATAGAATAACTGTTTGGGCAAAACAAATATGCCACGTATATCCGTATCCGAGTTGGCAGTATCAAGGCCAAACGAACGGCTGCCGGTAACTGCTTCAAAGATCAGCCACCCTTTTTGCTTTATATCATTTACTGTCAGTTGCATTCAATTGTTTTATAAAAAACCTATCCATTTTTTCGTAATCTTCACTGCTTACCGGTAAAGAGTCGCCTTTACCAGACACCGCTTCAAAAAGACGACCTACTATTTCAAGTTCACCCGAATTTGCGTTATGCAGGTATGATTCATTCAATGCCGCTTTTTGCTTTATCAATTGCCGGATCATTTCCCGGTCCGTTTCAGAAAGATAGATCATCAATCCTTCTATGTGCATCGGCGGCAATTGGTTATCATTCACGATCCAGTTGCAGGAAAGCAATGATCTTAACAGGTAGAAAAAACTTTTCAATTTGAACTGGCTTCTGCCCTGTATCTCTTCATTGAATTTAAGTGCCTGATAAAAGTGATGAAAGTACACGGCCTTCGCCGAGTAGTATTGTTCTGCAAGGGAATGAAACTCCTGCCTGAAAACCGCATCTCCCATATATTGTACCGGTGATTGAAATCGCTCTATCAATGCGGTATTGGACTTTTTCAAAAGTGTGAGACTTTTTCGAAGATCCCAACCCGTCATGTCCAACTCTCCTTCCATTGATTCTATCGAATCTTTGCGATGGCCCAGCCGTAAATACCAGTCCTTCGAATGCCGATACAAAAACCGAACATCATAATCACTGTCCGGTGATGGAAACCCCCACGCCCGGCTGCCTGTTTCGCAGGCATACAGAATTGTTATGTCATGTAAGCGCTCCTGTTCCCGGAGCGCTTTTATTATAAATTCCATTTGTTTTGTCTTTAATAGTTAAGTTTTATGCGCTACAAAAAGCTGTTTCAACTGTTCCACTAACAGACCGTTTCCGCCAATATTGATGTTGCTTACTTTTTCAGTTATCTTTTCCACATATTCTATTTCTTTCAGCTTCCATAACATGGCATTGTCCTCCATAAGTTTCGCAGTATTCAACAGGCTCCTGGTGCTCGCTGTTTCTTCTCTTCGCATGATGCTGTTGGCCTGTGCTCGTTTTTCTGCAACCAGTACCTGGTTCATGATGTCTTTCACATCACCCGGAAGGATAATATCCCTGATCCCAAATCCCAGTACGACCACACCGAGGTTTTCCGCTTTCGCTTTCACCTGAGCCAGGACGAAAGCAGAAATACTATCTTTCTTTTCCAGCAATTCATCCAGAGTAAACCCGGCAACATATTCCCGAATGGCTAATTGAAAAGATACATACAATTGTTTATCGTATTCCTTATTATCCAAAACGGCTTTCTGAAGATCGGTTACTTTGTATTGCGCCCATGCATTCAGTCTCAGCGCGGCTTTATCTTTGGTCAGTATTTCCTGGCCATTGATCTCAAGCGCTTGTTGTCTTTTATCAATCCTTGCTACATAAACAGGAATTGCGTTTTTCCACCAGTAATAAACACCACTTTGCAAGATGCGATCGAATTTGCTATCAACAAATAAAACAGCCTCTTCATAGTTTTCGATAGTCACTGACCTTGTAAAGGGCGCAACCTGCCTTGATACCAATACAGCTCTGTCAATATACTGTGGTATATCTATTTTGCTGATATCTGCTGTCACGAATTCATACGGAATCATGCTTTTCCAGAACGTGTATCTACCTGCAGTTAAGACCTCTTTCAATAAACCGTTTTGGTATTGCAGCACGATCTCGTTGTCTTTTACCTCCACTACGATCAGTATATCTGCAAGCAATTTGTCTTGCAGGAGTATATCTAATTCTATCGGCGGAAGGAATTGCTTAGCAATATCATAAGTGATAATTACCTCGTTTTTCCAGAACCAGTATTTACCGGTCAACAGCATTCGTTGGTACACGCCATCTTTAAAAACCAGGCCTACCTGGTAGGCGTTCACTTTTACTCTTTTCATATTCTTGTTTTTTAAGCTACTAATAAAAATGGCTGATGTGTCATTTCCACCCTGTTAACACGGAGCTTATTTTTAAAACACCTGAACCGGTTTGAAGGTGCCAGATAGCGTAGCTTCTGATCCCACCGATCATCGCGGTTCAAGCTGTTTACTATTTATAAACTGCAGGTGCATCCCTGGTTGTTCAGGAAAATTTTCCGGAACCGGTATGCCATATCAGCCAGATCCATCATTTTTAAAGAAGCGATGTACTTCTGTTTTGATGAAGCATTACAAGTGCTTTGCGTTTATCCACTCCGCCATCCTGCTTTCGCAGGAGTGGGATTCGAACCCACGAATCAATAGCCTGTCGCTCTACCGTTGAGCTATCAGAAAAAATCTGAGAAGGATTCGAACCTTCAACATACAGATCCTGGTAGGAAGAGTTTCCGGAGCATAACAGTATACAGATAGTTATAACGTCTGCACTATGGTGCTTCTTTGAAACACGCATCCCGGGTTATTACTCAATGAAACCAATTCCTATCTTGCCGTCAGGCAAGGTCTTTACAGATGCGGTACATCCGTTTGATGATTTATTATATACGTGCCTGCAATACGAAACTGCAGATTCGCATCAGGTGAAATTTTCCTGACAGATCAGATCCTG
Source organism: Chitinophagaceae bacterium (assembly GCA_040509495.1). Lineage (GTDB taxonomy): Bacteria > Bacteroidota > Bacteroidia > Chitinophagales > Chitinophagaceae > Terrimonas_A. The sequence continues at coordinate 6,528 of JBEVKW010000422.1, read as the reverse complement.
ATATTGTTCCAGGGTTTTCTTGTAGCGGCAGCGCGGACCATTCGGAATTCCGCGCTTCCAGTATCTCCGGGCACGACCATCCAGAAGCCGGTCGATAGCAGGTTCCAAAAACTCGCGGTCTATCCGTCCTTCCAACTCGGCGACTTCACTTTCCATTGCAGGATTTATTACGATAGCCCGCCTTATTATATTAGGCTTCACCCGCAGTATAAATCGCCATGGCTCATTGAATTCATATAGCCGGACCGGTTTTTTGAAATGGTCGACAGTCCAGATCTCATGAAACAACTCCTGTTGCTTCAATCCTAATTTCCGCCATTTTCCATCTCTCAATTGCAGCAGTTCCTGTGAGCGGGGTTTATAGATCTTTCTTCCGAATTTTCGACCTTTTATCTTAAAATCTTTCCGGTGACTGTACTGAACTGTATTGATCACGTTGAGAATTTCAGAAAAGAATGTTGAGTATCTGCTTCTCGCCACATCCTGCCGCAATTCAAAACTGCGGCGCCAGCCACTTTGATACGGCGTACTTAACTCGATATATATCTTTTCACGTTGCGCTTTCCACAGTCGTTTTCTTTCCCTGGATAACCGTAATAATTCCTTTTCCCGCCCCTTTTTTAATTTTCGGATCTTTTGTCTTCTTGTCGGAATACGTAAGCATCGTACATCGATGTAGTTTTGTTCGTTTGTTTTAATGTCCATAAAAATGATTGAGTGATAGGTCCCGACCGGATGCCAGGCGTAAATCGGATCTCATTTTGAATGAACAGGTTACTTTTTTTCATTTTAAATATTTTTTATTGACTGTTAGCTCATTAATATATCTCTTCGTCTGAACCCAATAACATCTTTTTCCCGTGCATTTTCGGGAGCATCATTTTGTCTTGTCACTTCTGCAATCGTCATTGGCCGATCGATATGAGTTTTAAAGCCGAGATGATCTGATAATGCCTGCGCTTTATCTGCAGCTAATTTTCCAAACTCGTATCTCGCGATCAACCGCCCTTTTCGCATCAAAGCGGGATCGATCAGATCCAGCGGACAGTTGAAGGTGCATAAGATCTGCACATTCAAACAATCGCTCAATAGTCCATCGCTGATATTAAGCAGGTTTGATACAGATGAATCGCTGTTATATTTCCGGTTCATCATGATATTTTCCGCATCTTCAATTACCAGAATGGAATTCGGGTTATCAAGTAAGATGTTCATCAGATCGGGGCTCATTAGATTTGCGGCGGCGGATGGGGAAACAAACATGACACGCTTAGGCAACGAAGCTGCCAGGTGGCGCAAGTAGGTTGTTTTTCCCGTTCCCGGCAATCCGTGTAACAACACGATACCTTTATCATTCTGCTTTGACAACCGATCCTTGATCACACGATCCAGGCCTGCAAAATCATCGTTATAAAAAAGCTCGAGATCAAGCGTATAAGGCGTCAGCGGAACTCTCTTCAGAAACAAGCCGCGACTATTACTGGTGATAATGCTGATCTCATATTCTTCTTCTTTAGGTGGCAGTTGAAAGTCATTCAGTTCTTCCACCAACTGGTCTGCCCATTGCTTTTCTTTTGCCGGAAAAAAGATGTCAACCCAGGTACAGTCGAGCGTGACCATTATTTTTTTCTTCATTATAATCACGATCTTGTCCGTTTCCTGCCTCTCTTTTAACCTGTAATACGAAGAGGACGTGAAAACATCGACGATTGCTGCATCATATTTTTCCTGAATGAACCTGAATGCTTTTTCGATCCCGATAGAACCGATGTAGTTTTTGCTCGGTATCCGTTTGAAATAACTCAGATAAAACGCGTCCTGTCCCAGATAGTCGTTATCGGAAAACATCCTGGCCGATCGGACTATCGACCAATTCCGGTTAAGTCGCCCCATATAGTCCCTAACTTTTATGCGAAAAAGCAATGCGATGGTTGACAGCATTATCAATACTATAATTGATGTTATCATTGGAATAGTTAATTCTTATTGAACAATTTTATTTGCGCAAGCAGAGCTCGCAAAAGATTCAGGTTTCGCCTTGAACACAAACCCCATTCCCGTTATATGACCCATTGCTTCTTTCAATGCATGGTTACTTTTGAATGACGGGTTGGTGTTGATATCTGCATGAACTTCCATGTCGACATTATACAAAGTGAACAATCGATTCAACAGGTATGCCACCTCAACGCTTTTGCTTACTTCCAAAAGCATTCTCTGTTTTACAGTCATTTTAATCTTGCTTATTTCCTGGTTGATATACATGAATCCGCCTTTACCTTTCCTGATAAACACGATAACTGTCGCAAACTCGGTACCCCTGCCTTTCACCTGACTGTCAGTACCGATACAGACTTTCAATTCATGGCCTGCTGCTTTCTCGCGAACGATCGCATCTCTGATCTCATCCACGAGCGGTTGCCGAATGCTGGTGCCATCCAGTTTTCTCCATTTTTGCAGATTCTGTTTCATTTTATTTTGTTTTATGTCATTGCTTTGTTCATGTTCTTAATACATCCGTTATTTGAATATTTTCAGATGACCCGTGTAACACCGATCAGTCGAAAATGCCGCCGGTGCTACTAATGATCGTATCGTTGACCCGGAGAGGTTCGAACTCTCAACTCCCGGTATATGAGACCGGTACTCTGCCTAATTGAGTTACAGGTCAGGCTGGTGTACTTAATTTTTTTAAAGCGTCCCCGCTGCATCTCACGGGGATCGCTTATTCCTCCTTCTGCAACTAATCTTTTATTTTATCTCAAATCGAATTCTGCAGGATGCACTGTTCTCTCAATTTTTCCGTGACCATCTTGTACAGATCTTTTTTCTCTTTTTTTAGCGATCATTTCAACTATGAAATGGATCACCAATACAATCAGTAAAAATTTCATCGCATACCTCTCTTTGTTTAATGCCGGGTATTGATAAAAACAAAAGCCCGGTCGTAGTAATCGACCGGGCTTATCTCAATTTCAAACAGCAACGTTATGTTACCGTATTAAAATAATCCGATCGTATGTATTTATTGCTGTCTTCTATCCGGGGCATAATGATGCCCGTTGCCATTGCAAACCAATAGCCTCCGGTTGATAACTGTCTGTCATTCCGTTTTGCGAATAGTTGACTTATTTTTCTTGCGGTCATAATGTTTTTTTTGTAATCAATAGCTTTTCCTACCATCTTCAAACAAATAAATGTCTATCAACAAAAAACCCCGCAATCTCTTGCGGGGCATGTATTCTATTGAATGCTGTTAATTGAATTACTCAACATTTTTTACATGCTCCGCAGGCCTTATAGTCTCCCAGAGGACTAAAGCCTTTTATTGTTTCAATATTTGAATGAATGCGTTGCATGTGTTTTGTTATTTGCGATGCAAAGATGAAAATATTTTCGCCATGCTACCAAATTTTTTCTAATATTTTTTTTAAAAAATATTTTAGAGCCGTTCTAGGCCTTTAAATCGTTTGGAGAATAATGACCATTTTTTATTGCGTAGATGATGATGCCGGCGGTGTTCTTTACGTTCATTTTTTCCATGATCTTCATGCGTAATCCTTCTACGGTACGAACACTCAGGAAAATATTCTCAGCGATCTCTTTGCTTGTTGTGCCTTCACAAATAAAGGTAATGATCTGCTTTTCACGATCGCTGAATTCAAGTTTGGTCTTTTGCCGGTAAGGATTGAATTTGCTTTTTGCAACCAGTTGAGCAAGCCGGTGTGAAGTATGTTTGCAATAGTAAGGTGTTTGTTCATAAACCGATTGAATGGCTTCCCGGATCTCGTTTTTATCCGCGTTTTTTAATAGATAGCCTTTCGCGCCGGATTCAAGCATTTCTATAATTTGCTCTTCTTCATCAAACATGGTGAGGGCAATGATTCCGATATCGGGATAGTTTTCCGCGAGAAATTTTGTGGCCGATGCGCCATCCATTCTCGGCATTTTTACATCCGTGATCACGACATCAGGTTGTAGTGCTACAACCTTTTCAATCAGATCCTTTCCGTCTTCGGCTTCGCCGATGAGGTCTATATCGGGCTGTTTTTGCAACATAAGCTTGAGGCCGTCGCGAAATATTTCATGATCGTCAGCAATTATCACTTTGATGGTTCCGTGTACTTTCATAAGCTAGTTTAACAATGGTATTTCCAGGATGTAACTGGTACCTTTTCCTTTTTCAGATATACAGGTGATCTCTCCACCCATAATTTCTGCTCTGCTTTGCAGATTTCGAAGTCCCAAGCCGGCATGCTCTTTCGAACGGGCGAAAAAATCAAATCCCATACCATTGTCTGTAGTTGAGAGAACAAAGAGATTATTTTCCCGGCTTATCCTGATTGCAAGCATGGATGCCCTGGCATGTTTAACTGTATTGTGCAGGATCTCCTGAATAATACGATAGATATTGATCTCTTTATCAAGATCCAGTTGAAAATCCGCCTCTACGATCAACTTTACAGAAAGTTTATACGTGTCTGTATTACTTTGTACAAATTCCTCGATTGCTTTTACCAGTCCCTTACGAACCAATGTATTGGGCATAAGGTTGTTGGAAATCTCCCTCATACGCCGGATGATCGTATCAATATGCCTGCTTGATTTGTCTATGAGCAATTTATCTTCCGCGTCCTGAGAGTTCAGGTTATTGATCTGCAATTTGACAGCCGAAAGCAGAGGGCCGAGTTCATCGTGAAGATCGGAAGCGATTCTTTTTCGCTCATTTTCCAATGTATCGATCTCTGCGCGAATTTTCTCTTTGTGTAGTACGAGACTTCGTCGCTGATAACGAATTATTGTGACAATGAAGTAAAGCAAAATAATGCCTACCACGATCACTACGATCAAAAGACTGCTGTAAAGACTTTTCTCCTGGGTATCCATAATGCGGCCCCTGCGTATAAAACATTTACAAAAAGATTGGAAAATACCATCACGTCATAGAATTTACGCTGAAAGTCTTTGCTTACATTCTCGCGAAGGACAGACAGCTGTGTGGCACAGATTATTATGAACAAGGTATAAAAAATAATAATCCCTATGCATATCCAGAGCTTTGCATTTTTAAGCATACCACCCCGAGTGTTGATAATTAGACCATTGAACGTTGTTACACTAAAAAAAATCAAGGCGAAGGAATAGAGTATCCTGAAATAGAGGTTAGGGGAAAATAGGTGACGGGGTGCTGTATATGTTGAAACGCACCAGATCACTACAAACGTGCTGAGTATTCCCAGAAAAAGTTTTCTGTTGCGTTTGAAAAGACCCCAATTATGGAATAACCAGGCGAACAATAGAAAGTCTGCCAGGGAAAAGATATTTGTCACTATTGTAGCTGCATTATTCTGTTGCAGGATCAATACCCGGCGAACCAGTTCTACTACTAAACAAAGGCTAACCCGGTAAATAAAGGGATAGTAAGATGGATTAATCTTTCTGAATCTTACTACCCCTATTATGACTGCGAAAACAATGCTAAGGCTGAGACAGAATTTTAGCAGATCGCTCATATATGCGGCTGAATTTTCAGGATCGAATTTTTAAAATAATGGCACCTGCTATTGAAGACAAGGCGGGTCACATTGACCGTATTCAACCCCACCAATCCTTCCGCCCGGTGGCACTTGTGTTGTCAGGCTTCCGGAGCGGCTACCTTTTTCATAAAAGATGTCTTTGCCCTGCGAATTAACACCTACAAGCATCAGTCGTAACTCATTTCTGTTAGTACCAGGTTTAACTCCATAATAGATTCTAACTCCGACATTAGTAGAATCTTTAAGCAGATCAAGTAGCGCCTGCTTGTTAAATGTCTCGCTCAAGGGAAAATACAAGCCCGGGAATTGCCTGGCCAGGGAATCGCGCTGACTTTGAAACCCGGTCCTGAATCCATTGATGTCTTCTACAGAAATAAAATGGTCAATCTTTCCCAAGGCAGATGTATCTTTTGGAACCGGGATATGAACCCCTCCTTCATTTTTCGGAGTACAGGCATTTAACGCTAAAACAGTGGCCAACAGCAGTAAGCCTCCCGTAAAGGAAGGGAGTTTCCTGGAAATAATCATGATGATAGTTTTAATGGTTAACATGGCTAAGGTATTCAAACACAGGTAGTCACTCATGCGTAGAACTACTTTTTCCAATATCAGTAACTACGCAAAATTATCCGTAGGCCATCGCTTGACTTATGCTATCTACTGACGGATCTTTATGCCTGAACACCTGCCACACCCGGCACAACAAAAAGACCTAACCATTAAACCTTATTTATGAAACACTATCCGGCTAACAGGAAAGGCTCACAAAACATCTCCAATAATGCAAAACAGGAAGTCTTTCCCCTGGAAATTCTTGCAGACTCGCTGGAGGTCATGGAAAACTACTGTTTGCAAAAAATTGTATTACTGCAGTCATCCCTGGAAAAATTGAACGTAGCTGACAATTCGCATGAGATCATCAGCATCTGCCAGCATATCAAAAAGGAGAAGAAACTTCTTGCGCAAATTATTGTCAGAAAAAAATCCGAAA
>JBEVKW010000421.1:0-14794 GCA_040509495.1 Chitinophagaceae bacterium | reverse complement strand
GCGAGTTCAGCATATCATCCGATCCCTGGGCAGACGCATTTCCATTATTGGTCATTCTTTCTGTTTCGGGATACATTAACCGCAACGGTCTTGAAGTTGCAGTAGGTGCCTCCAAAGAATTCGGGATCTCCGGCCATCCTGTCCGGCGAAACTCACTCCATGCTTCAATGCTGCTGATGCTGTTCAAGGCAAGCCATTTCTGTTCTATGATGCGCCTGATCTTATCGGTAGCCGCATCATAACTTACAGATGGCTGCAGATTGTATGGCGTAAATGCCGCTGCCGCCACTTCCATATATTTGAAAGATTCCTGTATTGCACTCTCATAAAGCGCTTTCGCGTTGGAAGCATTCAGCCAGCCTCTTTGTGTTGCCTCCGCTTGCAGGAACAGGCTTTCAAAGGAAGACATTAACACAGATGGTTGAGAAATGCTCTTGAATAATGCCGCTGGTTGATTGCCGTTCTCCTGTGGACCTCTGAAAGCCGAAGTATTAGCCCGGCTGTAAGCAGGTGCTGTATTGGGATTGCCAAACAGAACGCCATTGTAATTGCCAGCGACTGCCACATAAAGCTTTTCCAATCTTGGATCATTGCGGGTCTGATAACTTTGGATCGCAAAAACGGTCGGACGGATATCCTGATAGTTACCCGTGATCACGCCCTGTACATTTCGGTAATAGCTTTCCCAAAAAGGATTCAGCTTACCTGCCGTACTTAGATAACCCGGCCGCACATAGGCATTTTCACCCACGCCAAGAAAACCGGATCCTTCCGTGGTGATCTTCTGGATCTCCGCACTGATAAAGGCATCATTGCCTGCCTGGCTTTGACGCACCAGCGCACGTAACTTGATCGTATTCGCCAGTTTCGTCCAAAGTGTTTTGTTACCGTTGAAGATGATATCGTCTGTAGTCGGCTCTGTACCGGGCACAGCACGTTTGACATCTGCAATACCATCGGTTATAAGATTGATCGCTTTTTCATAAACAACCTTCCCTTCTTCATAGCGCGGCGTAGGAAACTGCGTTCCCTGCAATGCATCATCAAAAGGAATGTTATTGTACACATCAACAAGACGAAGGAAATGCCATCCCTGCATGATCTTGCTGATGCCTGAGTAGAAGAAATATCCTTCCTCCACCGCTTCCTCTTTCAGCAATTGATAATACAGCAGTGTGTTAAATGCATTTTCCCATACCGGGATGCCATCACGCTGATGCCGGATCGCTGGCCCATTGTAGCTTTTTAGATCTACGAACATACTGATGCCTTCATTGGTCGTACCCCAGTAACCGCCCCACAATGCACCGATCTGGTTGAGCTGTATAGATTCCTGGTTAACGCTGCTCACCAATGCAGCAGGCAGTTTCGCTCTTAACGGCAATGTTTCTGAAATAGGCGAATTCGGGTTATCATTCACATCGAGAAACTTTTTGCAAGATCCCAGTGAAATCAGCATCATTACCGGGATGACAAAACGAAATATATTTTTCATGAATTCTTTTTTTAATTGTCGTACAGTTTTCTTTTCGGATGAAGTTTCTATCAGAACGTCACATTCAGGTTAACCCCATAAGAACGGAATGGAGGTACCTGGCGGAAACTCAGGTAACCATCTGTGTTATTATACAGGTATTCCGGATCGCCGTATTTATTATCCTTATGACGGATGATGAACAGGTTCGTTGCAACAAAGCCTATACTCACTTCGCGGATAAATGATTGTTTGCTGAGCAAAGAGATCGGTAATGCATAACTGATATTCAACTCGCGCAGTTTGAAAAAATCTGATGGTGCCGCTGTATTGATCTGCACTTCACCCTGTTTGCTCCAGAAAGCACGGCCTCCGCTGGAAGTCATCTTACTGGTGTTCGCCTCAAAATGTCCCGGGGTAACTTCAATCACAGAATTTGGCCAGACAAAAGGCTGTCTGCCATATTCAGCAGTGCGCGGATCCGTTCCTGCGGTATACATAGCAGGTACGATCTCAGAATACAACCATCCACCCATTCTCCAGTCAAACTGCGCACCTACACTGATGCCCTTGAACTGGAACATTGTGCTAAGGCCCATCTGATACGGGGGAACCAGTGTACCAAGCAATGTATTGTCTGCAGCGATAACCGGATCTCCCGTTGTTGCATCAACCACTACGCGTCCCTGCGCATCTCTTTTATAATCGCTCACCAGCAGCGAAGGGAATGCCGCACCGATCACACCATAAGACTGACGGAAGTTGTTGATATTATCCAACCCTCCATATAGTTCTTTCACCTGGTTGTTGATATAGCTGAAGTTAAAACCAAGGTTCCATTTGATATTCTTGCTGCGAACCACATCACCATTCACATTCATCTCTATGATACTGTTTGTTAAACGACCTGCATTCACTCTTGCAGAGTTATACCCGGTAGAGCTTGACGTGGTAGCATTGAAGATCTGACCTTTTGAATCGGAATAAACATATGTTGCTTCGAAGTTCAGCCTGTTGCGGAAGAGTCCTAATTGAATCCCTGCTTCGTAAGAGGTTACAAATTCAGGCTCGATATTCGGATTCGGGTTTGCAAGTCCCGGCAGGAAGCCCACCATATTGCCAAATGGGAAACCATTGCTTTGCGTATAGGCATTGTTCAGTTGATACGGCGTCAATGTAACGTTACCTGTACGGTTCCATGATGCATACACTTTTGCATAAGACAGGGTGTTGCTTCCTTTCAGTGCCGTGATTGCATCCGTTGGAATAAATGATGCACTTACGCCCGGATAGAAATAAGAACGGTTTTCAGGACTGAGTACAGAAACCCAGTCATTACGCCCGGTGAATGTCAGGAACAGATAGTTGTCATATCCAACAGATAGTTCACCATAGGTGCCTACTGAACGTTGTTCCGCGATCGATACAGAGCCATTCAATTCTCCCTGCCGGCTGCCGGGGTTGAACAGATCAGGATACAGCAGGTTTGCCGCCCCGATACTGGTTGTTTTGCGGTAATCGGTCCGGATATTATTACCAAGAATCAAACCCGTGCTGATCTTTCCAAAATCCTTATTAAAGTGGAGGATCAGATCACCATTCAGACGACGGTAATTATTACTACCATCACTTACACTACCTACAGTGTTGCGTGTACCAGGTGCTTCGAACTTACGTACAGTGCTGCGTGTTTCATCACTCAAGGCATAGAAACCCACACGGTAGAGCGCCTTGAACCAATCATTGAAGCGATAATCAACCTCCACTTTACCTGTCAGCGTTTGCTGTGTACTCTGATCACGTATATTATCGATCAGGAAATAAGGATTACGCAACCAGCTTCCCTGGCTGGTGAAATAATTCAATGGGTTACCCGGAGAAAGAGGATCTTCCCAGTCTTTCACCATACCGAAATCGAAATTCGCTGGATAACGATACGCCCCGATCCATGGGCCATCAGGCGTTGTATTCTTTTTATTATAGCTGTAATTGATATTGTAGTGCGTGTTCAGCTTTCCGAATTTGCGGGATCCATTGAACCGTAAATTCGTCCGGTTATTTTTATCTTCCGGAATAATGCCTTTGATGTTCACATGCTGTACAGACATAAAGTAAGTGCTCTTCTCATCGCCACCGGACAATGACAGATCATTCTGCACATTCAAACCTGTTTGAAAAAGATCAAGCCTTGCATCTTTCGATGGAGCGGCATAGAGCAATTGCGGTTGCACGCCATTGGGTAAAGGCAAACCAAAATCTTTCATTGTTCCATCAAAAGCCGGCCCCCAGGATTCATATTGGGTAGGATCATACACGCCATTATTTCCCTGTCCATAAGTTGTTTGAGCCGGAGGCAGCAGGAACGCATTAGAGAACGTGGTAGTATGATTATATTGTATTACACCTCTTCCTCTCTTTCCTGACCTGGTATTGATCATTAGTGCGCCATTCACACCCTCTGACCCGTACAATGCAGCGGCATTCGCCCCTTTAAGTACAGTGATACTTTCTATATCATTTGGGTTGAGCCTTGCGATATCCGGAACCGGCATACCATCCACTACATAGATCGGTGCATTCGGATTCCGGCCATCGATACCAGAAGTACGACTGAGTGAACGGGTTCCGCGTAAAGTGATTTGCACCTGCGGATCCACTTTACTATCGTACATGTTAATACGCAATCCCGCCACTTTACTGGCAAGTCCAAATACAGGATTAACTGTTTTCCCCTGGTTCAGATTCCGGTTATCGACGATCTGGGCGGAGGCACCGAATTCCCGGGAAGCTCTCTTAATACCGAGTGCGCCGGTCACTACTACTTCATCCAGCTGTTTATTATCGGGAGTCATGGAAACCTGTAATACCTGGTCTGCGCTGGTTACCGCTACTTCCGCGAACGCATATCCGGAGAATGTAACCAGGATCACCTGCCCTTTAGCGGCCTGGATCAGGAAGGAGCCGTCAGCCGCCGTCTGCGTGATCCGGTTTGTATTTTTTACTGCAACTGTAGCACCGGTAAGCGCCGCGCCAGTTGTTTCATCTGTCACTTTCCCTTTCACCTGCCATGTTTGCGCATGCAGATTGATACAGGAAAACATTAACGCCACCCATATTAAAAAAATCGATCTTTTTTGCATAGCCATTGTTTTGGTTTGCGGGTTATTTTTTCGCGGCACAAAGGTCCTACGCATCGACTACCCATAGCGGAAAAAGCATGACGTCAAAAGGAAAATCTTTTCCATTCCAGGCGCGGCAATTTTTACGCATTTCGAAAACGTTTTTACGTATTAATGACGCGTGCGGCAAACACATTAGCTAATCTTGCACCATGCAATTCAAACCTTCTATCAGGAAGATCTAATTGCTTTCTTAACCGGGCTTAATACACGGCTGATTCAACTCTGAGCATCTTTCAACATAACACCTACCGGTAATATTTATATTACCAGGCTAACCTTTATGCTTATGAGTACTGCAATGACAATAGGCCAGCCAATACATCCTGCTGGTCAAAAAGATAGTTCAAGCCCCACATTCAATGGCGAAAAGGCTGGTTCAACTTCCACCGCCGGCTTTGCTGACGAACAGGAAGAGCGGATCGAGGTCATATTTAATGAAATCCACTTCTGCTATTACAGATCAGCAATCTTTTCGAAGGGAGCAGTCTGCTGCAGGCTGACGGAACAAATGATCAGCTTCGTCTTTTTTGTTGCCGGGTCCGGCAGTCTGATAAATCCACACAACGCTCAAACACCTGTGTCTTTTAAAGAACGACAGCAAGCATTGTTCTTTGCCTTTCCACCGGAGATAAGACTGAACACGCATCCAGGAAAAAGAGCGGAGGTATTCATCATCAATTTATCGATATCGTATTTTTCTCAACTACTGCAGGCTGATCACCCGCTTCGCTCAGCACTAAAAGAGCATGCAGGAAACCAAACACTGAAACAGGCCGTTTCAAACAGTGTTGTGACGCCGCGAATGGTAGCATTATTGTACAGCATGCTGCAAAGTGAACACCAGGGCGAATACAACCAGTTATTCTTCCAGTCGCGGGTAATGGAATTACTGATATTGCAACTGGAGCAGTCAGAGAAAGACAACGATCCCGGTAGTAGTATTTCATCAGAAGATAAGCTACGGATGCTGCGCGCAAAAGAGCTGATTGAATCAAATTTATCAAGCCCGTGCTCTATTATAGATCTTGCCCAACTGGTCGGCACAAATGACTGTTACCTGAAAAAACAATTTAAACAGGCATTTGGAACAACTATCTATGGTTATCTGCAGCAAAAAAGAATGGAGAAGGCAAAAGCTTTATTACTTGAAGGAACAAAGAAGATGACTGAAATTGCCAGATCCGTAGGCTACAAGCATGCTTCACATTTCAGCACGGCATTCAAAAAACATTTTGGATATCAGCCTAACAAGATCCGTGTGCTGATCGCCTCTTTCCTGTTTGAATCGGATATTTGGTCGGCTTTAATATAAAACCAATTCTAACGTGTATCTGCGATACCACTGCTATCGATTTAAGATCTAGTTGGCGTGAGGTTCCCGCAGATCAACGCGGATCAAGACGCAGATACGCAGATCATTTTCTGACAACAGGCACTTACCTGTGTATCTGTACGCATCCATCTGCGTAAATGTTCGGGAACCTTACAACAGATAAAGAGAATACTTATTGATTCGAGGGATAAGTCTTTCAGCAATTCAATCTTCTATTTACCGTCTGTATTGATCGAAGCATAAAAATGCGAGGCTTCCTGTAGCGCACTATTGATAATACGCCTGACATTACCCACATTATCCCGTGCGGATGATTCGGTTTGCGGCTGATGCTCTAATGAATCAAGATAGATACCAAGTTTATCCGTTAGCCCCATGATAGAAGTACTTGTTTTCAGATCATGAGCAAGCTTAGACAACAGGTCATAATCGCCTTTATCCAGCGCTTCAATTAAGGACTGAAGATCTTGCGGCATATCTTCCAAAAACATTCCCGTAACGCTTCTCTCATAATCAGTATTTCCACTACTGATCTCCCGGATGTATTGAAGATTGATGAACTGGTAACGGTCTGCAGGCGTTAAGTTATTTTTGCCGGATGAATCTGGCACCGGAAGATTATTTTCTTTTGACGTTTCTTTTTGTTTGGAGTCCAGTGATCTTTCAAACCGGCTGATCAGCCTGAACAGCTCCTGTTCTTTCAGTGGTTTGGAAATATATTCATTCATGCCGTAGCTCATACATTTCTCCCGTTCACCTGCAAGGGCGTGCGCCGTCATTGCAATGATCGGGATATCGAGTTTTAGCTCCTGCCTGATCTGTCGTGTAGCCGTATATCCATCCATTTCCGGCATCTGGATATCCATCAGTACAAGTGAATATTTCTTTTCCTGTAAAGACTTTACCGCTTCAAGTCCGTTACCGGCAATATCGAAGGAAATGCCCCAGCCTGTCAGCAAATGATGGAGCAGGCTTTGATTGAGTTCATTATCTTCCACTACAAGGAGCCTGATGCCGGAGATATCCGCATCTGCGGGAAGGGTGGCAAGCGCTGCTTTTGCGAACGTGAACTGCTCGGCTGAGACCTGGTAAGGTATCACAAAAAGGAAGGTTGTACCGCGGCCGACTTCACTTTGTACAGAGATCTCCCCTTGTTGTAAAGTAACAAGGTCTTTGACAATTGAAAGTCCGAGCCCGGTGCCGCCATATTTCCTCGTGATCGAATCTTCGGCCTGTTGAAACCGGTCAAATATGGTGTCGATCTTATCCTTCCCGATGCCGATCCCGGTATCCGCAATGGAAAATCCAAGCTGGATGGTATTGTCTTTGATACCGTAACTTGAAACACGGACAGTGATAATGCCCTGTTCCGTAAACTTGATCGCATTGCTTAACAGGTTAACAAGGATCTGCGTTAATCTCGTGGCATCACCGGAAAGTGTATCGGGAACCCCGTCTTCAACAAATGTATTCAGGAGTAATGATTTTTCTTTTACACGTTCACGGAACAATGTTTCAATGGAGTGTACCATTCCGCGAACACTGAACGGGGTTGATTCGATACGCATCATTCCTGCTTCGATCTTTGACAGGTCAAGTATATCGTTCACGATCACCAGCAGATTCTCGCCCGCCTTTTCGATCGAATTTACAAAGACGCTCATCTCCTGACCGGGATTTCTCGTTTTCATCAGGTTTGTAAATCCAAGTATCGCATTCAATGGTGTTCTGATCTCATGGCTCATATTCGCCATGAAGTTCTCCTTGACACGCGCGGTCTCCCTCACTTTGGCTTCAGACTCATTCAGGCTTTTGATCAGTACTTGCTGTTGTCTTGCGCGACTAACAATGAACCAGCACGATACCATGCCACCGAGTAAGGCAAGGATGGTCAGCATCAGCCCCATTCTATTAGCCCGTTCAGCGTTTTGCTGGATCGATACGGAAAGCTGCTGCATCATTACTTTACGGGCATCGGTGATCTTCCTGGTAGCTTTATTGACAGCATTGGAATCACGCCTGGCAAGTGCGATATTCTTTAATAAGGTTGGCGAAAAAAACCCTCTGTCATGAAATGAATCCAGCACTTCATTTTTCAGCCGTTGTTTCTGATCTGCAAGACCGAGCAGCGCATCGATGTAAACAGCTTCTGTGTGGTCTTTACCAATTTCATTTCTCAGTTCGCTGAGGTAATCTTTGGCTTCTGTGATCTGCCTGTCGGTTTCATTCAGAAATGTGGAATCATTTGTTGCCACTGCGCCTCTGATCCGGCTTTCGGCGGAAATAATATCCCGCTCCACCTGGCGAAGCTTGTCGCTTGTATTCAGCTCACGCAATAACTGCTCGTTGTAACTGATCAGTTCACTGATATTCTTCCTTGAACTGATCTGTATAGAAACGAGTATCGCTGCGGCTGCAATAAATGCCACGAGTATATACTTTGCAAAACTGTTGTTTGTCATCTTTTGCTACCGGGTTATAATAGGGTAAAAATAGATCAGGCCCGAAAATTCTTGTTCCGCGGATAGTTGAACAGGCGTTTTGGCTCGTTAAGCCTGTCGCGATATCCCGGTCGGCTTACAATATATTCATCCTTGTGTTCAGTTTTTTGCGGAATGAGTCAGCGACAGGTAATGATTTCCCGTTGATCACCAGCGCGCCATCCTGTATGCTATCGATCTTGCTGATCGCAACGATATAAGAACGATGAACGCGCATGAATTTCGTTGCTGGAAGTCTTTCCTCAACAGCGCTGAGCGTGGAGTGAATGGCATAGAACCTGTCTCCGGTATGCAACTTTACATAATCACCCATCGCTTCCGCAAAAAGTACAGTATCCAGCTTCAGACGGCGGACGATGTTTGAGTCCCGGATAAAAATGAATTCATCATCCTGATAAGAAACATCCTGCTTCTTACTATCCAGGATCTCCCTTGCCCGGTCGATCGCCTGAATAAAACGGCTTACTGTCGCGGGTTTGAGAAGATAATCAGCCACGTTCAACTCAAACGCTTCGAGTGCATAGTCTTTTTTTGAGCTGATAAAAATGATGACAGGCCGTTTGCTTCCCAGGTTTTTTATAAGATCCAGGCCAGTCATACCCGGCATCTCTATGTCGAGCAACAAAAGATCAACGGACCCCTGTTGCAGAAAATTATACGCCTCAACAGCATCTTTGCACTCTCCGGCGACAACCAGATCTTTCACTTTTTTGGCAAGTTCTACCATGGTGGCCCTGGCCATTTTATTGTCATCGACAATTATTGCTTTCATGCTCAGCGGATGATTTTATTTAATGCTGGTTAATTACCCATCGGCTGCGCCATAACAAGCCGGATGGACAGTCAATGTTAAAGCGCCTTCAGTAACGCACATCTTCCTTTATTTTCTCACGGTCCGTAAATCTGCGTTTTTTTATACGCCTGTAAATTACAAAAAGCCGGATTGACAAAATCACTCGTTGAAACTCCTTTTTTCCGGTTCGAATGCTTTTATACGAAAAAACAGCATTTCTCCTTATGTGCATCAAACGATGACTTCTGCCATTTCAACGAATTGATCTCCTTTACCAGATCCGTGAACGATAGTTTTAGGGCCTTCAACATTCATTTGTAAAACACATCAACTATGGAAAAAGAAAAACTTCGTTTTAAATATGAGTTGGAAAAGAAAGCGCCACGCGTTGGACCGGGAGGTATCACGAGGGGAGCGTCTGTACATGAATTTCCGGCATCGCAGGGAATTGCGGGAGTGTCAATGCGACTGGCTCCGGGTGCGATGCGCGAATTGCACTGGCACGCGAATGCTGCTGAATGGGCCTATGTGATAGAAGGAAACTGCCGTACAACGATCCTGCACCCGGATGGGCAAAGCTATACCGATTCGTTTGGCCCCGGAGATGTATGGTACTTTCCTAAAGGGTACGGTCATATGATACAGGGCCTCGGACCCGGAGAATGCCATTTCATCCTGATCTTTGACAATGGAAACTTCTCAGAAGACCACACTTTCAGTATCACTGATTTCATTGCGCATGTTCCTAAAAAAGTTGCCGCGCAAAATCTTGGGATCACCGAAGAGGAAGTTGATCAACTCCCTAAACAGGAAGTCTATTTTTCCCAGGGTACAATACCCGATGCAGCGTCAACGCTTGCTTCTCCGCGATCATCCCCTGAATTGATAAGCCTGCACCGGTATCCGCTGCATGCTCAACAACCACGCATGGTTCCTGGTGGAGGAACACAACGTATTGTCAGCGCAAGGGAATTCCCGATCAGTACGACGATGACCGGCTCATTGATCGAACTTCAACCCGGTGCACTGCGCGAATTACACTGGCACCCGAATGCTGATGAATGGCAGTATTTTATTGCCGGCAATGCCGAGATCGGCGTGTTCCTTGCCGAAGGGAATACAGTAACAGAACAATTCTCTGCAGGGGATGTGGGATATGTTCCAATGGGAGCCGGTCATTACATCCTCAATACAGGTGATGAAGTCTGTAAAATACTGATCGGCTTTAATAGTGGACACTATGAATCGATCGACCTGAGTGAATGGCTGGCTACAAATCCAACAGACGTATTAAGGGGAAATTTTGGAATACCCGCCGAACTGGTCAAAAAGTTTCCGGAAAAGAAATTGTTCATAAAAGAGAAAAGCGTGAAGTGATTCACGCTTTTCTCTTTCGAAAGTAATTTGACCTGACCGCCATCACAAGGGATATCATTTTAAATGCGCCCTGAGCATCCATGCCATTGCTTCGTGTTTTTCCATCAACCCTGTAATGAAGTCGCTTGTACCCGCATCGCGGAGTGTCTCTGCAAAAGGCGTGATATTTCCACGCAAAAACTCGATTACACTTTCATGATCATTTAGCAGTTCCTGGATAAAACTCAGGCTTCTGTTATCACGTTCCGTATATTCAGAGAGGTGTGTCAAACGAAGCAGCTGATTTAAAGTTCCCGGCGCATAGTGCCCTACCTGGCGTATACGTTCGGCAACACTGTCCATCATTTCATCCAGTTGCTCATATTGTGCTTCAAAAAAAAGATGCATGGAATGAAAGCTGGGGCCTTCTACATTCCAGTGTGCATTTCTTGTTTTTGTATAGAGTAAGAATTCGTCTGCAAGTAATTTGGAGAGTTGCAATGCAACGGCATGAGCGTTTTGCTCTTTGATGCCAATCATCTGTTCCATATAGTTGGTAAACAGTACCCGGTCTTCAACATTGAAGCCTTTGCTATTTTGTACTGTAAAGCTAGGAACTGAAATAGCAGGCAAACCGGCAACTAGTCAAGCTGGCAGAGATGCTCGTTAAAAGCGGGTAATGGGACGTTAAAGCGGACAGGGATCATGCTATAAGATCATTCCGATACACAACGGTGGCATTCCTGTGAAGCGCTCGTCTGTAACAGCTATCAGCAATTGATCTCATCATATTGTCTTACCGGATATATCTTTTCGCCCATTCAATGAAAGCGGGCCAGTTGGGTCCTGTGGTGTGTCCGCCACTGTGCTGCCGGAATGCAATATCACCACTGACCAATGATGTTTCCAACGGAGGAAACGCAGTAGTTCCATATCCCTTCTTTCCAAACAGTTCGTATACGGGCGTGGCATAGACACCGCCCAGGAACATTCCTTTTGCATCCACCCACTGACCTTCCACTTTTGGAGAACCCGAACTGATAAATACCGGGCGCGGTGCACAAAGGCCAACAAGCTCATGCGCATCAACAGGCAGATCATTTGGCGTAAGCGGACCAGCATATTTAATGAAGTTCCCGGCAAACCAGTGATATTCTCCCGATGAAGCAAGATTCTCCACCTGCTCACCGAATGTTCTCCGCATGATCTTCACGCCACCATTACCGGAAGATCCGATGAAAGCAATTTTTAACCTTGGTTCGAAAGCCATTGTCACTACAGTTGCCTTACCATATCTCGACAAACCCTCTATACCGATCTGTTTTGCATCCACATCCTTATCCGTCTCAAAATAGTCTATAGCACGGCTTGCTCCCCATGCCCAGGCACGCAATGCTCCCCAGTCATCCGGCTTTCTATGCTGACCCTTATTACACAGACCGATGATCCCCTGCGTTAATCCCGCGCCATTGTCCGCCTGATAACTCGTAGGCACAATTATCGCAAAACCCCAACCCTGGTCCAGCAATTGTTCCTGCCAGCTTTTTGTAACAGGAGCTCCTGCAGGTGGTGGTGGCGGGCGAAAACCCGGAGGGAAAATAAATCCAAATTCCATGATCACCGGGACTGGCTTTTTCCGCTGTTTCGGAATAGTCAGGGAAAGTTGGATATCAACTTTTATCTGCGGATAAGACACGTTATCTACATGACCGAGCAAGTTCTTCGTAACAGCCGGCTGATCTCCAAATACAGTATCAACTGTGCTCACCACTTCCCATTTTACATGGGGTGTATTGACCGGAACACGGCCATATACTTCCTTATTGAAATCTTCAACGATCTCGGGCCTTCGCTTATCAACCCATGTTTTTGCATCAGACACTTTCTTCCCGTTTTTTAGGAGCAAAGGATCGGGAATGGACGTATAGGTCGTCGCTTTTGATTCATCTGAATTTGCCGCATCCGGAGCGGAAGGATTACCCGAAGGGCCGCGACGGGTGGAATCGATCTTCAACTGCGAAAGCATATTCCGGTAATCCGCCTGCGTCAGTTTATTGATACTGTCCCTATACGCTTGTGATGGTTGCGCAAAAGCAACTGCCGCACAGAACAGGGCAGATACGAAGAAAAGTTTTTTCATTTTATGGCATGTGTAGATGAGGAATACAGTACTATATACTTCGTGCAATACCCATTTCCAGGCCGCGCAATTCCGCCAGGCCTCTAAGCCTTCCGATTGCGGAATAACCTGGATAAGTTTTCTTGCTGAGGTCATCCAGCATCTGGTGACCATGATCCGGCCTCATCGGAATGGACACATTTCTTCTCCTTTGCAACAGCACTACTTCTTTTACGATCGAGAACATATCTGTATCGCCCGCCAAATGATCTGCTTCGAAGAAATTTCCGTTGGCATCGCGCTTCGTATTTCTCAAATGAAGAAAATGAACACGATCACCAAAACGCTGCAGGATCTTTAACGGATCATTATCCGCCCTGGCTCCCAGTGAGCCTGTGCAAAAGCAAAGACCGTTTGCAATAGAAGGGACCGCATCGGCAATCGCCGCAATATCATCTTCCGTACTCAGAATACGGGGCAAGCCAAGGACCGCGTATGGCGGATCATCAGGATGGATGGCCATCACCAGGCCGCATTCGTCAGCAACAGGAACTACCTGTTGAAGAAAGAAGATGAGGTGCTCACGCAGTTTGTTTGCATCGATACCTTCATAACTTTTTAAAGCCATTAATACCTGCTCGGGCGTGAACGCATCATCACTACCCGGTAAGCCAAGCATTGCATTATTGAAGATCGTTTGCTTTTGTTTATCTGAACAGGTATCAAAAAAGTTTTTCGCGGTTTCGATCTCTTCTTTACTATAGTCGCCTTCTGCTCCGGGACGCTTTAGTAAGAACAGGTCAAAAGCCACAAACGCCGCTCGCTCGAAATAGAGGGCTTTGCTTCCGTCGGGCATGATGCGTTCGATATCTGTGCGCAACCAATCCAGTACGGGCATGAAATTGTAGGTTACTACTTTCAAACCGCAGGCGGCTACATGGCGGAGACTTTGTTTGTAATTCTCTATATGCTGAAGATATTGACCGTCTTGTTTTTTGATGTCGTCGCTTACGGGGAGACTTTCAATGACGGTCCAGGTCATACCTGCATCTTCGATCATTTTTTTTCTTTCGTTGATGGCATCAATGGTCCAGACATCTCCAACAGGGATCTGGTGAAGGGCGGTCACAACGCCATCACAACCGGATTGACGGATATCGGAAAGTTTAACGGGGTCATTGGGACCGAACCAGCGCATGGTTTGGTGCATTAGCATAGAAATGTTTTTTAGAATGCGCGGCGTAGAAGGAACGCGGCGGACGCAGCGATACGCAGCGAGCGCGGCGAATAAAAATACTTTCCGGCTGTTTTCGCCGCGTTCGTCGCGTATCGTTGCGTCCGCCGCGTTCCTCTTACGCCAATCAACGGGATTAAATGTAGCGATTTATGAGGTTCTCCAGATACTCCTGCTTTCCACTCGCCGACTTCGGCTCACCATTCGCCACCGCAAATGCTCTCAGGTCTTCCAAAGAAAGCTTACCCGATTCAAACTCCGCCCCTTTTCCACTATCAAAGCTTGCATAACGATCTTTCCTGATCTTCTTATAGTCAGACTTTTCCAGGATCGCTTCCGCCGTCAGCAACGCTCTCGCAAATGTATCCATGCCACCGATATGCGCATAGAACAGGTCTTCCATATCTGTGCTGTTCCTCCGGATCTTCGCATCAAAGTTGATACCGCCGCCTTTGAAACCTCCTGCCTGCAGGATGATCAGCATTGCTTCGGTCAGTTCGTTGATATCATTCGGGAACTGGTCCGTATCCCAGCCATTCTGGTAATCGCCACGGTTGGCATCAATGCTGCCGAGCAGTCCGGTATCAGCGGCCACCTGCAGTTCATGCGTGAAGGTATGCCCCGCCAGGGTGGCATGGTTCACTTCAATGTTCAGGCTGAAATCTTCCAGCAGTCCGTGCTGACGCAGGAAACCGATCACGGTCTCGGAGTCATAGTCATACTGATGTTTGCTTGGCTCACAAGGCTTGGGTTCGATAAAGAACTGGCCTTTGAATCCATTCTTTCTTGCATAGTCGCGGGC
>JBEVKW010000420.1:0-5975 GCA_040509495.1 Chitinophagaceae bacterium | reverse complement strand
GATGACCAGTACGAGAAAACGAAAAAGATCTTTCGACCCTACTTTGATGAACTGGGAATTCCTGTTCCGCCGAAACCCGCTCCTTTCCAATCGAGATTTGAAAACCAACTGCAGGTGATCCTGGACATAAAGCCCAAAGTATTCAGCTATATGTTCGGCACTTTGCCGGAAGATGTATTGCAGCAATGCAGAAAGCGTGGCATCAAGACAGTTGGTACGGCCACAACACTCGACGAGGCGATCGCGCTTGAAGCAACAGGAACAGACATGATTATTGCAACGGGTTTTGAAGCAGGCGGTCACCGGCCATCATTTTTAGAAGCGTCTGAACAATCATTGACAGGCACGTTTGTTCTATTACAATTGATGCGGGAAAAAATAAAGTTGCCGGTCATCTCAGCGGGCGGCATTGCAGACAGTCGCGGTGCAAAGGCCGCCTTCCTGCTGGGTGCCGACGCGGTACAGATCGGGACAGCATTTCTTGCCTGCGAGGAATCGAATGCCTCTCCCATGCACCGCCAGATGTTATTCTCTGATGCAGCGAAACAAACGGCCTTAACAAGATCTTTTACAGGAAGGCTGGGTCGCGGTTTAAGTAGCCGATTGGTTAAAGAACTTTTATCCAAAGAAACACCACATCTCCCATTTCCATTGCAAACAACATTCATGGCGCCATTAAGACAGGCGGCCACAGAGCAAGATCGTTCTGATATGATCTTTTTCTGGGGAGGACAAATTGCGCCATTGGTGAAACATAGAAAAGCCGCCGAACTGATGGAAGAATTGTGCCGGGCTTTTGTTTAATGTTCAAGGATGAAACATTCGCGGGAGAACTGATCAGCCATTTCCTTCATTTGCTTCATAATATCTATCTTCATAAAAACCTGATCCATGGTCGAAACAATGCGTGCAACGGTTGAGTTATTCCCGAAGCTGGACTCACTTTTCATACAACTTTTAAAATCGCTTACGGAAGACGACTGGAAAAAGCGCACGCTTGCGAAGCAATGGTCAGTTAAAGACATAGCGCTGCACCTTCTTGACGGAAACTTCCGGGTGATCAGCATGTACAGGGATGGATTCTTTGGCGAAGCTCCTCCGGCAATCAACTCCTACAAGGATCTCATCAATTACCTGAACGAACTGAACGGATCCTGGGTAAAAGCAACAAGAAGAATGAGCACACCGCTTCTGATAGAATTGCTTGAGTCGTCAGGTAAAGAATACAGTAAGCAAATGGCCGCGTTGGATCCTGACGCAGATGCTGTGTTCTCCGTATCTTGGGCGGGAGAAGATGTTTCTAAAAACTGGTTTCATATTGCACGTGAATACACGGAGAAGTATCATCACCAGATGCAGATCCGGGAAGCCGTATCTCAAACGGATGCGTTAATGACGAAGGAACTCTTCTATCCATTTATACAAACAATGTTAATGGGATTGCCGCATACTTACAGAAATACTGAAGCGGCAGAAGGAACCTGCATTGATATCGAAATCTCGTCCTCTCTTGGTGGGCATTGGTTCCTGATCAGAAAAGAAAAACAATGGGAATTAACCAATACGTCACCCGATATAGAAGCCGCTGCAAGCATTAGTCTCTCTCCCGCAGTGGCGTGGAAATTATTTACAAAAGGTATTACCGCAACGGACGCATTGAAAGAGGTAAAGATCGCCGGCAATAAAGCGATCGGCAATGTCGCATTGAATATGATCTCTGTGATGGCATAGCAGCGATCACTGAACGATCTGTTTGACAGTTTCTATTATTTTGCCGGTCCGGTCTGATACTCTCAGGATGTATATACCAGGCAATACACCGGTCATATCGATCGACGTGGGTAATGACGCATACTGTTTGATCATTCTTCCAAATAAGTCAAATACCTGCAAGCGACAGTCTGGCGATATGCCTTGTTTTACCACATACAATAATTTTGAAGATTGGCGGACAGGGTTGGGATAAAAAAGAATGTTCCTTGACCCTGAACTGAGTACTTCGATCATATCTGTATAAATGTACACGTTATGCTGAAGTAGTATCTTCGCGCGGATATACGTGGTGCCGGAGATCCGTTCATCCATCAGATGCGTGTAGTCCAATTGACCTGCATTAGCCTTTAATGCTCCAAGCGATTGCAGTAACTCACCATGCATGCTTACTCTTTCAAAATAGATGCTGTCTACCCCGGATGTTGTGCTTAGTTCAAGTTTTAACCGCAGCCTGTTCTCATCTTCCAGTATATAATTCAGCGCCCGGAAAAAACATTGTACGCCCTGCAATTCGATATTCATTGCGATGCTTCTCGCTGCCGGCAGATGGTTGGAAAGGACTGACTGAACCGCATACACAAGCGACGGGAAAGTTCTCCGATCGATGGTTACAAATGTATCAACCGTATTCATCAGTGGTTTAAGATGTGAGCTGTCAGTAAGGGAATAGATCACATACGATTGGGCGTAGATGTGCTTCTTCCATGACAACCTGAATGAATCGGAACAAACAAAATCCGGCTGTGGCCTGAGAAGTTTACTGATAACAAAATCACCGGATGAGAATTCGCCGAAGGCTGTCCTCATTTTCAACCTGGCCATTGAAGTTATATCAGGAATAGTCCAGTTGAACAGATTTGTGGCCAGGGGCACGGCCGTGGCGATTGAAGTCCATACACCACCTTTATCATAGCTGATAAAAAGATCCCCTGTCTGGCCAGGATCATCGATTTGCGTCGCCCAGCGAATGGAAAGAGATGGGTTGTTTTCAGGATTGATATCGGCCGCCTGCTGAGGGCTTGTGAACCGGAATGAGTGAAGGGTGTCACTAAACCAGGTCACTGCGAACGGAACGGCGGTTGTGTTACCCGTTCGCGCAAACACGGTGATCCTGTAATTGCCGGCTGCTGGCAATTGAATGCTGACCTGCTCGGACGTGTTCAAAGAATCCCGTCCACGCGAAGGGATCTTCTCCAGCGAATCTTTTAAAGGAAAACTACTGAGAACCCAGGGACGATAGATCTCACCCGTTTGAAGATTCATTAACTCAAGATCGAGATCATTGATCAGCGCAGAGAGGTTGTTAACAGTCGCAGGCGGATCATTCCAGCAAAGCGTCATCTTAAGTTGGGATGTATTTACCGGAACATCGATGGTTGCTGACCAGCTGTCACCGGGAGAAACAGCAGCGGAGTGATACTTCTTCTGCTGGATCAGCCTGACAGCCTTGTAGCTGTTGAGTAATCCGTAACCCGTCTTATGATCGATGCCTTTATGATGAATATCATCCGTTGTTGAATACAGCGCAGCTCTTACCAATGATGAAGAGGGAATGGCTTGTTGATTACTATCGGCATACACCTGTTGAAGCACGGCAATCGTTCCGCTGACCATTGCGGCTGCATCTGAAGTGCCGTTCGGACCGAGCGCGATCAATTGCGGAGCAAGCCGCCCATCATACAACGGGCCGGCTGAACTCTCCGCAACAATATTTCCCTTGTTATCAACCGCACCAACGGTGACTACATTTTTAGCAGACTTGAAATTGCCGGTCAGGTTTCCATAGCCTTCTATTCCTGCATATCTACCTTCGGCCGCAGTTGCCCTGCCCTGGTTGCCTGCCGAGAATACATGAAGTATATTATTGCTGAAGCTTTGCGCATCATAACTAACCGCTTCAACGCCATAGAATGCCTGGATGATTGTACCATAGGAATGATTCTGGACAGTAACCTTTGCGTTTTTCAAAACAGAGATCTCATCTGCAAAAAGATCGGAAAACGAACTGGGGAAAAAGCGGCAGTCACTGGCAATCCCCAATCCATCATAATAACTGTTGCCTGCGCCACCAATGATGGAAGCGATCATTGTGGCGTGATTACTGACTGTAGATGAAGCAATGGATGATGGCAGAATCCGTTTATACAGATCGAGATCATCCGCCTCCATTTTCTGCTCCTTTACACCTACTGTGATCTCTCTTCCGTTTGCAAATGGTATTAAGTTATTCAATTCATTGATCCCATGAAATCCCGGGTCATAACCAATAATACCGATCTCGGTAGAAGGGTCTGGTTGTTTATCAATGAATGTAACGAGTGGGCTTTGGAGAATCAGGTTAAGATCCTCAGCAGCACCATTAAAAAGAACAGCTTTTGAAATACTATCAATTTTGATAATAGAATTATTGCCGGCAATCTGCCTGATGAAAGAAACGAGCGGACCAAGCTCGTATCCGGATACGATCAGTCTTTTATTTTTATTATCAGTGCTCAGCACTGCTTGTGAAGAAAGTTTCCATTTATTATTAGCTGATTCTCTTCGGACAATTTGTGAGAATGGGATCAAATGCGTTTGTGTGGTAGAGACAATGGCTATATTGCTGGCCAACTGACGGACGATTCTTATCTCCGGTGACAGCCGGCCTCGGTATTCGATCACGTAAAATGAAGGGACGTGATCAGGCGTTGATAAATCTGAACGATAAAACTCAAAGGGGTGGTTGCTCCTGCTTTGTTGAGCAAAAGAAGTCCTTGTGATCAATAGAACGATCAGCAAACTGAAGAAGCAATATCGCATAAGCAAGAGGTAAAAAGCCGGACGTGATACTATCGCGGATCACGTCCGGCAAAAAGATCATTCAATTAATACACATAATTCAGCGCAGTATTATCTGCAGCGCTGAATGCGGGGCTTCCATTCGTACAAGCCATCATCCATGAATTGTAGGAACCTGTAACGGTTGTAGGCGTGTTTGGAATATGAACAGCACCAACACCAGCGGAACCTTCATTCGCATTTTGGCCACAGCTAGAACGGTTCATGTAATCCGTGTGACGGAACCCGATGCAATGTCCGATCTCATGAGCGATCACTTCATCGGCCTTATTCGCCGTATTGAGGTAACTGGTTGCGCAACTGCTTGTGCTAAGCACAAATCCCGAAGAAGGATTGCCACTTGATGTAGGGAAACCAGCAGCCTGACCGAGGATACAACCACCACCGGACGTACCAAGGTTTGCACCCGTGATAACAATGTTACCACCTGAACTTACCCGCTGAAAGCGGATCTTCAGATTCAGGTTATTGTATCTCGCCAGCGCCTGATCGAGACCGGTTGAATAATGCGAAGGGAAACCAGAACCAAGGCGGACTGTGATGGTCCGTTGTCCCGATGCGGGAGTGCTTACCACGTACGTAGTGCGATAGTGTTCTTCATTTGCATAAACGATCTCATGGGCAACAACGCCTTTCAGATCATTCAACTGTGCTTTCGACAGAAGTATATCTCCTTCCACGAGATAATTTCCATCAGCAGTGCGTTCAGCCCAATTGCCATTGAAACCGGCAGCAACGATGAGCGCGCGTTCATCATCTGATAATTGTTCGTACTCGGCTGGAGCAGATTCATTAGCCGATTTTTTACAACTGAAGAATGCAAGAGTCAACAGCAGGCAAAAGCCGGCAGGAGCGATTAGTTTTTTCATGTGAAGGTGTTTTGGTGAGGTAAAAAAGTATACCGAACTGAAGGTAGAGATAGTAAATAAGAAACCCTACCCGTAAAGATCTATTTTTTATAGGGGTTTGTCATTAATGAAATCGATAGACATGTGTAATGATGAAGGGAAACGATTAGGCGAACTAATTGGATATAATTATTTTGACCGGAAGCGAGTGGATGAAGCCTGAGTTGGGAAGAGGTTGTAGATGGCGAGATTCAATTATTGCGGGAGTGAAATTTCGGGCTGGTGCGATATGCTGATGATCGAAAAAAATGATGTACTAGATGAACTAATGAATTTTCGGAATGCTGTTCGCAACCCACGATTGGAATTCAATACCGTTTAATTTTAGCAGCCTCGGTGCGAGCCTCACACCATGTCAATTTAAGGTTGCCTTGCGTAGAAGTAACGCGGCGAACGCGGCGATACGCAGCGGACGCAGCGAAAGCAGCCATAGCACATCTTGTATTTCGCCGCGCT
>JBEVKW010000419.1:0-8625 GCA_040509495.1 Chitinophagaceae bacterium | reverse complement strand
TGCATTGTTTGAACAGGTAAAGCAACAACATCTTACTACCGCCAAATACCTTCTTGTCACTCATTATCTCGCATGCGAGCAGCAACTGCGCGATTTCTTTACAGAGGTAGAGTGGATGCTGCATGATAAACCCGTGCGGGAATTTGATTACTATTATGACCAGGTTGTGTGCGTCGGAGAACTGCTCTCCACTTCCATTGTAAGTCATTACCTCAACGAGACCGGCGTTCCCAACAAATGGCTTGACGTGCGGGATATCTTCCGTACAGATGATAATTTCCGCGACGCAACCATCGACTGGGAATACACTTCCACACAGGTTGATGATACCGTAAAACCAATATTCACCAACGGAAATATGGTGCTCACCCAGGGATATATCGGCTCCACCGATGAGAATGAAAGCACCACGCTTGGCCGCGAAGGAAGTGATTACACTGCAGCGGTATTTGCCAATATCCTCAGTGCAGAAAGCCTTACGATCTGGAAAGATGTGGAAAGCGTGATGAATGCCGATCCCCGCCGTTTCCCGGATGCAGTGCCACTGCCCGAACTGAACTATAACGAAGTGATTGAAATGGCCTATTATGGCGCGCAGGTCATTCACCCAAAAACGATCAAACCTCTACAGAATAAAAGTATCCCGCTTTATGTGAAGTGCTTCCTGGATGCTTCACTCGCAGGAACGATCATACACAATCAACCGGTAAAACAATTGCCCCCGGTGATCGTCCTTAAAGAGAAACAGGTGATGCTGCAACTGAACTCAAAGGACTTTTCTTTTGTGGGAGAACATCATGTTGGACAACTTTATCATCTGTTTGAAAAGATCAAGATAAAACCGAACCTGACACAAAATGGCGCGATCAGTTTTGTTTGCGTGGTAGACGACCAGGGAGAGAAAACGGAACGGCTTGCATTGGAAGCTGCATCGATCTTTGATACAAAAGTGATGAAGGAGCTTTCCCTGTTAACGATCAGGCATTATACAGGAGATCATTTGGAGAAGCTGATCGCGGGAAGAACCGTCTTATTAAAACAACAGACGCCTGATACGGTGCAGGTATTACTTGGATGATCATATTCCTTTAAAAAAAGGTTGTATCAAAAAAGAGGCCGCCTCAAAGTTGAGACAGCCTCTCTGCGGTGGTTCAGATGGAAGATGTAATGGTTGGATAAAAGTTTTACTCGATCACGAACGATTCAGTCTGTCCATCGGCTTTTATAAAATACTTTCCCCTGGTCAACCGGCTCACCGGGACCGATCCTATTCCTTCAGCCATGTGTTGCTGGAGTACCAGTACGCCATTAACTGTATAAACAAATATGCGGGTAGCGCGTGGCAACTGTATTTTCAATTCATTATTCGTCACCGGATTACCCAGAATACGTAATGATGCTGAAGTTGAGTTCGACATTACCTCTATCACCTTGCTATAAGTTTCATAGCCATTAAGGTCTCGTTGCAGCAACCTGTAATAATTATGCCCTTTGGCGGGCGAGGTATGCAGAAAGCTGTACCGGCTTTCTGCGGTGTTATTGTTGGTGGCCCTGACAGAGCCTATAGCCGTCCACTGATTTCCGTTGATGCTATGTTGAACAAGAAAATCTTTTGTATCCTTTTCTGCTGCCGTGGTCCAGTTAAGTTCAACTGCGTTCTGTTTATTTGCCGCCGTAAAACTGATCCACGTTAATGGTAACACGATGTTGGCATCAACCACAGCAAAAGGCGAGAAAGATCCGGTATAGCCGGTATAGGCCAGGCTGTTGGAAGTGTAGGATGTCGTACCTGTTTGCTTTGTCCATTTGGTGGAGTAATGAATCAATGCAGGTGTTGTTACAGTACCGCTGGTTTCGCCATTGTTCCAGCTGAATACAAGATCCACGCCGCTGCCGGCATTCGGATTGTTCTTATTGATATCCCAGGTCCGGGTGACGCGATTACCTGTCAGCGCCGTTCCGCTGCTCCCGTTTTCATAAACCTCGTTCAATACAAGCACAGAAAACACATCGGCACTACCTGTTCTGTTCGTGATCTGCAAGGGATTATAACTGCTGTTACCTATGGGGAATATCCTGGTCTCTGCCGAAGGAATGGCCATACTTAGCCTTCCTGTTCCACCTGCCTGTACATAATTGTTAGCATTGGCTTCGGGAAGCTGCTCAACTGCCAGGTTGTAATTACCCAATACGATTTTTCGCCCGGCACCTCTGAAAGAAATGGTCCCGTATGTACAATCGCCCGGCAATACGAGATCGCTGGCAGCATTGGCGGCGATTGAAAAGGACGCTCCCGCTGCGGGCACCTGGTTCGGTGACCAGTTACCGGTGGCTGAGCCGTCGGAAGAAATGGTTCCTACCCATAGTACTTCCTGCCATTGCGCATAAAGGACCAGGTTGGTGCCACTGGTATAATTGTTCCCCGCAGCGTAGGCGGTGCCTGTACCATGCATGGAGGTATTCCAGCCGGTAAAAATGTATCCTTTCCTTGCAAGTGTGCCTGTGCTGGCGATCGTGGTGCTGCCTGAATAAGTTTGGGTTGCAGGGGCACTTCCGTCCGTATTACCATTACCCACATAAGTGATAGCGTAAGTACCGGCACTTGTCGCGGCAAACACCGGCACAAGCGTAATATTTTGATTGACCGTCAGGTTGTAAGGGTTGCTGGAGGAGGCTATACCCGATCCACCGAGTACCCAGTCCCATCTTACAAACCCGAAACCTGCATTCGGAATAGCGGTAAGTGTTACAGCCGTTCCGGCAGGATATACCTCACCATAAGAAGAACCTCCACTCACAGAGCCATTGGCTGAAGCTTCCACTCTTAACATATACACATTGGATACTTCATTTTCTATCGCTCCCCGGCAAGGC
Source organism: Chitinophagaceae bacterium (assembly GCA_040509495.1). GTDB lineage: Bacteria > Bacteroidota > Bacteroidia > Chitinophagales > Chitinophagaceae > Terrimonas_A. The sequence continues at coordinate 5,751 of JBEVKW010000419.1, read as the reverse complement.
GGATTAGCACGTACCGCACCCGTCTGATCCTTTGTTACCAGATCTCCTGCATTACCAATCTGCATCGAATTCACGGCGACATAAGCGGAACCGTTCCAGTAAGAAACGACCACGGCTGTTCCTCCATTATTTGCAAACCGGGTTGGTGTTCCTGCGTTGCCGGGCTGCGACAAAAAGCTGCCCGATTTCAACGTAGGGCCGAGCGTACCTACTCCGTCTGCGTATAAAAACGGCCTGTACACAGAAGCCGTTCCAATGGTCAATCCCTGTTCATTGTTAATACGGGAGAAGTCTCCTCCCGAGAAGATAGAGTTATCACTTCCATCGATGCTGCCACCATACTGGATATTGTTCGAATTCGTGCCCATTCCCGGCGGCATGGCCGCATGGTAGATCGAATAATAAAGGTGTACAAGTCCCTGCTGTGCATAAGCAACAAGGTCATCCAGGATAAAACCTGTTGGATTGGTATTGGAACCAGCGCTTCTGCGATAATTATGTGCCATTAATGAGTTGACGATATACATATATCCCCCATTATTGGAAAGTGCACCGCCCACAAGCAATGCACTGGTTGATCCGTAGACCACATTACCCGTAGCACTGCTGTTCAGAAAATAAAGCGTACCATTATTATTGTTTACGGCCCCTCCCACGATCTGGCTCTGATTATTGGAAAGTGTGGAGTTATTAAAATAGATCTGGCCTCCTGTCCGGTTCTCAATAGCTCCGCCGCCTCCACCGGTGGAAGTAGCCCTGTTCTCAGACATGGTTGTTTGTTCAATAAAGGCGATGCCGGTTGTCTCGTTTAACAGCGCTCCTCCAAACTGTGCTGCATTTCGCCGTAAAAAACAATTATTCAAAAACAGCTTACCGGCATTGCGGATTCCGCCTCCGCCGTTTACCGTGCCGCTGGAACTGCCATTTCCCAGGCCATTGGAGATAATGCAACCATTCAGCGTAAGCGAAGCATTAGCGTCGGCAACATCAATCGCAGCTCCATGTTGCGATGCGGTGTTCAGAAACCCACCTTTGATCACCAGGTTATTCATCACTGTTTTTGTACCGGAAGTAATACACTGGAACACCCGGAAATTAGAGGGTGAGGTATTGAACTGTCCCTGGTCATTCAATCCTGTAACCGGAACGCTGATAGTATAATGATTTCCCTCTATGGTGAGGCTTTTGGATAAACTCACCTGGCTGCTGACAACGATATTTTTTGTGATACTGATGATATCGCCAGCTGCAGAAGCTGTGATCGCATTGGTGAGTTCTGTCTGAGTGCCCGCATAGCGCGTGGTTTGAGCATTAATGTTTTTGAAAGAAACAATCGCTGCTAAAAAGAATCCAATTACCCGGGCCGCGTTGGATCGCCGCCTGAAAGCGGGCCAAAACTTTGTAAGAGGTAGCGGAGCAAGATTAACTACAGGCGTTTTCTGGAATAGAGGATTAAATGTCGATTTCATTTGTCAGGATTTTTAAAGAGAATTCGCCGCAGATCAGTGGCCATCTCTCAATTGAAACCACGGGAAATAGTTAAGATCATACATTCAAACTTGCAATCGGAATCTATGTACCGGCAAAGATATCCGCAGCAAATTCTCAGGAAATAGACCCCGGGGTCCTATTTTGACACCGCTCAACTGAAGCCTTAACACTCTTTTTTTTGAACACAGAAGGATAATTATCTTGCAGTTACATCCATTTTTACACATTGAAGCTTGCCAAACTTTTCTTATGCCTTTTTCTTTTTTGTGGGAAGGCAAGTGCTGCCGCTGACAGCATCATTTTTAATCCATCGGCTCCGCCTCTCCCAATACGTCCCTATTTCGGTATAATAGAAGACAGTGCTGGCGTGTACACACCGGAGTCGCTTCTAGCAAATCAGGACCTGTTTACACCCATTGCAGGTTTTAAGACCTCTAAGCACAGCAGCGTTTTTTGGTTGCAGTGCCGTATTTACAGCCCGGCAACAGCCGATGCGATCGTATCATTTCAGCATCTTACCTATGCCGACCTCTACATAATGCCTGACACACCGCGAGCAGATATCATACATCACCAGGCCGGAGCTTTCAGACCGGCAAATGAGATAAGTGCAGGAGATAGCCGCTTTAGTTTTAAACTGAAACTTTCAGCCGGAATATCTTACAAGGTATTGATCCGGAGCAGGCACAGTAAACAATATCAACCCATCTTCGATTTCGAACTGAATGACCTCTATCATTTTGCCAGGACAAAACAGCAGCGGGAACTCATAGATTACTGGTTCCAGGGAGCCGGGGTACTACTGTTCATTTACGCTCTGATAACCTGGGTTACCACCCGCTACCGCCCATACTTATGGTTAGCCGTCTTTATTACCGGGCTAAGCCTCTATAATCTCGCACTGAACCGCTACCTGATCGATTGGTTTTTTCCATCTGATCCGATCTTTGGATGGCGGCTCACAATTCATTGTCTGCACCTGGCCATAGTCGGACTTTACCTGCTGGTACTGGACTTCTGGAAAATGAAAGAAAAAAATACCGGTCTGTTTCGCATCGGCAAATTGATTCTTTATGGTATTTTTTTTCTTTCCGCACTTTCCTTTTTTATCAACTACTACGCAGCCGATTTCCGGGCGATGAGTTATGTAAATAGCGCTTTTCTGATAGTGCAGATGTTTTACCTGATAAGAACCCTGATGCTTTGGAAACGTTTCGATAAGCAGGAACGTTTTTTAGCTTACGGTATCATCATATACATGTCTGTAGCGCTTTTCGGTGCTCTTGCTTTGTTTATCATAGGAGAATCCGTATTCAGAATGTTTACGATACTCTCCGGCAGCATACTGGTAGTGATCAGCCTGCTATTTTTAACAGGGATCACCGGTAAACTCTGGCAAAATGAAAAAGATAAAACGCTGTACCTGTCACAGCTCAACCAGCTGCAGCAACGTCAAAACGAGCTGCTGGAAGAAAGCGTAAAAGAACGTACGCTTGAACTGAACCACCGGAATGAACATATTGAACTGCTGATGAACGAACTGAATCACCGCGTCAAAAATAACCTGCAGTTGTTATACAGTTTGAACAGTCTGCAACTGACAGGGAGCAAAGAGGCTAATGCTAATAATATCCTTACGGATAACGTGGCCCGTATCAAAGCGATGATGCTCATAAATGACCGCCTTAACCCCGGTAACAACAGCGATAATAAAAATATCTCACCGCTGAAATTTATCACTGATATAGCGGAACACTCCAAAAGAATGTTTGCGCAATCTGCAACGATTGATATCCGACTTGATATAGATGAGCACCTGATCCTTAATGCTACTTCTGGTTTATGTCTTGGACTTATCGTTTCCGAGCTTATTACAAATTCATGTAAACATGCTTTTTCGACGCAGCCGGTTCCACAGATCAGCATACAGATCGTTCAGGCAGTTGATGAATGGATGATGAATTACAGCGACAATGGCACAGGATTCAACACATCTTCAGTCAATAATTTTGGACTGATGCTGATAGCTGACCTTACCCGGCAATTGAAAGGTCGTTACAAACTTGCTCAACAAGGAGAAGGAGCCAGTTATTTTTTCAATTTTTCCAACAAAGTTTAAATGCGTATACTGATCATAGAAGACGAAATAATAATCGCGCGGTTCATCGAACAGCAAGTGAAAGAAAATTTTACCTGCAATATTACTATCGCGATCAATCAACAGGAAGTGAGTGAAACCATGCCGGCCTTTCTGCCTCACCTTGTATTGTGTGATATAAATCTGAAAGAAGAAAAAGACGGTATTTCACTTATAGAAGACCTGCGCCAGCAATATTCATTTGAAGTGATCTTCATTACATCCTATCAGTCGAAAACGATAATTGAACGGGCGCTGTTGAATCAACCCCTGAACTATATCATCAAACCCGCTGACGGCGCTGCGATCTTCGCGTGCCTGAAACTTGCCTGGCCACAGCTCACTAAAAATGATAAATTAGGTAAGGTTCATCCCACGCCTTCAATTTATCAACAGCTTAGTGATATTGAGCGACGGATCATTCAATTCATTTTACTCAATAAAACCAGTCGCGAAATAGCGACCTCCATGTTCCTAAGCCCCTATACTATCAAAAATCACCGCCACAGCATTTGCCGAAAACTTGGATTGCAAAACGGCAATAATGCTCTTCTTAAATGGGCAATGCAACACAAAGAACTAATAGGTTGAATAAAAAGCAATGTCTTGTAATTGTTCTGACATTGATCTCATAAAAATCGGAGATGCCCGGCACAGAAGGAAGCCGCCTGATCCTCCGTTTTTCCCTGGTAAAAGCGATCACAGAGATCCATGCTTTACCGTTGAACAGATCAAGCTGGATGTCTTTTGGAATGAGCGATCTGACTATATCAGCAGGTACTTGCCAGTGAAGAAAGACTGCATTCTTACCATTCCTGGTAATAACGCCATGGTTGGGGTGGCAATGCCCGATGGGGATTTACGCGAGCATCTGAGGGATGCTCATTCGATGTTCTTTAATTAATCAGCTTCAATAGTAATGGTCTGTACCATCTTTTTTGCCACCGGCTTATCATTCAGTAATGCTGGTTTCCATTCCGGCATTTTTTCCATTTCAACAATGAGCAGATCGGCGAAGTCTTCATCCTTTGGTCCTTTGAGCACTTTGAAATTCGTAGGCACACCATCTTTATCTACGATGAACTCCACCTGCACATAAGATTTCTTCACGCCTTCGGGAAGTTTTGATGCCATGTCCCTTCCCAGTTTTTCGAGGTATTTAGTGTATCCATCCGTACCGCCCTGGAATTGCGGCCACTGGTGAACAGATTCTGCCACCGTCGCGATCACCCGCGTGCGATGCTGCATAGGCTCCCTCTTCACCGGCTTTACTTCTACTGGTACTTTCTTCTCTGGAACATTGTTCACGATGTAATCTCCTTTATCGTTGATCATGATCACGGGAAGCTGCTTGTACTTTTCAAAGTAATCGAACGCATCTTCCATGCGATTGGCAAAGCGTTTAAGAGTTGGATCGTCTTTAGAAAGATTATTCAGGTAGTTCACGCTTCGCTGCACATTGAAGCGTACAGGGAAAATATGTACGGGGATGTAATCCTGCCCCTGGTTCTTCGCATGAGCCGCCAGAATGTATAGCTCATCGATCTGCTGGTCTGTGATGGGGATGCAACCTACCGTCACACAACTTCCGTGAATATAGATCGCACTGCCGGGTCTTAAAGAGTCGCTCAGGATCTGGTCAGATACATTGGGATAGTTGATACCGAGTGAAAGGTAATACTGACTTTTCGGGTTGAATTCATTGATATAATAAAAACCTTCCGGAACCTGGTAATCGCCTTCGAGCCTTTTCGGACCAAGCGTACCCGCGAGTGCACAAACTTTGTAAGTCTTGAATAACTTGAAAGGTTCATTCATTTCATCTTTCACCCACACTTCCATGTTGCTATCGTACTTGAACGAACGGATATAGATGTAGTTCGCAGGCCATTTCAGCTTCTTGGCTGCAAATTGCTTCTGCAAGGTATCTTCCTTTCGTTTGAACGATTCGTCAGGACGCGTGAAAGTTTTTTGATAATCAATAAACGACGTACTCGGTAACGCTGCATTTCTCACAGAAGTCTGAGCAGCGGCCGGCAGTATAAACAAAAGGGAAACGAGAACGGGTATGATCAGTTTTTTCATGTGTGGGATATCCTTAGGGTGATTAACGTTGGGCAGTC
>JBEVKW010000418.1:0-19485 GCA_040509495.1 Chitinophagaceae bacterium | reverse complement strand
TGCCGGTTAGGCGGGTTTGGCCCCGGGCGTTAGAATAAACTGCTTTTGCCGATCAATAAAAGCCGCTTTTCCCGGTACTACACCGCAAGCAAAAAGAACTGCACGCCGTCAACACTAAAATTCAACTTGCTGTCGCCGGCATGCAACGCAAACGAACAGTCCGCAAGCTACGGGGATATAAATCATCCCGCTTCTGCCGGTATTACATTTCAACCGAAAATTGCAACAAAGGATCGGGCAAAAGAACAATCACTTCACCAACATTACATCGTAAATGAAAAGTGATGCTTGCCATCGGGCATAGCACTCAACCCGCTGTTTCCAGAATTATATCGCAAACAAAAAGAGAGGCATCCAATCGGGGATGAAACGCAATTCCGATTTGCACCATTACATCGCAAAAAGAGAGGCATAGAATCGAGGATAAAAACCACCCAGCTTCGCCAACACTGCATCGCACACAAAAATGCTCCATGCCTCCGGGCATAAGATCAATCCCGCTTTGCCCGCATCACATCCTACCCGCCATTGACGTTCCGTCGCTGTCTATGATCCCCGATCTTCTATATCACAACCTCTTTTCCCAATTTCACACAGCACCCTCTTTCTCAAAATAGAAAAGCCCCGTGAACGGGGCCTTTGTATTGTCGCTTACGCAACTTTCAACTTCAACCAAGTTTAGATAATCTGACGCAACCGCCTGGTTTCGGTTACAGTTTAGGGTAAATTATTTTAAAGCCACCTGACGATCGAGAGTACTCCTGATGGCGATCCGATCGCATCATCCTGGTTATTATCGAGCTTCTCCAGCTCCACGGCGACCGTTGGTTTTCCTTTTTTCTGCTTTTCCTGCAGCTCACGGATAGTGCGTTCACTCTCCTCTCTTTTGCGTTCCTCCGCTTCTATCCTCCTTTGTATATCAATCGAATCTTCCGCTTCTTTTCCTTCGTATCTGTAATCGCGGCTACGCAATCTGCGGTCTTCCGATGAAGACTCGGTATCATCAGGATCACTGTCCGTGCTGATACGGTTCAGGTTTTTCAAGCCATCGCTTGTCATCAGGTAGTCGGTGCTGGTGGAATAATTGAATCCGTAATCACGGTCAACTTCAAGACCTCTGAAACGGCGTCTCGTTCTTTTCACAGTGAACTTTGAAGGGTTCATCTTGTCTCTGATGGAGCGGTCAAACCGGATTTTTTTTCCTACCGGAACGTGTATCTCTACTTCTACCTGTTGTAAACGGAATTTCACATCCTTTCCAACGTTATAGCCATTGCCCAGATCCAGAATACTGTCGGAAGATATTATTGAATATTTCATACTCTCCGCTCTTTTCAGTGCGTCATTCTTATCACTTCCGTAGCTGTGCTTCTTTTCAAAAACATGGAAACTGCTGTCAGCACTTGGAACAACATTAAGCCTGATCGTAGACATTCTCATTGTATCGTCTGAAATGTCCCAGCCTTCAATCTCATCATTCAACCAACCAAAGCTTCCGGTGTATTCCAACCCAGGTTCTTTCACCATGACGATCATCCGTCCGTTGGAAGGTTGTTTTGACAAGGCCACCTCGCGGCTCACCTGTTCGTAATCCCTGAAGTCGCGTGTGATACTTGAAACCAACATGATCAAACAAACCCATCCGATCGTCCACAGAAACCCGAAAGTCCAACCCAGGTAACTGTTTCTCGAGCGAATACCAATTATACGTCTGATGACCCAGGTAATAAATCCGACCAGTGGCACAACGAGGAAGAATAACAGGGTTCCCATCGCGAGGAATTTCTGAGTATTGCTTGTCCAAAGGAAATTTGTTACAGGCCACCATGCCATGCCGCCGAAAAGCAATGCCAGCAATACAACGAATAGTGCAAGAGCAATTGAACCAAAGATGAAAAGGAAGAACGCTTTGAAGATCACGCCGATCATGTGTCCGATCCCCTGTCCGCTGCGGCGCGCTGTTTCATTCACCTCCGCCGTAAATGCTTTGCCTTTCGTGTTGGCAAATTCTTTTGCCCGGCTACCGAAATTCTGCGCAGATTCTTTCACTTCTTCACTCCAGTTTTTCACCCGGTCTCTTACTCCGTCCATTTCCTGGCGAACATTATCACGTATACGATTTACGTCAACCTTCTCTCCACGCATTTCCATTTTCTCATAGTTCGTTTTCGCTTCAGGCAGCACCATCCACAATACGATATAGATCAAAAAGAGCGTACCGTTCAATGATCCGAAGACGATATTAGGAAAGACATCGAAATGATAACTCCAGGTAAGTCCGCCAATGATACCCAGAAGGATATTCAACGCAAGGGGTCCGACAAAGATCAGCCTGATCAACCAGGTTTCTTTATTGAAATATGCAGCGAGACCACCGGCAACACCACCGATCACTTTATCATCCGGGTTACGGTATAATCTTTTACCGGTGTATCCTTCAAGATCTTTTGTAGGCAGTACCATCCAGAGGATAATATAGATCAGGAATCCTACGCCGAAACCGCCGAATGTAATGATCGCAAACAGGATCCGCACAATGGAAGGGTCTACATTCATGTAAGCAGCGAGACCGCTACAAACACCGCCGATCAGCCGGTCACTTGTATCACGAAACAAACGGGTGCGGGGTCTTGTATTTCCTGAATAATAGTATTGCTGCTGTTGTGATTGACCCGCCTGTGTGGTATTATCAGCTTCAGCGGTCTCTTCATCAAAATCTTCAGGTCTTCCCATCGAAGCGATGATTTCTTCGATATCCGCATCCGTTACACAGCTGGCGCCTTTACGGATCTTGTCGTTCATGAGTTCTGCAATACGGCTTTCGATATCATTGATGATCTCGTCACGTCCCTCTTCATGAGCGAAATGACGGCGCAGGCTTTCAATATAACCCTGCAGCTTTTCATAAGCCGAATCTTCGATAGGTATTACCCTGCCGCTAAGGTTTATGTTAATGATCTTTTTCATGTCAAATATTTTGGGTTGAAGCGATGTTGTTATGGTTGGTTAAACGTCTTATCGATCTTGCTGGCCAGGGCGTTTACACCGTTTGATAGTTCATTCCAGGTCTGTTCCAGCTCTTTGTAGAAAGTTTCCCCTTTTTCCGTCAGCGAAAAATACTTGCGCGGCGGTCCTGAATTACTTTCTACCCATCGGTAGGTGAGCATGTCGGCGTTCTTCAGGCGGGTTAAAAGAGGATAGAGCGTTCCTTCCAGGATCTGTAGATTCGCCGCCCGCATTTCCTCCACTATGTCACTGGGGTAGGCCTCACCCCGGCGAATAATCGAGAGAATACAGAACTCCAGGATCCCTTTCCGCATCTGGCTCTGTGTGTTCTCTATATTCATAAAACTCGTTTTGTGGAGAAGGTCCAGGATAAGGTTCTGAACCCCTTTCTCCGTTTATTAAACAAAGATAGGGTGATATTTGGTACTATGCAACACAAAGTACCCGTTTGTTTAAAGTAATATCCTATGAACAGTGCCGTGAATGTTTGCTAAAACATTGATAATACTATCGTTACAGATAAATATTCGAACTAAGAAATTATTTTCAGAATGGATAGATGGACCTTTTGACCGGGCGAACGGTAGATTCTGTCGGTGAAAAGGTGACGAATTTTCATAAAAAAACACAGTATGATGGTTCGCTCCATTATACTGTGTTACTGATTTGCGATCGGCAACCCCCAACTTATCTGCCAGCAAGCAGGTCCGATTCCGCTTTGCTCGGAGAAACAATCATATACTTTTTTACTCCGTTGATCTGTGTTTCGTCTATCGCATCAATGACCTGTTGATAGTTTGCTTCTCTTCCTGGTTTTATAAGAAAGACAAGCCCGTCACGCCCTTCCTCACTGATTTTGGCTTGCTCTAGCCAGGCCTGCCGTTCCCGGATAATGCTGCCAATGCCGGTTTTTACAGAAAAAGTCGTTTCATGAATTCCGCCGGACTTCAGCGCTTCTTCCCAGTCCCCTATATAATAATGCACTTTTTCACCGCCGATCAAAAGTGTAAGGGCGGATGACTGACCAACGGTGCTGCCAGGACCATCATTGGTTTCTTTCGGCATGATCAGCTTTGTAACAGCAGGTTTGCTCATCTCGGTTGTCATGACAAAAAAAGCGATCAATAAAAAGCCAAGGTCAACCATTGGTGTCATGTCTGTTTTTGCCGAGTGTCTTCTAACGCGCGCTGCACTGCGCGAACGAGGATTGTTTGTTGTTTGCTCAGGTATATTTGCCATAATGCAGGGTTTCAGGATAAGATTCCGCGGCTCCCGAAATCCATATACAGCATCACCCGGCATTCTTATTGCTACCCTGTTCTAAACAGTTTATACATGAAAACAATCATCGTCCCCACCGATTTTTCACCCGTTGCGATCAATGCAACAAATTATGCCATCGACATGGCTCTTGCGATCAATGCAAGTGTGATGCTCTTACATATCTATCAGATTCCCGTAGCAATCACTGATACGCCGATGATACTTGTGTCTGTTGATGAATTAAAATCAGATGCAGAAAAAAGACTTGATGTAGCCCGTCAGGAACTGGAGCGGGTCACCGGCGGAAAAATAAAGATCTATACGGAAGCACGGTTGGGGAATGTTACAGATGAACTGCAGGACATCGGTGTAAAAACACAACCTTACGCGATCGTTATGGGCACAACCGGCACTTCGGCCGTTGAGCGCGTGATCTTCGGAAGCAATACATTGAATGTGATAAAACATATTACCTGGCCGGTCATATGCATTCCTACAGGCAAAGCGTATGGCAATGGTATTAAAAAGATAGGCCTGGCCTGCGATCTTCGTGAAGTAGCAGACACGGTTCCTGTAGAAGGCATCAAAAAGTTCGCTGCACAATTCGAAGCGGAATTTCATATCCTGAATATTCATTTCGAAGAAATGCCTGAAGCATCCTCTGAGCAATCGTCTTTACTGCAAACGGCTCTCAGCGAATTGAAACCTCAATTTCATTTCATCCAAAACAAAGACATCGAAGAAGGCGTTCATGAATTCGCGGAAAAAAATAATCTCGACCTTATTATCACCATTCCTAAAAAACATAAACTGCTGGAGGGCCTTTTCAAAAAGAGCTCGACAAAGCAACTGATATATCATTCCCATATCCCCGTTATGACATTGCACGATTAATCAATGTCCAGGCAAATGATCAATAAAAAAGGAGAATGAAATTTCATTCTCCTTTTTTATCTCTTTGATATCCTTTCCCTGATTGTTTCAGCGATTAGAATTCGGCAGATCCTGGTGTTCTTGGAAATGCAATTACATCCCTGATATTTGTCATGCCGGTTACGAATAACACCATTCTTTCAAAGCCAAGCCCAAAGCCCGCATGTGGCACAGTTCCAAAACGGCGGGTATCAAGATACCACCAAAGCTCTTCAACCGGTACATGCATTTCGTTCATTCTTTCGATCAGCCTGTCCAACCGTTCTTCTCTTTGTGATCCGCCAACGATCTCTCCGATCCCCGGGGCGAGAATGTCCATTGCAGCAACTGTTGCACCACGACCCAATTCCGGATTGGCGTCATCATTTGAGCGCATATAGAATGCTTTGATGGCCGCCGGATAATTTGTAACAATCACCGGTTTTTTAAAGTGCTTTTCTACAAGATATCTTTCATGTTCGCTCTGCATGTCAATGCCCCATTTCACATCATACGCAAACTTTTTCTTTTTGTATGCAGGTGATTGCAGGAGAATATCGATCGCTTCCGTATAAGTAACCCTTTCAAAATCGTTGTTCAACACAAATTCAAGTTTCTCTATCAGTCCCATTTCACTACGCTTATCCTGCGGAAGTTGTTTCTCTTCTTCGGCAAGGCGCTGTGCAAGGAAATCAAGATCTTCCCGGTTATGTTCCATTGCATAACGGATCAGGTATTTGATGAACTCTTCCGCGAGGTTTGCGTTGTCTTCAAGATCATTGAATGCAACCTCGGGCTCTATCATCCAGAACTCCGCGAGGTGGCGTGCGGTATTGGAATTCTCCGCGCGGAATGTTGGGCCGAATGTATAGATCTCTCCAAATGCTGTGGCGCCGAGCTCTCCTTCCAACTGACCACTTACAGTAAGATTGGTGGTTTTTCCAAAGAAGTCTTCTTTAAAATTGATGGAGCCATCATCATTTTTCGGCGGATTATCTAAAGGTAAAGTGGATACCCGGAACATTTCTCCGGCTCCCTCTGCATCACTTGCCGTAATGATGGGTGTATGCAGGTATACAAATCCTTTATCGTTAAAAAACTTATGAATCGCGAATGCGAGTGCATGCCGAACGCGGAATACTGCACCAAATGTATTTGTACGAAAGCGCAGGTGGGCGATCTCGCGAAGGTATTCAAGCGTTGGCTTATTCTTCAGCTGCAAGGGGTATTTCACGGGATCGCTATCCCCCAGTATTTCCAGGGATTCTGCAACCAGGTCCATCTTTTGCCCTTTCCCCAATGAAGCGATCGCTTTACCGGTAACTTTTACAGAGGCAGATGAAGTGATCCTTTTGAGCGTTTCTTCATCAAACTTTCCAAGTTCGAGAACAACCTGCACATTACTGTTGGTAGACCCGTCATTCACTGCCATAAACTGATTATTGCGGAATGACCTTACCCACCCCATCACGGTTATTTCCTGCCCGGTTGGTTCTTGCGCCAACAGGTCTTTGATCTTTGTGCGTTTGTTGAACATAGTTTGATTTTTCGGAAAGCAAAGATAAGGGCTTAATGGCCAGGGCATTTATACCGAAAGTCAAATTTTGGAATTTACGAAAAAGGCCGTATAATTGCAGCGGAAAGAAACGACTGGTTAGTTCATTACTCCCTTAGTTAGCTCATCGCGTTTTGACCATTTCCATTCAAAAAAATTCAACCTTTTTTCATTTTTCAGATTCGTGATCACGGTACTGTGTTAACCTTCAACATTTTGTATGTACGACATCCTGCAATTGAACGACATGCTCGTTCCTGAGTTGCTTGACATTGCTGAGCAACTGCGTATCCCCAACGCGAAAAAATTAGACAAACAAGAACTCGTTTACAAGATCCTCGACAGTCAAGCTATAGCCGGTTCAAAAGGCGGCACACCTACGGATGACAAAGGCAAACGTAAGCGCATCATCAAAGCATCTACTGGCATTACTACGGAAGAAGCTGTAGTGGAAGACAGTGGAGAAGACAAAAAATCCAGCACTAAAAAACCAGCCCCGATGCCCAAAAAGGAAGACAAAGCTCCAGCGAAAAGAGGCCGTAAAAAGCCAGAAGACAAAGATGTTTCCGAACAACCGGAGCTTATTTCTGAGCTTCAGCCAGAAACGATCAATGAAGAGCAGCCATCGATCCAGCCTGCAGAAGAAAATCCTGCAGCTGAATCAGCGCCTCAACAACCAGCCAAGGTTTACCCACAAAGACGTGAACAGCATTTCAACATAGAATTTGACGGAATTATCCTTTCCGAAGGCGTACTTGAGATGATGCCTGACGGATATGGATTTCTCCGTTCATCCGACTATAATTATCTCTCATCGCCGGATGATGTGTATGTTTCTCCTTCACAGATAAAATTATTCGGTCTTAAAACCGGTGATACAGTAGCGGGAGCAGTTCGTCCACCTAAAGAAGGTGAAAAATATTTTGCCCTGCTGAAGGTTGATGCCATCAATAACAAGAGCCCTGAGGAAGTAAGAGACCGCGTGCCGTTTGATTACCTCACGCCACTGTTCCCTTATGAAAAGCTCAACCTGTTCACCGCACCTAATGATTATTCAACACGTATCATGGACCTCTTTACCCCTATTGGTAAAGGACAGCGTGGCCTGATCGTAGCCCAGCCAAAAACCGGTAAAACGATGCTGTTGAAAGCGGTGGCAAATGCTATCGCGGCGAATCACCCGGAATGTTACCTGATGGTGGTTCTGGTAGATGAGCGACCTGAGGAAGTTACCGATATGGAAAGAAGTGTCAGAGCAGAAGTGATCGCGTCTACCTTCGATGAACCAGCTGAAAAACACGTAAAAGTTTCAACGATCGCACTGCAAAAAGCAAAACGCCTTGTTGAGTGCGGACATGATGTAGTGATCTTGCTTGACTCTATCACACGTCTCGCCCGTGCGCATAATACAGTTGCACCCGCTTCCGGTAAAGTTCTTTCCGGCGGTGTGGAAGCGAATGCAATGCAAAAGCCGAAACAATTCTTTGGTGCAGCGCGTAAAATTGAAAATGGCGGCTCCCTTACGATCATTGCTACAGCGCTTGTTGACACTGGTAGTAAAATGGATGAGGTGATCTTTGAAGAGTTCAAAGGAACCGGAAACATGGAGCTTCAGCTTGACCGTCGCCTCGCAAATAAACGCATCTATCCTGCAATTGATCTCACCGCATCATCCACCCGCCGTGATGACCTCTTGCTCGAGAAAGACGTACTGCAACGCATGAACCTTCTCCGCGTATTCCTTACAGATATGAATACCGAAGAAGCAATGCGTGAGCTGCAGAACAGAATGAAAGGAACCAAGAACAACGAAGAGTTCCTCGCCAGCATGAACAGATAATAGCTAATATACAGTGCATTTGCCCGGCCCGGACCTGATCTGGAGCCGGGCTTTTTTATTGGCATTATTAATGCCGTTTTCACGCGATTTCATTCACAAGAAAAGATCATTTTCTTCGTTTTAGATTTACAAATCTATATCTGTCAAACTGTATGAAGAATCTTCGGTATTTACTCTTACTGCTCCTACTCCCTGCAGCAGTGCAGGCACAGCAAACCCTTACGGGGCTATGGAGTGGAACGTTGAGCAATGATAGCTCTACTGTACGAAAAGATCAATCGTTTGAATTGGCCTTAACTGAATACAGGGGAAAAGTGTACGGGTACACACGCACTGCTTTTATCGTCAGGGATACGCTTTTTTACACTGTAAAGCGCGTTAAAGGGACCGTGACCGAGGGCGTTTGTGAGGTAAAAGATGATGAAGTGATCTCTACGAACTTTCCAGGCCGGCAAGATAAAGGAGTAAAAGTTTCTTACATATTCAGGCAACGGCAGGAGGATACCACCTGGCATCTCGACGGAAATTGGAAAACCAACAAGACCAAGACCTATTATTCCATCTCCGGAGGAGTAGCGCTGCGTTCCGAAAAAAACCTTGACAATTCAAAGCTCTTCCCACATCTTCAGGAATTGGGTAAAGCGGATGATGTCGCTTTTTATAAAGAAAGTAAAGAGGCCAAATCAGCCATAGTAAAAAATAATCCGCAGAGTTCCTCCCCTTCCGTTAAAACAGAAAAACCATCAGCACCCATTCGCAAAAAAGAGGAGAAGGTGGTAGCAAAGACAACCAAAGACGCGAAAAATGCGCAGCAAGATCCTGTCAAAACCACCCCGGAAACTACGAATGTGGCAGCAGCTTTACCATCGCCGCCAACTCAGCCCGCAGCATTCATAAAGGAAAGAAAGAATAGCGCCCCCCAGGTAGTAACGTTTAAATCAGACAGCCTTGTACTGGCGCTATATGATAATGGCGAAGTAGATGGCGATACCGTTAGCCTGCTACTGAATGGGGAAGTTATCATTGCGAAACAAATGTTGAAGGCATCAGCACTTAAGAAAACGATTTATCTGCCTGCAGGCCAGGAAGAAACTACGCTAATATTATATGCTGAAAACCTTGGTAGATTCCCTCCAAATACGGGCTTGTTGGTGATACACGATGGAGAAGAAACGTATCAGCTTCACTTCAGCGCAGATCTTCAGACAAATGCATCGGTGATCTTCCGGCGAAAAAGGAATTAACCTTAATATTTGAAATAGCCCATTCCTGTTTAAAGCTTGTCGATCAACTCGGCAAGCTTTTTATCTTTTGCGGTCACCACATTGCCGGCATCATGGGTAGACAACCAAACCTCAACAACGTTGTAAACATTTTTCCACTCAGGATGATGATCCATTTTTTCTGCAGCAAGCGCAACTCTTGCCATAAACGCGAACGCTTCTGAAAAATCCTTGAACTGAAACTTCCGATACAGTTGGTTATTTTCTTCTTTCCACATAAGATTCGTTTAAAGAAAATGCTGCAATTATTGGGCTAAATACCAATATGTAAGTTTTTTTCCGGAATTTCTGACGAGAGGTTGAGATCTTTTAGACTTTAGGCTGGCAGAATAGATCGACTAAAATACAAGGTGTTCTTTATTCTTTATTCTTTCATTGGTAAGCTCTGCCACGAGCTGCACACCGCTGAGCGATTTAACCTGGAGAATGAATTGTTGAAGGTCAGGATCTGTTACCCAATCATCTTTCATTAACCATAGAAAATCGAGGTGCTTAAATTCGGGTAGAAGATACTCGCCGTCGAACTGGTTTTTATATACATAATGAGCCAGTGAACCTGTGGGCTCTTTAAATTCAAATACAGAAAAGTAGTAATCGCGCTTTTTTTTATTCAGACGGATCTCGATGTCGTTATTGATCCGGAAGTCCATCCCCAGCATACTGTTCAATTGCCAGCAGAACTGGTAATCTTTTACGGGCGCCATGATTCCAAGCAAACGGGTATCCTCAAAGAACGCTTCTGCAAGGTCATGATTATTGATCGCTAATTTTAGGCTCCTGTCAGACAAAGGGGTGCGTTTAAAGATTTTACAATGGCATATCGACACTAAATCTATACCAGTTTCAAAGATCATGAATAAAAACGAATCTTACTTCCCTGACCGGTATTACACGAACAATAAATGTTACCTCCGCCCTGTCAGACCTATCAGATTTTTCTACCGCATTCACTCCATTATTTTCACTTGATATTTTGTGTTTTACCCATGGCTTTCGCTATACGCCGAACGATATTTACAGCGAGATATCTTATTTAGTCGCCTCCGTCTATGGCGGGTGGGGTGGGGTGGCCGCCATAGGCGGGGGCACTATTTTATTATTATTTGAAAATCAAAAACAAGAAAAAGAGAGCAGATGGATAGATAAAAAATAATTTTAAAGATTGATGTTGCGTGTTGCGAACCGGAAGACTATCCGGGAACCGCAATTATATTGTCGCTTTCCAGCGAAGCTGTATTCACGCAGAAACCCTTCAAAATTTCTGAAAAGAAGAAGAGAAAGAAAATTCTTTTCGCCCCCGGGCCGGGATTCGGAGAGTTCTGTCTAAATAGTTGAGCGCGCAGTATAACTGTGACCGGCAGCAGTGACCGGCTAACGGAGTTTCGACCCATTCCATCATTTATACACCACGATCGGCAACACTGCTGCTCTCTCTTATGATTACGTTGATGAACGGTACGATTGTATATAATCTATGGCCAGGTCCGACAGGCCATGCCCATTCCCTATCACCACTAACCTGCATAATATTGATCTCCATTCTTTCCATTATAGCCAGTCAGTTTCCAATTCGTTGCAAAGAAACAGATGATCGTTTTTGTCAGTATTTCGTTTTCCGCCCGGTCTGTTTCAAAAAAGTGACTACGTCCATATCAGTGAGAGTGCTGTTCCAAACGTTTACACACGGCACAAGCTTCTATAAACACAAGTTGCGTACAAACATTACAGGCATAAAAACAAAAAATCCCGACAAAGATTTCTGCCGGGATCTTCCAATAGTATCCGCTTATTTAAAAAACAACCTCTGACTCTATTACCTGGTTACCTCTTTTAAATTTAACCTTTGTCTTATCTCCTTTGTTAAATGAATTGAGCGCCTGCATATATGTCTCTACGGAATTGATTTTTTGTGATCCCAATTGTATGATCACATCGCCGGTCTTCAAGCCAGCTTTTGCAGCAGGTCTGCCCTCTGTGACGCCATCAGCCCTTACACCTTCACCAGGATAAGTATAATCCGGCATGATCCCCATGGTCACTTTGAATGAAGATGTTGACACCTGCGTTTCTCTTGTTTTTGTAAACACCAGCTTCGTTTTTTGTTTATTCAGCTTACTGATGATCGACTCTATGTAATTGATCACATACAGTTCTCCGGTATAATTGATGCGATCTGCATCATCACTTGGACGATGGTAATCTTTATGCTGTCCGGTAAAGAAGAACAAAACCGGGATGTCTTTGCGGTAAAAAGAAGTATGATCACTTGGGCCGGAGCCACTGGAGTCGATCTTAATTCCAAACGGCAATTTCTTATCCATCGGATTGATCACACTTGCCCATTCCGGCGATGTGCCATATCCACCAACTGTCAGCATTTTAGTGCTGTCATTTAACCGGCCGACCATGTCCATGTTGATCATATAGTTTATCGACTTCAGATCGATCGTTGGATTCTCTGTATAGTACTTCGATCCAAACAAACCCAACTCTTCTCCCGAAAATGCCAGGAACAGATAGTTGCTGCTCTTATCCTTGCTTGATTTCAGCATTCTTGCGAGTTCAAGCATGGCAGCTGTTCCACTTGCATTATCATCAGCTCCGTTATGAATAAGTTTTTCACCGGTGCGCAGCATTGAGTTATTGTCTTCTCCATATCCGAGGTGGTCAAAGTGTGCTCCAAGTACAACAGTTGACGCCGCACCATTGTCAAGATAGCCGGCAACATTATGCCCCGTCCTGCTCTTTTCACCAATATCAACCTTCAACTTAATATTCAATGTCGCTGTAGGGTCATTAAAAAATTTCTTGGCCGCTTCACTTCTCACATACACAACAGGAACGGGGGTAAGAGCAGATTTATCTTTTGTATTGAACGAAAGCTTATCGTCTGTTGAAGATGTGTTATAAATTATAACCGCAGTAGCTCCTCTGTCGGAGGCCTTTTTAGAATTATTGCGGATATATTCATGTAGATCGAAGTGAGGATTTTGCTGGTTTTCGCTTAAAATTTCTTTCAGATCTATAAACCAGGGTTCACCCGCTTCCTGGAGGGCAATCGCGGGAGATCCTTCTATCGCTTTCAACGCGCTGAATGAAAAAGGGAAAAAATCTTTTTCCTTCGCCAACCCAACACCATTGACAGAAAACATTGTTCCGTCTTTTATCTGCTTCCCCTCCTGGATCTCAAATGGCTGAAAAAAACCGTTTACACCTTTTGGTGCCAAGCCAATGTTTTTGAATTGTTCCGCAATGTATTCCATCGCTAGTTTCTCGCCGGCACTTCCAGCTCGTCTTCCTTCCAGCTTATCATCCGCCAGGTAAGAAATATGCGTTTGCAAATTCGAGATGATCAATTTATCTGTCTTTTTAAGCTTTTGAGCAGACCCGGCAGTGGCCAGTAAAATCAGGGAGAAAGCAACCTTTGCGCGCAACGAGATCATAAGAATAAATGTTTGCGCAAAGGTATTAACCCTCCTGCTTTTTCCGGGGCGATTGCCTGTTTAATTACAGCGAATCCGCAAATCAACGTGTTTTTTAACATCCCGGTTTGTCATAAAACCGTAATTCGTAAACCGCTTTGGTATATGAGTTCTATTTTTGCGGACCTTGAACAAGCTACTACATATCGCATTGGTGGGTAATCCCAATAGTGGAAAAAGCTCACTGTTCAATTGTCTGACCGGATTGAACCAAAAAGTTGGCAATTTTCCCGGAGTGACGGTTGATAAAAAGACAGGCACCACAGGATTATCATCCGGTGATGCAGAAATTGTTGATCTCCCGGGAACCTACAGCCTTTATCCGCGCCGTCTTGACGAATGGGTGAGCTATCGGGTTTTACTCGGCCAGGACGAAAAAGTGAAGCCAGATGTTGTCGTTGCTGTGGCCGATGCCAGCAATCTTAAACGAAATCTTCTTTTTTGCACCCAATTGATCGACCTCAAGATCCCGGTTGTGGTAGCCCTGACAATGATGGACCTTGCCAACAAAAAAGGGATAAAGATCGACATTGCAGCGCTGGAACGGGAGCTTGGTGTACCTGTGGTCTCCATCAACCCCCGAAAGCAGAAAGGCATTCCTCAACTGAAAAAGGCCATCGAGCAAACAGCCCAGGGCTTATATAAATCACCGTTTAAAGACTTCATCGATAATAAGGCCCTGGCTCCGGCATCGATCGAAGACCTGAAAAAGGTCAGATCCGATATCAGCGACTACGCTGCGATTCATTACCTTATTAATCATGAATCGTTTGATCTCGACGGGGGAACCCAACATCTCATCGAAGACATCGAGCGTCGCAACCAGTTCAACCCAACAAAAACACAGGCAGAAGAAATTCTGCAACGCTATACGCGGATCAAACATATCATGCAGGTGTCGGTTTCAGAACCCGATCCCCTGCAGAAATCTCTTTTTACAGAAAGGCTCGATAATCTTTTACTCCATCGCCGATGGGGATACCTGATCCTGCTAGCGGTATTATTTGTATTATTTCAATGTGTATTCTGGCTGGCCAGTTATCCAATGGATTGGATCGATGCAGGAACAGCTTCTTTCTCTGGCTGGCTTTCCTCCATTCTGCCTGAAAACAACTGGACCGATCTGCTTATCAATGGAATAGTTGCTGGCCTGGGTGGCATCGTCATTTTTGTTCCACAGATCGCTATCCTGTTTGGCTTGATTACGATCCTTGAAGATACCGGCTATATGGCCAGGATCAGTTTTCTTACTGATCGCCTTATGCGTTCTGTTGGACTGAACGGAAAAAGCGTGATGCCCATGATCAGTGGATTTGCCTGTGCAATTCCGGCAGTGATGAGTGCCCGAAACATCGAAAACCGTAAAGAACGTCTTCTTACAATACTGATCACCCCATTGATGAGTTGCTCTGCTCGCCTCCCGGTTTACACCATCCTGATCGGACTCGTCATTCCTGACAGGTACATCGCCGGATTTATCGGTGTCCAGGGTTTGGTGATGCTCGGCTTGTACCTCATCGGATTTCTGATGGCGCTTGTCGTTTCTTATGTTGCTAAATGGTTTATCCGGATCAACGAGAAAAGTTTTTTCATTCTTGAACTTCCAACCTACCGCTCTCCAAGATGGAAGAATGTTTTTCAGACCATGTGGAGTAAAGCGAAAATTTTCGTGGTGGATGCCGGTAAAGTGATCATGGTGATCAGCCTGATCCTTTGGGCACTCAGTTCCTTTGGACCGGCGTCTAAAATGCAGGAAGCAAGTGCCGCTTACGAGCAGTCTCTTGCCGTACCAAATGCAGATTCTGCCCAGATAGAATTCAATTACGCAAATGCCAAACTTGAAAACTCCTATGTAGGCATTGCCGGTAAAGCGATTGAACCCGTCGTTGAACCTCTGGGGTATGATTGGAAAATTGGCATCGCGCTAATTACATCTTTCGCCGCCCGCGAAGTGTTTGTGGGAACCATGGCTACTTTGTACGCCGTTGGTGATGAAGAGAATGAGGGTCCCCTGAAAGAAAAAATGAGAGATGCGAAAAGAGCAGATGGCACACCTATTTATACACTGGCAACCGGTGTATCTCTTATGTTGTTTTATGTATTTGCGATGCAATGCATGAGTACACTGGCAATTGTCAAAAGAGAGACGCGAAGCTGGAAATGGCCAATGATACAACTGATCTACATGACAGCGCTGGCATACCTTGCCAGCTGGATCGCTTATAAATTATTGAAATAGAATTGAATTTAAAAAGGGCACTATTCGATAGTGCCCTTTTTTTTGCTCCCATGCTGCGAAAAGTATTCATGGCTTACTCCACTTATCTTTTGGTTCGAAGTATTTCCACAACAAGGAAGATATTTCTCTTTCTACTGTCCACGCTGCATTTGCGTGAGTCCAGCTCTTGTCTTTATTGTTTTTTGTAAATACGCAAAACACATATGGATTGGTCGGTCCGTTCACCACCAGCACTTCACTGCGCGATGCATCCACACATCCGTTTTTGCTGAATACTTCTATATAAGGAGGAATCGTTGATATGGCTTCGTCTTCGTCCCAAAAATTTCTGCCGAGCATTCTCATCATTCGATCACACGCCTTTTTTGAAAAGAGTTCGTTCCGGTAAATTTTCTCCAGTAGACTACCCATTTCCGCTGGCGAAGTCTGACCCCAGCCATAGATTTTCCTATTCTCCTCACGGCCCGGCGTTCTTGAATTGATCCTCGTATTAATCAATCCCAAACTATCAAGCAACTGATTTATTTTCGTTCCGGTTCCTGCCAACTTTTGCAACCAAAGACTCGCCGTATTATCGCTTGTTGTTAACATCAGCATCATGATCTTTTTCAGCGATATTTTCTGTCCATCTTTAAATGAACCAAGTATATCTTCTCCTTCGTAAAGCAACGAATCCCGGTAGATATGACTCGAGTCGTAATGGAGGTCGCCTCTTTCCATCCGGTCAATTATTCCAAGCATGATCGGCACTTTTACAATACTTGCTGTTGGAAAAACCGAGTCGGCACTGATCTTTACCATCATACCGGTTCTCAGGTTCTTTACATACACGCCGATTTGTCCATCGAATCCTGCAATCGACTTTTCCAGCATGGCCTGCAATTTCTTATCTGTTTTCTGAGAAAAGGATTGAACAGCCATGACGCCGAAGATTATTATCAGGGAGATCTTTTTCATCGTTACCTTTTTCAGTTGTTGTAATAGAAAACGCATGCTGTAGAAACCTGTAAGAGATCTGCAGCATGCGTTCTAAAATGCTTTGGTTTATTTTATGTTCATGTAGTCGGTTACCATCTGGCAGAAAGTCTGCACACCTGTTTTCATTGCCGCGTCCGTTACAAAGAAATCAGCGGTATGATGTGGTGGGGCTTTTTTCGGATCATTCCCTTTCGGCATTCCTCCCAGGTAAAGGAACAACGCGGGAGCTTTGGTTCCATAGTATGAAAAATCTTCTGCGCCCGTTACCCATTCTCTTTCTTTCACATGCTGTGCACCGATTGCTTTTTCAATTGATGGTAACATTTTTTTCGTAAGGGCAGGATCATTGTAGGTGACCAACGTCTTGGTATCAATAATTACTTCGGTTGAAACGCCGGATGCATCTCCGATTGTTTTGATGGTATGACGAAACGCCTGGTGAACTTTTTTCTGCATATCGCTATCTAATGTGCGGATCGTTCCAAGCATGATTGCTTCTTCGGGAATGATATTGTTTCTCACGCCGCTTTGAATTTTTCCAACCGTGATCACCACCGGCGCTTTCGTTAATTCAGATTGACGACTGACAATATTCTGCAATCCCTGGATGATCTGGGCAGATGCGGCGATCGGGTCAATGCCTAACCATGGCTGTGAGCCATGACTTGGTTTTCCTTTTACTTTAATCGTAAAGAAGTCTGCTGCTGCCATGAAAGATCCGGATTTGTATTCGATCGTTCCTTCTTCGATGGCAGACTCAATATGCAGACCGAAAACGGCATCTACTTTTGGATTTTCCATAACGCCTTCTTTAACCATCAACGCAGCTCCGCCTTCTTCACCTTCCGGTGCACCTTCTTCTGCTGGCTGAAAAATAAATTTTACAGACCCTTTTAAATCGTTCTTCACGCCTGCGAGAACTTCAGCAACGCTCATAAGAATAGCCACATGCGTATCATGTCCGCAGGCATGCATCACACCAACCTGCTCGCCGTTGTAAGTCGTTTTATCTTTTGAGGCATAGGGAATATTTACTCTTTCTGTTACCGGGAGAGCATCCATATCGGCCCGAAGTGCGATACACGGACCAGGTTTTCCTCCCTGGAGCAGCGCCACCACTCCTGTTTTGGCAACACCTTCTTTCACATCCAGTCCCAGCTTTTTCAAATGAGTTGCTATCATTTTCGCGGTATTCACTTCCCGGTTACCCAATTCTGGATGTTTATGTATTTCCTGTCGCCAGGCGATGCATTGCGGTTCGATCTTATTGATGGCGGCATCAATTTTTTGCTTTAGTTGGGCACTGGTAATTATCGATAGAGAAATGGTGATGGTAGATAGCAGTAGTCGTTTCATCCGAAAATTTTTATGAATATAACATAAAATGCTTTTTATCCCTATCTTCAATCGCGGGTACAAGGCCTGTTTCTCTGTTTCATTTTTATTCATCAACTCATGCCGCTTCGCCACTTATCATTTCTGAAGGCAGTGCTGCTGCATAGTGTTTCGGCTTTTGGCGGGCCACAGGCTCATATTGCCATGATGATGAAAACTTTTGTCAGGCAAACACCTTATGTGACGGAGCAGGAATTGATCGAGTACAACGCTTTTTGCAATCTTTTGCCCGGAGCATCTTCCACGCAAACACTTACGCTGATCGGCTATAAACTTGGAGGAGTTCCATTAGCTATTCTTACTTTATTGGTATGGATCTTACCGGCCTGCATTTTCATGGGAGCGTTGTCTTTTTTGCTTCCATATATAGATAGCAGAGCATTGCATACGGACATCTTTAAATTTATCGCGCCGATGGCCGCAGGGTTTCTTGTATATGCATGCATCAAGGCTTTTCCCCATGCTATAAATAATACCATCACCTGGGTGATCATGCTGATCGGAACCGCGGTTACTTTTTTCTTTTTCAAGGCGCCGCTGATTTTCCCCCTGCTGATCGTCGCCGGCGGATTCGCAACCAATCTGAGCGCAAAGCGTATCCCGCAGACGGAACAGGTTCCAAGAAAAATAAAATGGTGGAACTTCTGGCTATTCGGGATCATTTTCATCATTGCGGGAATTTTAAGCGAAAAAGCGAGGAAGGAAGATTGGCCGCACCGTAAACCGATCAACTTGTTCGAGAATACTTACCGGATGGGAAGCTTCGTTTTCGGAGGAGGCCAGGTACTGATGCCGATGATGTATGAACAGTTCAGTGTTCGCCCGGAAGCGATCAAACAGAAAAATCCAAATGTAGTTCAGATCAACAAAGAAGAAATGTATACGGGAATGGGCATTGTGCGAGCCGTTCCTGGCCCCGTGTTTTCCATTGCCTCATTCACCGGAGGTATGGCATTGAAAGATATGGGTACAGAAATGCAGATACTTGGCTGCATTATCGGTTCAATCGCAATTTTTCTCCCAAGTGCGTTGCTGGTCCTCTTCTTCTTTCCCATTTGGCATAATCTCAAAAAATACGCCGTCATTCATAGATCTCTTGAGGGGATCAATGCCGTCGTCATAGGTATCATGGTCGGCTCCACCCTTTTCATCATGAAAGATATCTCGATGATTGAGGCGAAAACAGTCAGTGTGTTGAACCTGGTTGTCATTGTGGGAACGACTTTACTTCTTTGCTACTCCCGGATCCCTTCGCCGGTGATAGTTGCCGCCTGCCTTCTGCTGGGATACTTTATCTGATAAGCACCGTCGTCACTTTTTATTTTTGTAGTAGCCGCCTTTTTCAATTTCCTGGCGGACATTTTCCGGGATCATATAGCGGATCGATTTTCCATCGCGGATCAGCTCGCGAACTTCCGTTGCCGAGATCTGCAATAACGGTGCATCAAGTTCCATCACTTTTGCACCAATATTATTTTCAATGCTGAAGCCCGGTCGGGTATATATATATATGGAGTGGTTCGAAATAATAT
>JBEVKW010000417.1:0-21178 GCA_040509495.1 Chitinophagaceae bacterium | reverse complement strand
AAGTGCGCCGTTCTTTTCGAAGTCACGCCCAAAGAGCCGAATGGTCTTTAAAGCAAGATCTATAGCATCGCGATCAAATTTATAATTTATCAAACCCCTGTACACTAAGTAATTACTGATTCCCCAAACAGGTCCCAGCCAGTTAGATGGGTTTCCTGACGCGCGGACACTGTACATCTTTTCCATTTTTGATAATGTACGGATGCCATAAGGTGCAGCAAATGTTTTTTCATTTTTCAAATGCTCTGCAACCATCCTGCGAGCTTGTTCAGGTGTGGCGATCTCTGCCCACATAGCAAGAAATCCTGACCATACACCGATACGTTGTATCAGTGCATCGTAATTACGCGGGAAGCCACTATGCAGGGAAAACTTTATACCGAGATTTACTTCCGGCTTGCTGGTGACGGGGAAAAGATTAATGTCGACAGAATAAAAGAACCCATCGCGTTCATCCCAGCAATGTTCCTGGATAGCCGCCTTCAAGTCATCGGCCATTTTATTGTATTCCCTACCGATCTCGCTGAGATGTAAACGACCGGCAAGATAAACCATCGCCTTTAACTCTTTATACATAAAGCAATTCAGAAGGATGGAGGCAGAGCTCCCGGGTGGACGATAGTATGTGCTCGGATCATTATCAACGCCTATGGCGAGATCATTTTGCCAGTAATATAAGCCGGTGGGTTTATGCTTATGAAAGGCTTCATAGTTGTTCATGAACGACTGCAGCAGGTTGAATTTCTCGCGCAGCCATTCAGCATCACCGTTCTGCTGACGCGTAATAAAAGCGGCATGTTGCGCCAGAACCGGCTTATGCATATTAGCTTTATAAATATCCGGTGGCATCTCCCCGCGCGGATTTGAACCCTGCCAGATCACAATAGGAATATAGCCATCACTTCCCGCATATTTCAGAAAGTTGAGCACACAGCCTTGTTCGTAGGCAAGCAGCTCTTTTGAATCCGCCGGATTCCCCTGATCTGTGATGATCTGCCGCAGCGCAATATTGGTGAGCCAGGAATCCCAATCCCAAAGATCCTTTGCATAGGCATCGCTGCCTGGTGTAATGAACGGATAGGGGAGAGAACCTCCCGCAGGTTTCAGCATGCCTTTGTAATCCTTATACACATACTGCTTGATCAGCTCTTTGTATTTACTGATATCAGCTGGTAATTGAGCAGTGATCTTCATGGAGAAAAGAACTCCAATGTATAGCATGGCTACCCGGATTGAAGCCCTGTTTGATGACACGAACATTTCTATCGTTTAAAAGTATTTATCGATCGTATTCCAGATTGCTTCGGCTATCAACCGCATCCCTTTGTCTGATGGATGAGACGCAACACCTTCGTGTTCGAATTGTCCTATTGCCATATTGGTCTTGTCGGCGGATAACCCAGCTATTGATACAAAATCATATCCTCTTTCTTTGGCGAGATCTTTAACGATGCCATTCACGTGATGATTTGTCCAGAATCCATCTACCAATACTTTGATCGCCTTATTCTCGGGATCGAGGTAATCGATCAGCTTTTTGTAGTATCCTGCAAAATCGTTTGACACCGCAGAGCTGTCTTTTACATTTTCAGCAATCTTGATGATCAGCAGATCAGGTTTCATATCCCTGAACGGCTTCAATTGAGTAAGATCATAGGTAGGATAGAAGTTCTCGAACACAGAAATATTCTGTCGTTTTACAACGACTTTTTTTCTTTCCTGGTGAATATGCTTTGTCAGTACACTGACAAAATCGCTGTCGGCAACAGATGCAGCCATTCCCCAGGATGCATTCCAGCCTATCGCCGGGTTGGGATCATGCGCTACGATACTGTTTCCCAATATCAGCACCTTTTGGATCTTGCGATGTTTTACCTGTTGCGCCTGTGAACAGGCGCAACAGCATAAAACGAAAAGTGTAAAAATGATCTTTGTTCTCATAAGTAATGATGGATGATCTTGTTGATTTATTTGTCTGCCTTTAATATCCTTTGGATATAATATCCGTGATCAGATGAACGTAGAGAAAGGATATACATTCCCGGGATCAGTGCCCTGGTGTCGATCGTATTACTTCCGCCATTTAAACGTCCTTGTTTGATCATTGCACCTTGAATACTGATCAACTGGTATGTCCATTCGTTTTGACCGGACGGTGTATTTAGTGTAAGCCTGTCTGTAACGGGGTTTGGATATATGTTTATCTTAAATGGTTGTTCTTCTCCAGTTTTAATTTTTTCCGTTATGGGCTGCGTCGCATTTTTTTGAATGACGCCAATCCCTGCATAAATATCAAAAGCATCCCAGTCAGAATAGTAATCTGATGAAGACGCATGTTTGTCATTCCTTACAACCATCCGAAGCGTATGTTCTCCGTTGGCGAGACCGGTTTTCTGATAGCAAATAGCCTGCAGCATATCCACAGCGTTATACGTGTCAACTGTAGAATCGAATACACCATCGATATAGATATCTGCTTTTCCATGATCGCTGCTTTTCTTCCCGATCCATCGAACTCCGGTGCCAGTGAATTTGAACTCTGCATAGCTGCCGGCAACGTTTGAATAATGGGCATCCTGCAGATAATATCCTGTAACGGGAGTAGCGGGACAATTGTAATAATAGGCGGCTGTCGCGTTATCATTGCGTCTTGACCAGCTGCTGCCGGTGGAATCGTTATAAACCTCCATTTCAAGAACAGCATATCCCCAGGTTCCACCAGCATCCAGTACGCAGGATGTTGGATTCAACCGCAGATAACGATAAGCGGTATTTCCAAAGGCATTATATGTTTTGGTACCACCGGCTCCCGCCGCTTCGGTTACCAATGTTTGCCAGGTGTAGCGATCGTCTGATGCCTGGATTGTGTAAACAGATGCGTAGTTGGTCGTCCCTGACTTGAACACGATCCGGTTGAACGCTTTTACTGCTCCGAGATCAATGGTCAGCTTCCAGGGTGTTGTCCTGGAACTTGCCTGCGCGTAGGTTCCGTCATTGCCGTCATTGGTTTTGTCTGCATTGTAACCTGTATACATTTCCTGGTCGGAGAGAACAGGTCTGTTCAATGCGAGGTTTGCGGTGTTTGGCGCTGTTGCAGAATCGTTGTAAATCTCGAAGTCGAGAATGGTATGCCCCCAATCGCCAGAACTCAATACCGTTGCAGTCGGATTCAGTCTGACATACCGGTAAGTCACACTGCCAAAGTTCTTGTAGGTTTTGGTCAGGCCGCTGCTGGCTGTTTCTGTCACGAATGTTGTCCAGGAAGAACCATTGTTGGATCCCTGTATGGTGTACTGCGATGCATACTCGCTGGCACCTGATTTGAATACGATCCGGTTGAATTTTTTACTGCTGTCGAGATCTATTGTGAGTTTCCACGGTGTGGTGCGGGAACTGCCTTGTGCAAAGCCGGTGATCGTTCCATCTACCGCTTTATCGGCACCATGGCCGGTATACATTCCCTGGTCAGAGGTGGCGGTCTTATTCAAGGCGAGATTGATCAGCGCAGGTAAAGCGCCGTGCGTGATATTCAGGTTGGAAACATAGCTTTGAACATCGATATTGCCATTTGTTGCGTCCGTTACAACAGCGCCTTCTCTTACATAGTTCACGAAATTCACGCCATTGACATCATGTGATCCGTCTACGCCTTTTAAAAGCGATTGTCTTTCGTACTTACCGTTATAGGTAAGGTTTGAAACAGTAATATTACTGATCGATCCGGCATTTTCACCGGTGAAGCGCTCATCTGTTCTGAACTGGAAGATGGATGAATTACCGGCAGCTCTGAATGAATCGATCCGGATATTGTCAAATACCACATCGGAGATCCGGTTACCGCCATTCGGCCAGAGCTTGAAACAGCCATTGAATTTGTCGAGATCATACACGCCCTGCTGGTTTACGATATCAATATTCTGAAAGCTGAGATTGCTGATGGGTTGGCCGCCGCTGCTGCCGCTTAAGCCGATCAGCGCAATATGAGCATCATCTCCAAAGAATACGCTGTTCTTAAAAGTATTGTTATTGCCGGCAGCATAGTGATACATTACCAGTAAGTCATCGCAGGCTCTGAAAAACACATTGTCGACAATTCCATTGGTTGAGCCACTGAAGTGTACACCATCTGAATTCACATCACGCCCAAACAAATGAACACCTTTTACAACAGGTCTTGTAGAGAAGTTCATTACGATCGACCACATCGGCGGATCAAGGATCGTGATCCCTTCCACTCTGTTGTCTGAACCACTGATCATCCAGATGGCACCGGTACGTCCTTCACTTTGCGGAGTGGTGAGCGTATGCCGCAAACCACTGCAATCCAGTAGTCCTCTTCCTTTAACGGTGATCCTGTCCACCGCATCACTCATGATCGAACCTTTCACACTTGCACCACCCGGAATATAAACAGTGGTGCCGCTTTTGCCAAGATAGAAGGCTTCGCCGGCATGCCAGTTGCCATAAGCGGTGGGTGAGATATAGGCAGAGATATCACTGCCATCAACCGCGTATTCGTAGCCCGGCATTGCTCCGCCGATGGCTTTGTTCAGGGCAAGATTAACAGTGCCTCCTACGGCATACACCATGAACTCATTGATCACAGAGGCGAATACATAGGATGATGCAGCATTGTTACCCAGTAATTTCAATCGCACATATCGCGCATTAACGGCGGAGAAGGTCTGCGTGATCGTACCCGTACTGGTGTTGCCTGTTCCATCGTATGCGGTGATGTAAGCATCACCAGCATTCAGTTTTGTCTCCACCGCGTATTTTACTTTGCCGGTATTGGTCTGGTAATTTCCCTGGTTCAACCCGATCTTGTTGATGGAGTAGCTGGCGCCAAGATCAAGCTCAAGCCATAAGCCGCTAGGCAGTGTGTGCGCGCCCGGCTTAAAGTAATACGTATTCTTTCCGGCTGGTAATTCATAGGGTATCGGATCACCAGGATTGATCGCATATACGTTGGATGCACTTACGGATGGCGCGTCTGTTTCAGGAAGATTGGTGTTAATGTGCAGCACTTCCGTTTCCCAGTCATTATTGATCCGGACAACGATCTTCCTTGGAGCATTGGGATCCTGTGCAACAAGGAAGGTGAGTGTGCTACCGCTTTGCGTGGCATTTATACCGTATGACCATGGCCTGATATCATAGGAAGAGATGGAGCCCCCATTGTACGTAACCTTTATCTCCGCGGAACCGGAGAAATCAAAATTAACCATGGATGAGTTATTGACCGATCCATTCTGATGGCCAACTTTTACATTGTACTCAAACAGATCAGTCCAGGAAATATCTCCCTGTTTCCTCACCTGGACGGTAAATTTAGTATTGGCCGTCGTGCCTGATGGGGGCGTCCAGACATTCAGCACGTTTTGTGCCGTTGCGATCATGTTGCTAAAACAACAGGCAAGCACAAGCATTAAGGGGTATTTTTTTCGCATGGCAGGTTTATTTGGTGATTAAATTGGATGGCTTTTTAGCATTCGGATCGAATGGATTTAGCATCGATTGGGTATTCGCGCCTTTGTTGGTTCCTGGCTCAGATGCAAACTGCAGCCTTGTCATCAGGTATGCATGCTTGTTGAAGGTGAGTGCACCAACCGGGCGGAGAACGCTTTGCAGATCCGAGGGAAAACCCGAATGACTGTAGCGAACAGGAAAACGAATGCCCGTGATTGCCGGAGACGCTAAAACCGGAGTGATCGCTTTCAGATAGACGGTGTTATCATTCGGCTCGGCAACAAAGATGGGATCAGTTTTATCATCCGCCCCCATGAGGTAGGGGCCATAATGCAGGCTTCCTGCTACCGGGGAAGAACTGAGTTGCGAAGGCGTAATTGATCTGGCATTGCCTGTCTGTATCGATACGCGGTATTTAAAACCTACGCGGATCACAGTGCCGGCGGAAAGATTGCCAAGCTGTACGTAATCATCTTTAGCCGGTGTAGAAATCTTTTTGCCGTTTATCATCACTTCCATTTTTTCTGCCCATGAAGGAACCCGAAGAGCAACCGGTCCGGCTTTGGCATCAATGGAGTTCAACCTGATGTGGAAGAACTGCAATCCATCAGAAGGTTTGTCTTTTGTGATGGTATAGCCGATCTTTTTATCTGTATACGTTGTTTCGATATAAAGATTCAGCCTGATCCCTTCTGCTGTATGTTCTGTCATGTATTCATTCCTGACTTCATACATCGCACGAAGTCCATGCATCGTGCAGCACCACCAGGATGCATGAAGGAAGTCAGGGCTTGACCCTTCTGCGTTCAACACGTGGTGACCGAAATCACCGGTGTAATACTGATTGAAGTAAAGAGCATTCAGTAAGGAGAATTCACCTTTATCGAGATAGGTTTTGTTCCCGGTTACTTTATACAGATCAAAACTCAACCGCAGGAAATCGGCGGTGGAACATCCTTCATCACGATCCACATCCATGTGTCCGAAATATTCTCTCACGCTGCCGAATGAAGTGTAATCATCCGAACTAACCAGGTCGTCATATTGTTTGCGGACAAAATCAAGGTGTGCCGGTTTGTGGTCATAATTGTAAAGCATCAGCACACCGCGCAGCGTACTCAGGTAGCCATGCGTGTGTTGTTTGCCGCGGGGTGGAAGTACAGGATATGTTTTCGCTGCAATGTTTGCGTATTTTGCATCACCGGAGAATTCGGTAAGCATTACCAGTCCTTCGATGTATTGTGTAAAACAAATAATGCCCATGGCCATCATCCCTTCGAGTCTTTTGGAGACGGCAGGGGTGGAGCATACTTCATAGGAACTGATAAAGAAATCTCCAAGGCGTTTGGCAGCCTGTAAGGCATTGGGGTCACGGTATTCTTTATAATACTGCATCAGTCCCACCAACAGACGACCATTTCCCCAGAGAAGTGCCATGTGTTCGCCGCTGATCTTATCTTCTGTGAAGATGAGGTCTTTACTTCCGAATCTGCCGTCGGGCTGTTGAAAACTGATGAGTTTGCTGACGAGTTGTGGTAATTGAATACGGTTTGATTTTTTGGGCGCCATTGAGAGCACTTCTATATAACGGCCCGAAAGATCACCGGAGAAATTATAGAATCTTCTCGGATTGGCGGGATCAAGATTGACGTCTGCGAGAATGAATTGCTCTGTGTATTGTGGGATCATTTTGCTGGTCGTAAGCCGGTTCAGGGTCATTTGCATACGATAGTCAAATTCATGGCGCGACAGGGAATCGATATTCCCTGTATTCTCCTGAGCGGAAGCTTGTCCGAGTATGTTGAGGCTAATCGTTAGGGTGAAAAGTTTAAAGCTATTGATCTTCATAGTTGCTGTTTTTTTGTTGAGTGGCGTAGTTTCCCGCGGATTTCGCAGATGATATATTTATTCAGCCTGACAGTCGCTTACTTAATGAACTTTTCAGACATAGGGAGGCGCTGCGCAGATACGCTGATCATCTGCGCATCTGCGAGGGTTTTCGAATTGGTAAGTGTTCGAAAAAACAATGCCTCTGCAAGTTTGAGAACTGTATAATCTGCGAAATCTGCAGGAAACTACGCCGGTCGTTTAATCAGTTAATTATATCCCGGATTCTCTTTCAAATTCGGATTACTTGCTGTTCTTGGAATCGTCAGCGGGAGATAATAGTTCCTCGGGTAGAACGCCAATGGAATGCCGTCGATATTATTTTCGATCAGTAGAATATATTTCCGCGTATTATAATCCAGTACATACCTCAGCCCACGCATTGTTCCTGAAAAAGTAGTTTCTGCAATTCGCCATCTTCGTGCGTCCCAGTAGCGGTGACCTTCATAAGCAAGTTCTACTTTTCTTTCATGCCTGATCTTGTTCCTGTCTATAGACGTGAGTTTCGCTATACCTGCCCGTTCACGGATAGCATTCACTGCCTCCAATGCATCGGCCGTTCTGCCTGTTTCAAACGCAGCTTCTGCGTAATTCAATAATATTTCGCCCAATCTGAAAACCTGGATACTTGTGGTTGAATTACTGTAAGTGCTGATATCGTTGTTCGGATCGAGATATTTCAATACACTGAATCCGCAGTTATTCTGGAACTGATTTCCCTGTGGAAGAATCCCGTTATAGCTGTTGCTTAATTCAACATCGCCGTGTGACTTGATGATGACGTTATAGAAAGTAAGTGTCCTTCCACGCCATTGTGTATTTTCTGTAGCGATGGTAGCGAAGAAGCGGGGATCTTTATTCGCCCAGAGTTCTTCAGTTGTCCAAAGGCGGCTCGAGATAGTTGCATCATCAAGCTTGCCGGAACTGCCATCAATGTGTTCATATTCTTCGATCATTTCAAGATAGGGGACAAGTATTTGTCCTGCACCCCATCCATTCGGCTTTGGTGTGCCAAGGAAATCATAGGCGATACCGGTTCCGCCGTTCTCCATGGGAACATTATTATGATCGCGGGCAAGGATCACTTCTTCGTTCCATTTGTCGGTGAACAGGTTTCTGTAGTTATTGATCTTGTCTGAAGGGAGTTTATTATAAAGTGAGAACTTCTTACTGTCGATGATCTCTTTGGCGGCGTTATAAGCCTCAGTGTAGTATTGTTCTTTTTTAGTTGGATCGATGCCGAGAACGCCGTCCATTTGCACGGTGGCAAACTGTGCGATACTCCCTGCATAGAGCGCAGCGCGGCATTTTAGTGCGATCGCTGCATACTTTGAAGCGCGGCCACGATCGGTGCCGGATGACATTTCAGGAAGATCTCCTGCGATGGCATTCATTTCGGAGATCACAAAATCGTAGATCGTTTGTTCTTTATCCCTCGCAGGATTAAGCGTTTCAGGTGGATCGGTGATGGATTGCGCTTTTGTGATCAATGGTACGCCTCCATATCGTTTTACCATGGCGAAATAAGAGAAGGCGCGGAGATATCTTGCTTCGGCCAGGCGTTTCTTTTTCAGGTCATCGCCGAGTGTGGTGGAAGGGATCCGGTCAATGAATTCATTTGCTTTCCGGATCGTGTTATATCCCCAGTAATCAAGCAGACCGCCGTCAATCCTGAGGTTGCCATATTTACGGAAAGCGCGGCTTCCCCACCACCATCCACCGTCTTTGCATTCATCGGTAACGGTAGTGATATCGAAGAATCCAGATTTGTAATCATCTGCGGCGAGAGGATTGAATTCAAGATCCCAGATCGTCATTTCGGCATAGATCTGTGTGAGGAATGCGTCAGCTAATGTAGGATCATTCCAAAGCACCGCATCTGAAACGATATCCAGTGGCGTTTTATCCAGCACGCTTTTCGTACAGGAGCTGAATGCAAACGCACTTATCAGTAATAATTTATTGATCTTTTTCACTGTAATTAGTTTGTGGTTCTTAAAATGAAATGTTCACGCCCAGGGTCACCGTCATTTGTTGCGGATAGTAGTAGCCGCTGCTGTTCGATGGCGCTTCAGGATCTGTTTCATATTTACGCAGCGGGTTGAAGGTGTAAAGATTCGTTCCTGCCGCATACACTCTTACCTGGTTGAACTTGATGCTGCGCAGAATATGAGCCGGAAGGTTATAACCAATCGACAGTGTTTTCAAACGCAGGTAACCTGCTTTCTTGTAGTAATGATCGGAATGAAGTGAATTGGTGGCGGCGGTGCTTCCCAGTCGCGGGATGAAGGCATCCGCTGTATTATTTTGTTCCGTCCAGCGCAATTCATAGTACACTCTTGGTGCGAGGCCATTTGCCTGCAGCAGGTTGATATTGTTATAGTATCCGAATGCTCCCTGGAACAGTGCAGCAAGATCGAAGTTTTTGAATTTAAGATTGGTGTTGATACCAAACATCCAGCGGGGAACTGTTCCTTTGCCGATCTCCACCTGGTCTTTCCAATCGAGCAGACCATCTCCGTTTACATCTTTGTAGCGGATATCACCGGGTTTCAGTGATACGTTTCCTCGACCGTCCTGGTCAAATTTCAAACCGGAGATCTCATCTTCACTGGTGAAAAGGCCATCGGACAGATAACCGAAATCCCTGTCCGTCCAGGTGCCTGACCTTTTGTATACACGGGCCTGTTCCGGGTCTGTATAATCGGGTTCTTCAAAATGTCCCCACTTGGCTCTTGAGAATGATATGTTGCCGCTTATATCCCATATGAAATCGGCAGAGCTTCCTGATGTCCCCATTTGTAATTCGAAACCGCGGTCGCTTAAGCTGTTAAGGTTTTCAGGAGGAAGGTTTGCACCGAAGGTGGATGGCAGACTTGTCAATCTGTTTGTCGGTATACCCGCACGCTCCCGATAGAATGCTTCGAACACACCATACAGTTTCCGGTTGAACAAAGAGAAATCAACACCCGCATTGTAGATCTTGATGCGTTCCCAGGTAAGATTGGGATTGGCCAAACCCGTTGAGGTCATACCGGTTTGCTGACTTCCGCCGAGCATCACGGGACTACCCGATACATATCCTGTGAGGTACTGGAAATTACCCACGCCATCGTTTCCTGACTGACCAAAGCTGGCGCGAAGTTTCAGGTTATCCAGCGTATTGCTGATACCATCCATGAAGCTTTCTTCTGTTACTCTCCAGCCGAGTGAAACACTTGGAAAATATCCCCAGCGTTTATCGGAAGGGAATTTTGCAGAAGCATCAGCCCTCACCGTTGATTCAAGCAGGTATTTTCCTTTGTAAGCGTAATTCAATCTTCCTACAAAACTTTTCCTTCCCATTTCGGCAGCGTAGCCATTGATCGTTGCGCTTTCCAGTGTTCCCATGAATAACTGGTCAATGGCAGTAGTGAGAAAATCCCTTCTTCCTCCGGAGAAGCCATCATTGGCATAGTCGATGATCTCCATCAGCGCGAGGGCGGACACGTGGTGATCTGTTACCAATACACGGTCATAATTCAACGAGAACTGGCTGGTCAGAATGCGGCTGCGACCTGCACTTTGCGTAAGGAACGCTTTTTCGTATAAAGAGCCCGCTTTTGTATATGTTTCGCTGGCATAGTCATACGTATAGAAGGTAAGTGGTTTTACAAATGTCTTTCCATAAGAGCTGTACTGAAGATAGTTGACAAATGCTTTTGCAGAAAGCCCCCTGACTGGTTTGATGGCATAGGTCAATGCGATCGTGCCTCTCAGGTTTTGGTTATCGGTATTGTCATAACCAGCAATATCGCTATTGGTCATGAGGTGTGCACCGCCTGTGCCGCCGCCTTGTGCAAACGAATACATTGTAGGGTCGGGGAGTGTGGCTGGATACATCGGGAAGGTTTGCCAGAAATCTGTCCATAATGCGCGCTCCTGTGAGCGCCAGGGGAATCGGCGGTATTCGTTTGTTGCAGCAAGATCGAGCTGCAGTGTAAGGTCATCACTGATCTTTGCATCGATATTCGATTGAAGATTGTAACGTTTGTAATTTCCGCCGTTTCCGCTTTTCCAGATAGCTCCCTGGTCAACGAAGCCGAGGAAGCCGTAATATTTGATCTTATCGCTTCCGCCGCGTACAGAGAGGTTATGTTGTTGCTGTGGTGCAAATTTTCTGATCAGCAGGTCATACCAGTCGGTATTAGGGTATTGCGGATCGGTGCCATCATAGAATCGCTGAACCTGTTCCGCTGTATAAGGAGCACCGGCATCCGGTCTGCCAGAATTCAGCCATGCTTCTCTTGACATCTCGGTGATCTGTCCTGAGCTTGACATTTTTGGAAAAGCAGTGATCGCCTGCGCAGTATAAGAACTATTCAATGAAATAGTGGGTTTGCCCGATCCACCACGTTTGGTGGTAACCAGTATTACACCATTTCCAGCTCTTGATCCATATATCGCAGCGGAACCATCTTTCAGAATGGTGATCGTCTCTATCTGGTTTGGATCGATATTATTGAATTCAGTTTCTACTCCATCAACGATGATGAGTGCATTGCCAAATCCACGGATGCTTAATGCAGCTGCATCAGCGCCCGGTTGTCCGCTTGATTGAAGAGAGATCAAGCCCGGAAGTCTTCCGGCTAGTGTATTCGCTGTGCTGGCAAGCGGTGCAGTGGTCAGTTCAGTTCCTTTAACAGTAGATACAGCGCCGGTCAGATTCGCTTTTCGTTGTTTACCATAACCCACCACCACTACATCATCCATCTGCCTGATCTCTGCTTCCATCTGTGCGTCCAGTTCGGAGCGGCTGCCAATCATAACTTCCAGTGGTTTGAACCCTGTACCGGTGATCAGTAAAACGGCATTCTCTTCCACATCAGGCAGCCGGTATTGACCCGCGTCATTGGTAACCGCTCCACGCTGCGTTCCTTTGATCGTGACAGAGATGCCGGATAATGGTTGTCCGTCTGTACCGGTGATCTTTCCCGTGATATTCTTTGTTGTATCGATCAGCGCTGAAGGCAACTGGGCAATACCCCGTTTTTCAATCACGATGATACTGTTCTTATTAACGGTATACTCAAACTTCGAGTTAGCAAAAAGAATGTTCAGCGTTTGCCGGAGTGTTCTTTTCTGCCGCGGAATACTCAGCGGCGAAGCCGATGCGACCTGGTTTTCGATGAAGGCAAACCGAAAAGGCGTTTGCTGTTCAATCTTCTTAAAGGCGGTTTTCAATGGTTCATTTTCCAACCCAAGCGTCAGAAAAGTTGAATCCAGTTCCTGGGTTTTACCCGGAGAAGCAAACAGGATAGAAACTCCGGTAAATAAGATAGCACACAGTAAGCTCGTTAGTTTCATAACAAATGACCAATGGTTAAAGGTGGTGCATTTGACAGGAGATCGCCGCAAATGGCGTCCCATGGCAAGAAAATCCATAATTTTACAGCAGTTTTAAATGTTTACGCGAATGTTTGAAACAACCGGCTATTCTGATCTTCACTCAGAGTAGCCTTTTTTGTCACGCAGAGAGTTTAAAGGTTTAAAGGTTTAATAGTTTAGAAGTTTAATAGTTTAAAGGGTTATTAGTTGTAGCGTTTGATAGTTTAATGGCTTATGCGGTTTATTTGTTGTTTAATAGTTCAATTTTGCTGATTGTTAAAAGATCCCTTTCAGGTCAAACTATTAAACTATTAAACATTTAAACTTTTAAACTTCTCACCCCCCCTCAACGGCATCCTGCTCCTTTGATTGTTACTCCGCCAGCATCTTTCTCCCATGTGGCGCTGGTGAGCGTGCAGACAACGTCGAGCACTTGTTCAAGTCCGTTATCGCTCAGGAATGTTCCGGAGAAGCGGCAGTTGCGCATCGCTTCATTTTCAAAACGGATGGAAACGCCGTAGCGATTGGCGATCATGATCGCAGCTCTTTCCCAGGTGATATCTTCAAATACGAGATCTTCAGCTTTCCATTGCATGACCTCCTTTACTTCCACTTTTGATTGTGTTACTTCATGTGATTCGGTATTGACCATTATCTGATCGTTCTTCGTGAGCAGACCGAGCACTTTTTTGTTTTCCATTACCTGCACCTTGCCACTGACCACGGTTACGGCAACATCTTTTTCCCCGGGAACGGCTTTGATATTAAAAGAGGTGCCGAGTACCCGCGTTACAATGCTGCCTGTATGTACAAGGAAAGGTTTTTCCGGGTCATGCGTCACTTCAAAGAATGCTTCACCTACAAGATTTACTTCCCTGAACTCTCCATTGAACACTGGCGGGTATTCCAGCCGGCTGTTTCCATTAAGGGTGACTTTGGTGCCATCAGGCAGACTGATCACCTGGTGAGGATGGGTGCCGGTTTCGATCTTATTGGCATTCGCCAGTTGTTTTTCCTGTTTTTCCTGCCTGAATAAAAAGAACAATGCAAATACCAGTAATACAGACGCGGCTGCTGCCACATACCGCGGCCATTTGCGGCGATAGAGCGGCAGGATCTTCGGACCTGTCTCGATCAACGCTGCCCGTTGCATTATTTCTTCGTACGTTTTGCCACTGTTCATTCGGGTTTCATTCAATTTATCCGGCGTATCACTGTCCCAATACCGTTTGATCTCATCAGACAAAAGATCATTATCAGATAATTCCGACATCAATTGCCAGAATTCCTGTAGCTCTTCCCGTGAGCATTCATTGTTGATATATTTTTTAAAAAGTAATTGCAGTCTCAACGGATTTGAGGACATAGATAAAGTTTAATTATCTAAAGGACGTTGAAACGGATGGGGGAGGACTAGTGGGAGGGGAGGTTTTTTTTGAAAAGGTGGGACGTTTGACAGGTTTGGGAGGTTTGTAGGTTTGATAGGTCCGGAAGTTTTAAAAGTCAGATATAATGATTAGGTCCGTTGTGAGAGATAAAGTACCGCGAACACAACTCTCTGAAACCTATCAAACCTGTCAAACCTCCCAAACCTACTTCGTCAGGAAAACCGCCACCAGCAAATAAGTCTCAACATCGTTTGCCCTGAGGTGTTTTTTAATGCTTTTGATAGCTTCGATCATATGATTTTTGACGGTGTTGCGGGAAAGGTTGAGTTTCTGCGCGATCTCATCGTGGGTGAGTCCTTCTTCGCGGCTGAGGGTAAAGACCAGCCGGCGTTGGGGTGATAGTTGCCTGGCGGCATTGCGTAAGATCTCTTTGAGTTCGAGATCATGCAGCCGCACATCGGCGGGTATGCCGGTTCCCTGTTCCATTTCCCGCTCTATAGCTTTCTGGAGTTTGGCGTTGCGCGCTGCGATCCGGAAGAAATCCATCGATTTGTTGTAGCCGACTTTTTTCAGGAATGCATCCATATCACGGATATCGAGGATCAGCTCTCTGCCTGCCCATAACTTTACGAAGATGTCCATCATAAGTTCTTCGGCAACCTCTTTTGATTTAGTGATACCGAACAAGTGTGCAAACACTTTTTTATGATAGCGGTCAAACAAGATCCGGAAAGATGGCTCATCTCCTTCAGCGATCTTTTTCAAGAGCGTGTATTGATCATCCTGCATGTGGCAAAGCAATTTGGAAAGTATATGTAGGCAAATATAGTTATTCGGACGAGAGGAGCCAGGGTATGCTGTCCTGAACTGTCCTACCTATTTTTATTTAAGGCTTATTTTCAGCAAAGTCGTCATCATTCTGTGCTATGCTCAGGAAGACTAAAAACAAGATAGCCATTTGATTATTCGCGATCATAGCTTTTCTTCGCCGCCAGATTTTTTAAAATGTCTTGATCTGGATAACTTACAACACGTTTTACAATTGGCCGGTAAAGCAATGAATACTTTCATGAAAGCGCTCGGTAAAAACATACATGTAAGTAAGGTGATCGACAGTTGGGAAACGACTGAACTCATCGCCAGTCGGACTATCCTCCACCCAAATGGGTTCAACGGTTTTTTGCATTACCACGACAATGCGCATTCCAGTTTTGTGCTCAGAGGTTGTGCGGAAAAGAAGATCTCACGTTATGAGCGCCGGCCAGGCTAGGTCACCTGGCACCCTGCGGGAGAATTGCCTTAGATCACCAATGTCAAGCATCCTTCTTACCATGTCAATTTTGAGTTGCCACCTGGCTTTTTTTCCATCTATGTATCAGCTCTTCCACCATCGGCAAGGCGATTGATCATCATCCTAGTGTACGTTCCGTTATGCTGAAGGTCTTAAATTTTGTCGGTTTTTCTGGATTGGACAGGAGCGACAAGGCATAAAAATGAGACTGGAAATGAAAAGCTGTTGAACGCGGACAAACCCTCATTTTCAAACTTTTCTTAATCCAAATCATTTATCTATAACCGAATGGGGCAAAGAGATAGAATATAAACTGCAAGTTTTTTGTTTTGCTTGTTTGTTTTCATTCCTCATTCAACGAAAAGGATTAAACTTTTACTGATTGATACTTCCTGCCAGCGGTTGCTGTGCAAGCCGCAAATGCTTTGTATCTTCCATATCCTGCTATCCACTAAGTAATGCGGTCACCAACTACTTTGTGCTGGCTGCAGTGATGATATCAGCATTACTTTGCATTTCAGCTGAAGAGCATAGCTATCCCGAATTAACTTATTAGCTCCGGGAATGTTTTCTTCTCTGAGAAAATAATTTTCGCAGGAAAAAATAACAGAGTCAATATCATGTTTAAACTTATGAAGTGGCTTATTAAAACGATCTTGATACTGGTGGGTATTATTCCGCTGAGCCGTTGCAGTTCCGGGTACAAGCAGAAAGACGGAAAGCTGACTTTTAACGGCAAAGAATTGACTGGTGACGGTTGGCAGATCCTCAACACTTCATTCGCTGTGAATGACAGCATCATTTACTATAAAGAAAAAATTGTCGAAGATGCAGATGCAACTTCTTTTGAAGCGCTGGACGAACATTATGCTAAAGACGAAAATAATGTGTACTACTGCGAGGAATACAGGGATGGACAAACTTATTATACTACAAAAAAACAGACAATTGTCACCTTGGGAAATGCATCGCCCGCGTCGTTCCAAACTTTGGGTGATAACTATGCCAAAGACCATAAACACGCATATTACAAGGATAAACCTTTCAAAGTAAGAGAACTCGCCAGTCTTGAAGTCGTCACAATGCGGTTTGTGAAAGACCGATACGGGGTTTACCTTGACCAGAACCCCGTTAATAATGCAGATCCCAAAAGTTTTCGTATTCTAAACTCAAATTACGCGAGCGATACAAACCGTATTTATTACTATGGGTATCCGAGTGACGTCCATAATGGCATTCACGAAATAAATTGCGACCGGCAAACATTTTCGTTATTAGCGTATCCGTATTCACAGGATAATAAATCTGTATATTACCTTTATAAAAAAATCCCAGGTTCGGATCCTGCAAGTTTTGTTGCGTTGGAAAGTGGATATTCGAAAGACCGGGTAAATGTTTATAAAGATGGTAAACTAGTAAAGGGAGCAGAGCCTGTTACTTTCACGGTGCCTACCGAGTAAAGCAAGATTAAGCGAACTTTTGTTAAATCTGCAACCATGCTCCAGGCGGGAAAATTATATAAAATGCATTGGCTGTTAGAGTCATGCCTCGCGGCTTGTTGGAAATTGTACGGGAAAACGACTTTCACAGATCCTCCGCAAGAAGTGGCTATTTTTCCCTGATCTAATTTTCTATGTTCAATGACGTTCAAAACCTCGCCCGGAGCCAGGGCTACTACTCGCTACGTATGTAATCCTTCACATTCCTTGTCCCTATCATATTGCGTTTTCATTTGCGCCTGCTGTTTTGTAGTGGATTGCATCTTCAAAAACTGAAGTCGCTTGTGAGCGATCTTGTGTAATCCCAGTGATGTTGAGACTATGTAAAGACTCAACGCTTTTTAATAAGGACTCTATTAATACGGGTCTTCTTGATAATATAATAAATATTAGCGTTTGACAAAGCTGAGATCGCCAGATTAACCTTGTTTTCCTCAGCAAGATTAAACGTTCTGCCGGCCGCGACCGCTTCGTCAGGTTGCCCGGAAGCATCGTACTCAGTCAATTCACAAGGTTTTTTGTCCGGATTACTCAACCAGTGGATTCTTGAATGTATGTTGATAAGATCTTTGCGGGCAAACCTTATCAACATGAAAGTAAGAACCGGCTCACACAAGTTCAGGATACGCTTTGTTTTGTCCCTCATATTTCTGTCCTGTATCGCATTCCACGCTTGTACGAAGAAGGATGCTCCGCCGGAGAATCCGCCCATACCTCCATCAAAGCCGATCAGTCAACCGGATAAATATATCATCAC
Source organism: Chitinophagaceae bacterium (assembly GCA_040509495.1). Classification (GTDB taxonomy): domain Bacteria; phylum Bacteroidota; class Bacteroidia; order Chitinophagales; family Chitinophagaceae; genus Terrimonas_A. The sequence continues at coordinate 3,520 of JBEVKW010000417.1, read as the reverse complement.
GTCAGTAAAAGGCGCTGATAAGAACCTGGGTCTGCTGATCAATGATCCTCTTTCAAAAATGCAGTATGCCGCATTTGGATCAAAGGATGATGATGGTAAACCTGATACCATCTACCTGATCGTTGAAACACATACGGAAACGGGTGGTTGGCTATCGCATGAACTTAATGAAGACTATACGCCGTCTTCCACCACGACATCAACGGGTCATACCATCGAGTATGAGGATTTCGACAATAACACAAAGACAGGATCTGTCACTATTAAGAATACGGAAACAGGTGCCGTCATTCACAAAACCGGCAAGATCAAATTCAATGATGATGTCTGGAATAGTTTTGAACGGATAAAAGAGCTTAACACACAAAGGCCCGGTTTCCCTCCCCACTGGCAAAGTGAACTCGTTTATGTTGGGTCTGCAGCCTTTGGATGTATCATGGGCGTTGCGGGATTGAGTACGGGTAATCCACTGGCCCTCGGCTGGGGAATCTATAATACTTATCAGAACTGTAAATCTTTTGCAGAAGCTGCCAATAATATCCTGAATGGTCAGCCGGCTTTTGGTTGTATTTCTACCATGGATAACGTGAACGCCTTATCCGGTTTCGCCGAAACCATTTCGCAGGGAGGCGGCTTAGGTTCTCTTGCCACCGGACTGGTGCCTGCCATTATGAATTACGTGGCGCAAGATGGCGTAGCAGGCCAGTGTGAGGACGAAGATGAACCGGATGATCTGCTGCCTGCCGGGGGCGGCCAGGGAGATCCGCATATCTATACGCCGGATGGCAAAACCTATGACTTTCATGGTTTCGGTGAATTCATCGCCATGAAATCTCTTACAGATAATTTTGAAGTCCAGGTCCGCCAGGAAAAACTGCCCTACATCAAAGCCCAGGCAACAGTGAACCGGGGTGTAGCCGTGCAAACAGGGACCGACATCGTTTGCGTTACTGTTGCGCCGCAAAGACTATATATCAACAACCAGTTGCATGATTTCAATTTTCAGGCCCTTTCACTCCAGCAGGGCGCTTCACTCGAAATGAAACAGGAGGGGCCGTTCCCGATACTGGTCATCCGCTCGAAATATGGTGACCTTGTAAAAGTGAGATTAGACCAGACGTTCAATGGAAGCATGATCGATTACAAGATCCTTGCAGTGAAGAGCCGTGCGGGAAAAACAAAAGGACTGCTGGGAAATGCAGATGGAAACAAAGACAATGATCTGCAGCTGGCAAACGGACAGGTGATCGAATATTCGTTTGAGAATATCTATCCGGCTTTTGCCAACAGCTGGCGCATCACACAGTCCAATTCGTTGTTTTACTATGAACAGGGAAAGAATACATCTTCTCACACACAATTGGATTTTCCATCAAAACCTGTTGAAATCACAGCAGAAAAATTGGCCTGGGCGGAACAGATCTGCAAAACCGCCGGCGTTACACTGCAGCCTGCGCTGTGCAATTGCACAATGGATGTTGCCGTGTCTGACGACCCGCTGTTCTCCTCCTCTGCATTGTGGGATCAGATCACGTGGACGCCTGGTTCAGCGCCCTTCGACATGCAACACACGGCACTGCAGGGCGATGCAACATTGATTGATGGCCGGCTGCGGCTGACGCCAGCGACCGTATTTACTTCCGGGCAGGCATTTCATACAACACCCGTTACAGGTGATTTTGAAACAACGTTTTCATTCCGGCTTCCGGTTTCAGGCAATGGCGGCGCTGATGGCTTCGCGTTGCTGATCGCCAAAGAAATCCCGACCCTCAAGATCAACACCTATCCGGGCTCTGCAGGTAAACTCGGATATGAAGGTGTTCCATCATCGCTTGCCGTGGAATTTGACACATGGCCTGACGCAGGCGAAAATAGCAATCACGTGGCCATCCACACAAAAGGCATACAACCCAACAGCACGCATTATTCCAATGCTAAGGTTTATAATGGAAATATACCCGAAATGCAGGGGCTGGTAATTCACAAGGCGAAAGTGAAATATACAGGAAATAAGATCATCGTATGGCTTGATGGCAACCAAGTACTGGAATACAACGTGGATCTTTTCACTTCACTTGGTTTGTCAGATAAATTCTTCATAGGCCTTGTTGCTTCAACCAGTGGCTCTTTCCAGGAGCATAATATCCTGGAATGGAAACTTACCCAATAAATTCTCCCACAACAAGCCACGGCAAAACGGCAACGATCAACGTGTAAAGTAGGGACGGAATAAAGAGTGTCTTTCTGAATGCCTAAAGGCTTTTAAAAGTATATTGAAAGTGATTTAAAAGAACAAAAACTGGCAATATTGCACTACTGATACTGCGAGCAAATTGGTAAAGATCTGTCTGGACAACCAAATGATTTCATCATTTACCCTAACACAATTCAATTCGATACAAAGTCTTCTTGAAAGTGGAATTGCAAGTATAGAAACAGGCCAGGGGGGCACGGACATGGCCAAGTTCCCCAAAAAGGTTGAGGATGAAATAACGCGCTATGCCTTGAATGTTACAGGTTCTAATAGAGTTTTTCTTGTTGAAGAAAGTGGAATAAGATAGTTATCAAACCCTGAAGTTTTTAAGCAAAAAACAATAGGCGGGCATTGTGCGCATGCCGCTGTTCATAGTCTAGCTTACGTGTGACGATTCCCCAAACTCTCAAGCGTAGGAATATACATTCTATTATTTCAGCAACAAAGAAGGTTATATGGAATTAAGCGTTGGTGCGAGAATAATTCGGAGGCATTAAAAGAGTTAAGACCAGATTTTAACTTTAGGGCGTGGGGAGAGTTGGATGCGTAAGCCCGACAGGCAGTCTGGCAACACCTCAAAGAGCATTTTTTCAATTATGTCACAGTAAATAGAAATCGGCTACGGGCAATTTTCTCTTTTTTTCGCGCTTTGAGTTGCAATCTCGACAGGTGTGACAATTCGTCTCGGTTTTTACGAAAAGAAATATCACACGTTCATCTAGGAATATCACTTTGCGGCATCCAGTGCATCATTACGACTGGATTCGAACTAGCGACCCTCCCGACCTCGGTCGGGATGCGCTAGCAGCTCCACAAAAAAAGAGCCTTCAAAACTGAAGACTCTTTTTCCTAAGTGTCGGGACGACTAGATTCAAACCGGTCTAGTAATAAGTTATTAATCAATTCAATTAGGTGATCATTTTCAAAAGACTCACGGAATGACTCAAGAGGCTTCGATTTTATAGAAGAGCTTATCAAAACTATACTTTTTGACTCAAAACAATTGCTGAAGTTGTCGAAGGCAACTTACTTTCCGCATGTAGTCTGCCGGCCATTTTATGTACACTGAATTGGCGAATGGAATGCGACGCCCGACATTCAACGGCACTATGTGCGTCGCCTTAAGTGATGAATGCATTTTTTTAATCCAACTGGACGAGTGGGGCCATACCCGGCCTATCCTCCAATGCAGGTAAATACATGGTGTGTGAATTTCTGGGTACGGTGATGAGCGTTTAACGAATACTTTCAAAGTGAGCGGGTTTA